>DATHQX010000163.1:0-29241 GCA_035482295.1 Verrucomicrobiia bacterium
CCTGAGCGGTGTGTCCGCGCCTTTGCAGTTGCGCCGCAGCATTTGCAGCGCGCGGACACGGAGTCGAAGGATCTGCTGTCCCCCCTTCGGCAGTGCTGTGGTTTTCGAAACGAACCAATGTCCTCGTTGCTCCTCAAAATCCGTCGCGGCGACACGCCCTTCTATCGCGGGGTGAAGAAAACCGCGCGCGCCATCGAGTCGAGCAACCTGCCGCTGCCGCGATTCCTTAATCCGCTACTCGGCTTCGGCTTCACCGCCCAGCAAGGCGGCCTGATGGGCCTGCGCTGGCTGTGGAGCTACTTCGTCTGCGAGCCGCTCTTCCGCGGACGCTGCTCGGCCGTCGGCAAGAAGTTTCGCGTCTGGCGCATGCCCTTCGTTGTGGGACACGCCAAGATTTTTGTCGGCGACAACGTCAACTTTTTCGGCAAAGTCGACATCTTCAGCGGCGGCCTCTTCGATGAACCTAAGCTGGTGCTGGGCAACCGCGTCGATCTCGGACACAACGTGCTCTTCCTGGTGAACAAAGAGATCGTGCTGGAAGATGACGTCAACGTCGCGTCCGGCGTGCGTTTCATGGATACGGACGCGCATCCCCGCGACGTGACCGAACGCATCGCCGACCTGCCGCCGCGTCCGGAAGAGGTGAAGCCGGTACGCATTGGCCGCTACGCTTGGATCGGACACAACAGCTTCATCATGAAGGGTGTCACCGTCGGCGAGGGCGCCATCATCGGCGTAAACAGCGTAGTGGTGAATGACATTCCGCCGTACTGCGTGGCCATGGGTAATCCCGCGCGCGTGGTGGTCAAGAATATCAACCAGACAGCAGCAACAGCAGCGGCGCCTGCACCATCGCAAGCTCCCACAACGTAGGAGGGCAAGGTAGAGCTAGCCTTCAGGCCATCGTCTCGGCTACCTTCTCAATTGCCGTAGCCGGCTTTAGCCGACTGCAAACATCGTGACCCAATCGCCCATTCGAGTTTTGACGCTCATCGAGAACGCCACCGTCACCGGACCGGCGCGAAACGTCATCGATTACGGAGCGATGATGGCCCACGGGGAAGGCGATCTGCCAGCCGTCGAGGTCACGATCGTTACGTATCAGCGCGGGCCGGAGCCCAGCGCGCTGGCCGTTGCCGCGAAAGCTGCAGGACTCTCTGTCGCCACGGTCGCCGAACGGCGGCGCTGGGACACAAGTGTGTTGTCGCAGCTGCGGCAAACGATTGCCGCCGTCAATCCCGACATCCTGGAAACGCGCAATGTGAAGTCGCACTTTATGGTTCGGCTGTTGAAGCTGCAGCGCCAGTATCCCTGGGTGGCTTGGAATCATGGCTACACCGAAACCAGCCGGCTTGACCGCATGTACACGCGACTGGACCGGTGGTCGCTGACGGGCGCGTATCGCGTGGTCACTGTCTGCCAGCCGTTCGCCGATAAGATCGTTAGCTTCGGCGTTCCCCGCGAGCGCATCACGATTCTGCACAATGCGGTGAAGCCCTTTGTAGCGCCGTCCGCGGAGGAAGTTCGGCGCGTGCGACGGGAACTCGGCATTAGTGAGGAAGCAGTCATCCTGTCGGTTGGGCGGTTGTCTTATGAGAAGGGCCTTGCGCACTTGATTCGTGCGGCAGCGGCGCTGGCAGCAATGCCGGGAGCGCCTCGCTTTCGAGTGATCATTGTTGGCGACGGTCCGGAGCGAGAGAACCTGATAAAACTCGCGACGCAACTTGGCGTCACCGATCGTGTGACCCTGGCCGGGTTCCAGCGGAACACCGCGCCTTATTACGGCATGGCGACCGTCGTTGCCGTACCCTCCCACAGTGAGGGATCCCCCAATGTAGTACTCGAAGCGATGGCCGCGGCTTTGCCGATTGTGGCCAATCGCGTTGGCGGAGTACCTGAGATTCTGGAAGAGGGCGTCACGGGATTGATGGTCGAGCCGCGCAATCCTGGAGCGATGACAAAAGCTCTGTTGCGGCTGTTGTCGGACGCCGATTTGCGATCGCGCCTGGGAGCGGCAGCAAAGGCCCAGGCAGCTTCGGCGCATACACCGGAAGCCTATCGGCGAGCGCTAGTCGGCTTCTATCAGGAGACATTGCGGAGTGTTCAGCCCGCCCTGGCCCAAAAGAAGAGCTAGAACTGGACACCCAGTGTTATTCAACCGCTAACTGTCGAACCGCCGGGTGCCGCGGGTCTCGCGGGTCTCGAGATTTGGGAACTCATGCAATAGGGGTCCTTCGACTCCGGGTCCGCCTACCCAAAAGCAGCGGCGGAAAGGCACAAACGCGGACGCTCCGCTCAGGATGACAATCATCTGAGGAAGACGCCCTCGTTAACTCAGCACGAGCCCAGAACGCCAGCGATCGACCAACTCCCACCACAGATACTTCTCCCACTCATCGATAACGGTCTTCGCCCACCAGCGGTGCTTCCACCATTGTTCGGCGGCACTGGCCGGCCACGACGATGCGGCCACCGACCACTGATACTGCGGCAGGCGCCCGCGGAATATTGAGAGCGCGCGGCGGGTGTGGAAGTCGGAGGTGACGACGATCGCCGATGCCGCGTGAGCCTGCTTCAGGCAGCGTTCGACATCGACAACTTCGCCGTAAGTCGAGTCCGCCATTGTGGGACATACCTGCGCGTTGCGCAAGCTCGGCGTGCGGTTCAGGTAGTCGCGGACCAGATCGGCTTCGCTTTTGCCGTAGAAGTCGCGGCTGACATCGGCGTCGATCAGGATGACCGGCGCGTAGCCCATTTTCTGCAAGCGTATGGCTTGGGCAAACCGCGAACTGCCTTCGCCGCCAGCCAGTACTACCATCACGTCGGAGCGCTCCGGCGCGTTGATGACCAGAAACGATCCCGAGTGTGAGAGTAGCCACAGCAACCCCACGATCAGCGCCACTAAGACGACGAGCCAGACGAGCCGTTTTACCGTGGGGAATGGCTTGCGTGAGGGAGTGCCGGCCGCCGCTGTCTGCGCCTCTACTTGGCTTCGAGGCATGCTGCCCCCATCTCCACCTGCTCGGCGTGCAGGCGCAGCAGGATCTCGCCAACCACATTCCAGTCGTAGCGGGTCTGGACCAGCTGCCGGGCGTTGGCGATCAACTCGCGACGTTCGGGCGAATCGGATTGCATCCTGACCACCGCATCAGCCATGGCTTCCGGCGCGTCGGCGATCAGGATGTCCTTGCCGTTGGTAACGGCTAGGCCTTCGGCGCCCAGCGTTGTCGAAACCACAGGCGTGCCGGCGGCCATCGCTTCCAACACCTTCAAACGCGTTCCGCCGCCCACGCGAAGCGGCACAACCGACACCAGCGCGCTGTGATAGTACGGCCGCACGTCATCGACAGTTCCGGTGACTACCACATTGTCGGATGCCAGTGCTCGGATCGCGTCCGGCGGCTGGGCGCCGACGATGGTCAATCGCAATTCCGGCCGGCGAGCGTGGATCAGCGGCCAGGTAGTTTTCGCGAAATGCAGTGCCGCATCGATATTCGCGTGGTAGTCCATGCGGCCCATGTAGAGCACATCGCGCTTCTCATTGCTCTGGGCGTTGTCGGCGAAGAACTCGCAATCGACGCCGTTGCCGACGACTTCGATGCGGGTGCCGGGCACACGCGTCTCCAGCACTTCCTTTTCGCGGTCGCTGCAGACGGTGTGAGCGTGGCAGAGCCGCAGCAGATCGTCTTCGACGCCGCGCGAGAGCTTCGAGGTCCGGCGGGCATAGATGGCCCGCAACGGATTGGCATCGTTGTCCGCGTAGCGGGCCAGGATCTCGGACTCGATATTGTGCCAATCGAGAATGAGGCGCGTGCGCGGGGCGACCTTGCGGATGTGCTGCGCATAGGCGATCAGATGCATGCTCTCGATCTGGATGACGTCGAAGCTTTGCTCGCGCAGAATGGGATCCAGCGCCGCAATGACGTTTTGCGAGGTGTAGTTCAGGACATTGAGAGGCGTTGGGCCGATCAACCCGCGCAGAATATTAACCGGACGGTAACCGGCGTCGCGGCGTAAAGCGTAGACCTTAGTACCTCGCTGCGGCTCCAAACGCTGGCGCAACTGTTCGGCCTGGGCCGACGATTCCTGGTTCACCAATCCGACATAAGTGAGGTCGGCATGGCGGGCCAGAATGCGGGCAAAGTAGTAGTCGCGCAGGTGCGCGCCGGAGATGGTAGGCCAGCAGATTCGCGGCGAAAAATACAAAACGCGCATGGAAATGGGAACCGTGAAGCAGTTTATCCCATTCAGAAAAAGAAGCTCATTCGGGGCTAATCTTTGGGCTATTTCCCTGGTGGTTAATGGTATACTTCGTGCGGCCTACCCCCAGCCGTAAACTCGGCACGCCCGGGGAATGAAGAAAATACTCAAGCATGGGTTGCACGCGCTGTTTCTGGCGCTTTCGCTGCCGGCGGCGGCGTTTGCCGGCTTTGGCCGTTTTCCCGCAATCTTCACCATGGGGGCGCACGCGTTTTCGCAAATTCCCGGCATTATTGGAGACTACTTCCGGATCGCCTACTACAAGCTGACGCTGAAGCAGTGTTCGCTCTATAGCCGGGTTTCGTTCGGCTCGTTTTTTGCTCATCCGGATGCAGCTTTAGGACAAGGCGTTTATATCGGATCGTACTGCATATTGGGTCGCTGTTCGATAGGCGATCGGACACAGATTGCGTCGCAGGTTCAGGTTTTGAGCGGGCGGCGACAACACAGTCGGGATTCCCAGGGGCAGATCACCGGATCGGCCGAAGGGGAATTTGAGTGGATTGATATTGGTGCGGATTGCTGGATTGGGGCCTCTTCCATCATAATGGCTCCAATTGGAAACGGCAGCACCATAGGCGCCGGTTCCGTAGTCGTCCGGCCAGTCGGGGCGCAGGTCGTCGCCGTAGGCAATCCTGCACGAGTCATCAAGGAAGAGATCGCGACAGCCAGAGGGTAATGGGGTACTCAAGTGAATTGGTCCAGCTATTCGCATTCGGAACCTGCAGCGCACGAAGAATATGACGTCCACGGCAATCTGATCGTGGCTGAGCCGGAGGGCGGATACGATCCCCTGCCCGAGGCCCGGCCACAAAGCAAGCCTGCCGCTGCGGCACCCAGCAAGGGTCTGTTCCGTAATCGCCATCGCGGACCCGAGTTCTACAAACCGTTCCATCTCATCCTGATGGTGTATCTGTACCTCTACTGCAGCCGAATCCCTGAACTGCTTCCGTCGCTGCACATTGGCATGGCGCTCCAGCCGCTGCTGCTGATCGGCATGATCATGACGAAGACGACCAAGTCGATCTTCAAGTCCGATATCGGCAAGCTGATGACCGCCTTCACCATCTGGGTGGGCATCTGCGTCCCGTTCAGCGTGTGGAAAGGCGGCAGCTTTACCACGTGGCTGACCACCGTTCAGGCATTGCTCCTGCTGTTCTTCATGGCGGCGTTTATACGAAGTATTGAGGATTGTTACCGCGCGATGTACGTGGTGGCGCTCGGAATGGCGACCATCGGCATATTGTCGATGGTGATGGGCGGCGGCACCGGCGGCGGCGCGAACGAAGTTCGCCTTGGCCTGGGCTCGGGCGCTGACACGCTGGCTGACGCGAATTTCCTGGCGCTGTACCTGGTGGTTGGCATCCCATTCATCATCTTCGCCCTGAGCCTGAAGAAGGGCATCGTACGCGTGGCCCTGGCACTGATGCTGATTCCGGTGCTGGCCGGCTTCGCGCGTACCGGATCGCGCATGGGACTGCTGGCGCTGGGCGCCGGCATGCTGCTGTTCTTCGCCTTCGCTACGGCGGTGGAGCGCATGTCGATTATCATGGGCGGCATCGTCTTCCTGGCTCTGGCGATCACGTTGCTCCCACAACGGATTACCGACCGATTTACAACGTTCTTGAACGCTTCGTCGTCGGCGCAGGCCGAAGCGGCATCTTCGGCTGAGACCCGCAAGATGCTCTTCTTCCGAAGCATTCAGTTGAGCTTCGAGCATCCCATCCTGGGCGTGGGCCCGGGCGAATTCATGGACGCTGAGGCCGAAGAAGCGATGGCATCCGGCAAGCAGGCGATGTGGCACTACACCCACAACTCCTACACCGAGTTGTCCAGCGAAACGGGATTCCCTGGCCTGTTCCTGTTCCTGTTTGCGTTCTACCGCGGGTACAAGGGACTGTCGGCGATACGATCTCGCTACAAATTCACGCGCGTGGGACGTGGCGCCCTGTTCTTACAGATCGCGGTACTCATGTCGTGCGTGGGCGCGTTCTTCCTAAGTATTGCGTATAGCGGACTGCTATATGCCATTCTCGGCATATCCGCAGCCTACAACCAGGCGGTCGCGCAGACTGTCCAGGATGCGCAGGCTGAGGACGCAAGAACGCCCGCGACTCCTCCGGAGCCCGCGCTCGCCTGATGGAGGCGCGGACGCAAGCAGAGCCCCAACCGTCTTCGCATCGAGGGCTGATCACGCGCTCGCTCATGTCTAACCGGTCTGCCGATCGAAAAAAAGCGATTGCCAAAATCTGGCTGCGCCTGGCGCGTTACGGCTCGGTGAAGCTGTGCCGCCTGCCGGCGCGGGTTTGCGATGCGGCCGATCTGCGACGCATCGAAGCGCTGGCGCAAGAGATGGCGCCGGTCGTCGAGCGCGATCCCACGTCAGCCGCCAAGTACGCCGATTACGATCATTGGGTGCCGTTCAACGTCGCTCGGATCGGCGCGCTGGGGCTGCATGCTTCCAAGCCTCGTCGCATCCTGGACATCGGCTGTGGCCCGGGATACTTCATGGCTTCGGCGCTGGCTTGTGGCCATGATTGCTACGGCATCGACGCGCCCGATACGATTCTGACCAAGGTCGAGTCGCGGGTTTACAGCGAAATGCTGGGTGCACTGGCGATCGAGAAGCGTGTCTCGCCATTGCTGATCGAGCGCCACAAACCGATGGCACTTCCGCAGCGAGATCTCGACCTCGTCACTGCCTACTGGATCTGCTTTAACCGTCATCGCCAGCCCGATGAGTGGGGCGTTGCCGAATGGCGCTTCTGGGTTGACGATGCGCTGACCTACCTTCGCCCCGCTGGCGTGCTGCACCTTGAGCTGAACGAAAACCCCGAGCGCTACGGCTCCCTAATATGGTATGACAAGGAGACGCTGGACTACTTCCGTTCTGCGGGCACAGTGCAAGGCGGCATCGTTCGCATCATAAAAGGATAGCCTCATCCATGGGGAGAACGCCGGAACGCCAGTCCTCCGGAAAAATCGCGGTCGCGTTGATGTCCGACACAGTAGGACTCGACGCCGGCACCGAGCGGCAGGTGGTCGAGACCGCGAAAAGACTGGACCAGAACCGTTTCGAGGTGCACGTTGTTTGCCTCGAAGATAGCCCGCAACTGCGCAGCGTTCCCGCTCCATCCCACACTGTGGTATTTCCAACGAAAAGCGTAAATTCGGTCGAGGGCCTGAAGCAGGTCAGGGCCTTCCGCAGGTACGCCGACGAGCACGGCATCCAGATCGCGCATGGGTACATGAATAAGACCAGCCTGTTCGCAGTCCTGTCGTCGCTGGGCACGGACCGCATCGCCATCACCAGTCGACTCAACACCGGCTACTGGTACACGCCAGCGCTGCGCAAAATGTTTCGCCTGATGAACCATCGCGCCGACGGCATCATGGCCAACTCGCTCGAAGCAAAACGGATCGCCGTGGAGACAGAGGAACTCGATCCAGAGCGCGTGAAGGTCGTCTACCAGGGCGTGGACATGTCGAAGTTCAGCCGGGGGCTGGGCGATCCAGCGGCGGCGGAAAAACTTGGAGTTCCGCCAAATGCCCGTGTGGTGGGCATTGTAGCCAACCTGCGCCCGGTGAAGGACCATGCGTTGTTTCTGCGCGCGGCCAAGATTGTCGCCGACGAAATCGACGACGTGGCGTTTCTGCTGGCGGGACGCGGCGAGTTGTACGATGATCTTCGCAAGCTGTCGGCGGAGCTGGACATCGGCGATCGCGTCTTCTTCACCATGGGCGAAGGCAACATGATGGACTGGCTCTCGCGCATGTCGATCGGCTGCCTGACGTCGATCAGCGAAGGCTTCTCGAACGCGATCATGGAGTACATGGCGGCAGGGATGCCGGTAGTGGCTATCGATGTCGGCGGTAATCGTGACGCCGTCGTCGAAGGCGAGACCGGATTCTTGGTGCCTGAACGATCGCCCGAGGCCTTCGCCAACCCGATTATCCGGCTGCTGCGCGATGAGCCGCTGCGCGCCAGAATGGGCGATGCTGGATTCGTGCGTTGCAGCGAGCTGTTTGAGGTAAAGAAAACCATCGGCCAGCTCGAAGATTATTACCTGTCGTTGCTGGCGGCGAAGACGCGTTCCCGTTAGTGCACGAGAGCGGTTAAATCGTGATTTCAGGATCGGAAAGATGAAACTTCAGATCGTTGCGTTGTTGCTATTGGCCGGCTGTGCGGTTGCGCAAGTGCAGGAACAGCAGCAACAAGCTCCCGCGGTTCCTCCGCCGTCGCAGGCGGTCATTGATTCCGTCTACGAAACTGTCGCTCGCTACCAGATCAGCACCTGGCAGATGGGCGCGTCGGTCTACTGCTTTCGCGTGCGGGGCGAGGACGCCGACCGGCATTTCCTCGACCGACTGAAGCCGCTGCCGGCCAAGCCTGAGTCCGACTGCAAGGAAAAGCAAAACTCATTCACCACCACGGTCATCGACAAACACACGAAGAAGCGGGCGGTGATGTTTGGGCTGGGCACTATGGAATTTCGCAGCCCAACGGAGGCGCTGGTGGAAGGCAGCTACATGTGCGGCAATCAGTGCATGTCAGGCGGAATTTACCACGTGTCGCTCGATGGGAGCCAGTGGAAGGTGACGCGGTTCGAGGTCAGGATCAGCCAGTAGAAATCATTCAAACCGGTAGTGAGTTGTGCGGTCGCCTGATATCGTCAACTGGCGCGGTTATAACGAGAGCTTTGTTATGAGAGTTGCTTGTACGTTATTTGTCTTGCTCTCCCTCGCTGCTGCCGGAAGCGCACAACAAAGCAATAAAGAGCAGCCGACCCTCACGGTAAGCTCAACTTTGGTTGAGGTTCCTATCCTGGCGAAGACCAAGGGAGGAGAAGTAGTCTTCCAACTCACGGCCGACGACTTCCTTGTCACCGACAATGGGGTACCACAACATCTCACACTCGAGCAGGACACCGATTCGCAGCCGTTGGCGTTGGCCATCGTTGTAGAAACAGGAGGCGCGGGAGCACGACATCTTCCTGATTACCGCCAGCTCGACTCGATCCTCGACGCGCTAATCGGCGATGTGGAACACCGAGTCGCTCTCATCGGCGTCGACAGTGCGCCTCATATCCTACTGCGTTTTACGCCGAGAACAGCCGATGCTTCCTGGCAGCTTGGGAACCTGGATGCGGGTGATCAAGGGGCAGCCATTCTGGACGGGATAGCATTGGCCGTTGCACAGCTTCGGACGCAGCCTGCGAGCTATCGCCGTGCGATTCTTCTGCTCAGCGAAACCATCGACCAGGGCAGTAAGACCACGCTCGATGAAGCTCTTCGCCTCGTCAGCGATACGAATACGCAGATCTACAGCTTCGCGTTTTCCAGTACGGGATCTGCGGTCTCCCATGAGGCATCGAAGCTTAACAGCAGCGAACCTGGCCCCGTGCATGGCTGTTTCAGCAAAGAGGGAGCCGATCCCGAGTATGATGGGCACTACAACAAGCAGGTGCTCGATTGCATCAGCCAGCTTGCCCCGCCTCTTCGGTTGGCCACGATGGCCTTTATTACCTCACGTAACGCACTGCGAACCAATACCGCAGAATCCGTCGCGCAACTCGCCGGAGGCGAGTTCCATCACTTCCACGATGCCAGGAGTCTGAGGGCTGGTCTCATCGCATTGTCGAACGACGTACCCAACTACTATGTAGTGAGCTTCCGCCCAACGTCGCCCACGCCAGGGCTGCACGCTCTGCATGTGGAAGCCAAGGGGAGCCAGAAGTTGGTACTTGTCTCCAGGCGCGAGTACTGGATTGACGACGACATCGCGCGCTAAGGCCTCAGCATCCCAATGATTGTGCTTCAGGGTTCTTGTCAGACTTCTAGCTGTCCAATTCCGGATATTGCACGCAAAACTGGACACCCCACAGGCATTCGTTAGCAGATATCCCATTTAAATCAGAGCCTTGCCTCAGGCCGATATGGTGAGGGGTTTGCAACTCTTACCTTCGAGGTATAAGTGCGTCATGAGACTGGGGATGCTGCTGCGAGACGTTCGTTATGGTTTTCGCATGTTGCGCAAGAATGCTGGATTGACCGCCCTTGTAGTGCTTTCGCTGGCGTTGGGTATTGGGGCTAACACTGCCATCTTCAGCACGATTGATGCACTGATGTTTCGCCGTCTTCCGGTAACGCAGCCGCAGTCTTTGTATTTGGTGCGATGGTCGTTGAAGTCCATGAACACCGATCCGTTCATGCAGGACCTGGAAGGGGATGAAGGCCAGAATCAAGCCACGGGAGGGGCCACCAGCTTCTCGATCTCCCATCCAGCCTACCAGCGGTTACAGAAGAACAACACGGTATTCAGCGAGACGTTCGCCTTCTCGGCGAATTCCGATCAAGGCAACGTAGGCCTGAGAGGAAAGGCAAGCACCGGTCTGATTCAAGGCGTCTCGGGCAATCTGTTTGCAGGCCTTGACGTGCCGGCTGCGGTAGGGCGCACTATCTTGCCGAGCGATGACAGTCCTTCGGCGCCGCCGGTGGCGATGGTGTCGTACGCATTCTGGGAGGGGCGGATGGGCTCCGATGCGCAGAGTATCGGCAAGACCATCACAATCAACGGCGTGCCGCTCACTGTGGTCGGAGTCGCGCCGCAGGGGTTTTTCGGCGTTGATCCCAGCCTCGCACCCGACGTATGGATCCCGCTCAGCGTCTACGCGCACCAGTGGGACCGCGACAACATGACCCGCAACCTGGAGCCGCTGTTGAGCGCCGACAAGATATGGTGGATCGGTGTAGTGGGCCGGTTGAAGCCAGGAGTCTCGGCCTCCCAGGCCAATGCAGAACTGGGGCTGCTGTTCAACCAGGCGATCCTGTCGTACTCCCCAAAGCTGGCGGCTAACGCAGATATTCCTCGCCTCAGCCTGGTCTCGGTGGCGAGCGGGCTTGACAGCCTGCGCAACCAGTATTCGAAGTCGCTGTATCTGCTGATGGGGATGGTGGCGCTGGTGCTGCTGATAGCGTGCGCCAACGTGGCCAGTCTGCTGATGGCCCGGGCCGCATCGCGACAACGCGAGATCGCCATGCGCATCAGCCTGGGAGCTTCGCGCGCCGCGATCGTCAGGCAGTTGCTCACGGAGAGCAGCCTGCTGGGCGTGATGGGCGGCGTGGCGGCGCTGGTGGTGGCGCACTGGGCGGGAGTGGTGCTGGCCGGTTTGCTGGCCAGTGGGCGAGATCCGGTGCCGGTGGACCTGCATCTCGATTTGCGGGTGCTCGCTTTTACCGCGGCAGTTTCAATCGTCAGCGGCATTGTCTTCGGGCTGGCGCCTTCGCTAGCCGCCATCCGGGTACAGCCGCTGACTACCTTAAAGCAAAATAGCGGAAACGCGACTATGAGCGCGAAACGTTTTCGCTCAGGAAAGATTCTGGTAGGCGCCCAGGTGGCGCTCTCATTGCTGCTGCTGATCGGCGCAGGACTCTTGATAAGAACGCTGCAAACCCTGCGAGGCGTCAATCTGGGTTATGACCGCCAGGGTGTAGTGCTGTTCACGGTCCGTCCCGGTTTGAATGGCTACGACGGACAGAAGCTTGTCTCCTACTACGAAGAGTTGGGACGCCGGCTGGGGTCGATTCCTGGTGTGCGCTCGGTCGCTTTTGCGGATCGCAATCCCATTGGATCGGGCGGGAGCCTCACCGACATCCAGATTCCCGGATACACCGCGGCCAACACTGCGCCTTTGGTTTATCGGCACATTGTCGGCCCAGGATACTTCGACACGTTGCACATCGGCGTACTGCTGGGCCGGGCGATCGGCGAACAGGACACGGCGAGGTCGCAGAAGGTAGTGCTGATCAACCAGGCCATGGCTCGCAAGTACTTCCACGGCGACAATCCCATCGGACATCAAGTCCGCTTTGGCAGCCACGTCGAGGACCAGCCAATGCAGATTGTCGGCGTGGTACAGGACGTGAAGTATGAGGACATCCGCACGGAGCCGCCGCCGACTGTCTACGTGGCGTACTCCCAAACCAAGAAGATCTGGCCATTCATGACCTACCAACTCCGAACTGCGGGAGACACAAATGCAGTGGCGCGGGCCATCGCGCCAACGGCGCTTGCGGTCGATCCCGATGTGCCGGTGGTGAACATCCGCACCCAAGAGCAAATGCTGAACCAGGTGCTTTATCTGGAGCGCACCTTCGCATTGTTGAGCTCCGTGTTTGGCGGCCTGGCGTTGGCCCTGGCCTGCGTAGGCGTGTACGGCACCATCGCCTATACGGTAGCGCAGCGCACCAATGAGATCGGCATTCGCATGGCGCTGGGCGCCCAGCGGGACAACATTCTGCAAATGGTGCTGCGCGAGACGCTGTTCGTGGTGGCTATTGGCCTGGCTGCGGGCTTGCCGCTATCGTGGCTGGGCACGCGTCTCCTGAGCAGCCAGATCTACGGCTTGTCAACGCACGATCCCGGTACGCTGGCGGTCGCCGTGCTGTTCATCGCGGCGGTAACGGTGGCGGCGGGCTTTGTGCCGGCACGACGAGCCTCCCGCGTCGATCCACTAACGGCGCTGCGATACGAATAGAGAACGAAGCGTCACATTCGGAGGACTTGTCTTAGCTGGGTAACTTGTGATATCGCCTGATATCAACAGTTGACTAGCTGATAGCCCTTCCATCCTGATAGCTAATGTTTGCCCAGTGGCGCATCGCCCCCTGCCAATCGGACGCAGAACCTACTCGGCCTCCAAGGCGAAACTCGATCCAGTCTGTTCCGTAGGTCGGATCAAAACGTCCACCATCTGCACGTGCGGCGTCAAGTTTGTCTTCGCGCAATCTCAAGAAGACAGAGTGAGTGCCGCCCGCATAGGCGAACACAAGCCCCGCGGGCGTAGCCAGCACGGGTCTTCCAAAAGCGTGACTTCTTCTGACCGCAGGATCGGCGACGAGTCCGTAGAGAATCGAAGTTAGTTCAGGATGAGTTCGAGTCCCATAGCCGCCCATAACCCCCGGAATGCCGGGAATCGCATCAGCCTTCAACCGCGTGAAGAGCAAGGCATTATCAGGATGTGGAAATTCAACGGCAGGGTTGGGCGGTGTGAAATCCGCAACCTGCGACTTCTTCCTGCTCCAAAACAGAGCAGTTAATCTTTGGAGGCTCATCGGCATACGGCGGAATTCTACTAGGACAACGGTAACTGGCGTAACATCGCATAGCGCAAGTTACCGAGCCGGTTGTACCGTTTTGGGTTAGCTTGCGAAATGGCCTGATTTGTCCAATTGACTTTTCTATCTATCGGTTATATGGTGTTGCGGTTTTTCCGTGGTGATGGGACAGCATTCTGCTCGTTCCAGGTCCTGGTGGCTACGAAATAAGGAGCTTGTCATGAGCCAGACCACTCGCCGGATCGCTTTGTTGTTCTGCTTCACGCTGTCCCTCACGGTTCTTTCCAGCATCGTCCAAGCCCAGACATTGACTCCGCTGCACGGATTCAGCGGGAACTCCGACGGCAAGTACCCCTTGGGTGGGCTTAGTCAGGACGCTGCCGGCAATCTCTACGGCGTCACCTCCGAGGGCGGCGTCACCCAATGCATCGACCTTGGCCCGGCAGGATGCGGCGTCGTATTTAAGCAGGTACGCCATGGGTCCGCCTTTACCTTCGAAAAGCTGTACGAGTTCACCGGGATACCGGACGGAGGCATACCGTACGCTCGTGTCGTGGTCGCTCCCGATGGCGAGTTATATGGCACCACAACCCAGGGCGGCAACGGCGACTGCCCCTTCGATCACGGCTGCGGAACGGTATTCAAGCTTCAGCCGCCGCCTCAATTGTGCGGCAGCATCTCGTGCCCGTGGAGGGAGACTGTACTCTACAACTTCAGCTCACATAATGATGGCTTCTTTCCCTCGTCTGAGCTCTACATCGATCATGCCGGCAACCTCTACGGCACCACGCAATTGGGCGGAGGCGGAGTCAACTGCGCGAACGGAAATGGATGCGGCACGGTTTTCGAGCTGACGCCCAACCACGACGGAACCTGGACCAAGACCACGCTCTACGCATTCCAAGGCGTGGGAGCGGACGGCAACTACCCGATAGCTGGAGTTGTTTTCGACCAGGCAGGGAATATCTACGGCACCACCAGCCAGGGCGGGGGTGGAAACTGCACCATGGGGTGCGGCACCGTGTTCGAACTTTCGCCCAGCGGCTCAGGATGGACCGAGACCGTCCTCTACCACTTCACTAATGGGACGGACGGACATTATCCGGGCCAATTGACGTTTGACGGGAGCGGCAATCTGTGGGGACCGTCACAGGACGTCACAATTTTCGAATTGACGCCCCAGGTAGGTGGCGGATGGCAGTTCTCCGTCCAGTACAACTTCGACGCCCAGACCCAGGGAATTGATCCTAACGCTCTAACCATTGACGTCTCGGGCAACATCTATGGCACGTTCAACGACTACGCTCACTCGTCTGGAGCGCTCTACAGCCTCACACGCTCTGGTTCGGGTCTTAACTACAACGGTTTGTTCAACTTCAATTTAGGGGTCCAAACTGAGGGCTACGGCCCAGTCGGAAACGTGGTGCTTGACTCGCAAGGAAACATCTATGGCGAAAACGAATATGGCGAAGATCCGCCGCCATATGGGACGGTGTGGGAGTTCACGCCGTAGCTCTCACTGGTGTTACATTGCTAGCACAAGTTACGCAACGATCTTAGAGACACTCCAGCCCTTAGGACGAATGAGGGAACGCTACTGGTAGTGTTCTTTGATCCAGTCCTGGTGCTTGTATTTCAGCTGATAGAGCGCCCAGGCGGACTGCACCGTCGAGTGGCCCTGATCGCCTTCACCGAAGCGAAACTCGAAGACGCCGCGGCACCAGCCGTACCAGCAATAGTTCCAGGCGCCGTCGGACTGCTGGTTCTCAAGGATGCGATCGACCCATCGGCTGCGAATCAGGTCTGGCCGGCCGGCGGCCAGGATGAAGGCTATGCGCTGCTCGTAGGAGTCGCTCACGCGGAAGTCATAGAACCCGTCGCGTGCCGTAGCTTCGGCGACCGGATTGATGACCGCATTCAGTTCCGGCGACGGCCCATTGAAATGGCGATAGATATCGAGCGCGATCAGCTGCAGGTGCACGCGCGTGCCCCAGTTGTACTTCGTCGGGTTGAACATGTTGGCGCGCTCTTCCGCCGATAGCGGCACGCGGTCTGGAGAGGTCGCGTACATGAACCAACTGTCCTGCCATCCCAAGCGTGGAACCATGTCAGCGGGAATCATCGGCAGAGGAACGCTGGGGTCGGCCCAGTGCGCGTAATACCAGGTCTGAGGCCGGCCGGGAATGCGCACGTGGGGGCTCGACAGATAGGTTTGCACGTAACTGCGCAGGCGTGGATCGTTCGACATGTCTGCCATGTCGCCGATCATGAACATCAGCGGCGGATTCCCCTGGATATCGGGATGCTGAACGATCCAGTTGGTCGCGGTCTCGATGGCGTGGTCGACCTGGGCGTTGAATTCGGCTTGCGTGGGATGGTGGAAGGAGTAGTTGTTGTATAGCACCAGGATGCCGAACAACACGATAACCAGGATGAAGGCAATCAGCGCTAATGAGAAGAGCCGGCCGAGGAAGCTCTTTTTCTTGGCGCCGGTTGGCGCTCTTTCAGGGATGGTCATGCAAAGGCAACCAGTCTCAAAAATGGTACTTGGTTAGTTTGAAATTGACCTTCAAATGATTGTGGTGGAGCACGGCTTTCAGGCGTGCAAACAACTGTCTGCCAAATCTCCAGGCTTCAGCCGCTGAAGAAATCAGCCCTTACACTCAGGCGGTAAAGCGCGTGTCGACCTGACCTACAACAGGCACGCCCGAAAAGCGTGCTCCACCCACGCGCTCCTATAGCCGGAATTTCGCGGCCAGTTCTGATGCCGTTAGGCCTTGCCGGCGAACTGCGGCTTGGCCGACTGATTGGCGGCGATGCCGGCGTCAGATTCAACCATCATGCGCACCAGTCCGGAAAAATCGACTTCGGGCTTCCAATTCAGGGCACTTCTCGCCTGGGCCGCGTCCCCACGCAGATCGTGAATCTCGCCCGTGCGGAAGAGTTTGGGATCGACCTCGACGTACTCGTTCACCACCTGGGCGACATCGGCGCCGGCAGGAATGAGGTTCAGCGAGCGGAGAACTTCGACGACGAACTCATACACACTGTGCGAGGTGCCAGTGGCGATGACGTAGTCCACCGGCTTCTCCTGCTGCAGCATGGCGTGCATAGCGCGCACGTAGTCGCCAGCAAAACCCCAATCGCGACGGGCCTGCATGTTACCTAGCTTGACCTTGTTCTTCTTGCCCTTGGCCCAATCGGCCGAGGCCAGCGTAATCTTGCGGGTCACCATCTCAGGGCCGCGGCGTGGCGACTCGTGATTGAAGAGGATGCCGCCGACGGCGAAGATGCCGCGCGCGCGATAGACGTCGCAGAGCTTGTGCGCGGCAGTCTTCGAGACACCATAGGGTGACGTCGGATTCAGCGGCGTGTCTTCGTTGCGCAGGCCGTTCAGGTTGCCGTACATCTCGGAACTGGATGCCTGGTAGACCCGGGTGTCGGGCTTGAGGCGCTCGACGATATTCAGCATGCGGGCAAGACCGCCGACGTTGATGTCAAAGGTCTCGGCGGGCAAGTGCCAACTGGTGGGCACGAAGACCTGCCCAGCAAGATTGTAGACTTCGTCGGGTGAGGCCTTGGCAAAGGCGACCTCGAGCGCGACCTGATCGCGCATGTCCCCGTAAAGGATCTCGACTTTGTCGTGAACCTTCTGGAGCCAGCGCATGGTGGCAGACTCGCGGCGCACCAGTCCGTAAACGCTGTATCCGAGTTCAACGAGATATTCGGCAAGATAACTGCCGTCCTGACCAGAGAGGCCGGTAATCAAGGCTTTCTTCATAAAGGTTCATCCCCGTGCCCGATCACGGCGCAGACACGCTGACCAGGCGATGCTCAGCAGTAGTTCACTACATTAAAACATAAGCAGCCCGAGACTTCGGACCGCGATTCTGGCTATCGGCCGCCCCTGCCCAACAGCAGAATCTTGACGGTCGAGAACATGATGAAGAGATCGAGGCCGAAGGAAACATTCTTGATGTAGAACAGGTCGTACGCCAGCTTGTCGCGATTGTCTTCCATCGTGACGTTGTAGCCGCGATTGATCTGGGCCCAGCCGGTGGCGCCGGGCTTCACCAGCCAGCGCTCGCGATAGAACGGGATTTCGGCGGCGCAGGCTTCTTCCTGCTCAGGAACAAAAGGGCGTGGGCCGACGAAGGCCATATCTCCTTTGACGATGTTGAACAGCTGCGGCAATTCGTCGACGCGGGTGCGACGCAACCACTTACCGACGCGAGTCACTCGGGCATCGCCGTGCTCGGCGGGAGTGAGTGCCTTCTTGTCGGAGCCTTCGAACATCGAGCGAAACTTATAAACCGTGAACAGCTTCCCCTGCTCGCCGACGCGCTTCTGACGGAAGATCACCGAGCCCGGCGAATCCAGGCGCACTGCGATAGCGGCCAGCAGCATGATGGGCGAGGTGATGACGATGGCAATCGAGCTCAGCAGCAGCGAGAACGCGCGCTTGTACAGGCGGAGAGCGGCGCGCACGTGGAAGCCGGGCGAGAACAGCAGCCAGCTCAGACGCAGCGACTCGAGTGGAATTTTTCCGGTGACGCTCTCGTAATATTCGGGGCCGTCCTGGATATAGACGCCGCGAGCTTTCAGGCGCAGCAGCTTCTGGACTTGCATCTTGCCGCGGCGGTCTCCCATGGTGACAACAATGCGGCGAATACTTTGCTCGGCAATGACATCTTCCAGATCGTCGTCGATGTAACGCGAGACGCCGCGGAGCAATTCCGTTTCCGGGCCGACGAAACCGACAACACGAACGCCGAGGTCGGCACGGGTGGCAATCTCTTCCATCAAGGGACGGGCCAGCGGTCCATCACCGTAAAGGATGGCCCGCTCGGAGAACCGCGCCGAGCGGTTCAGGACGAAAAAAAGTTTGCGCCAGGCGGGAACGGTGGTGCCGACGATGGCGACGCCCAGCCAGAGGGTCGTACCGGCTAAGCGAATTTCCGGGAAAGCGTAGTAGAGGACGGAGAGGGTGACGAACGAGCAGCCGAGTACTCCGACCAGCCGTGTGACCACCTCGCGACGATTCGAGAGGACGACGGAGTCGTAGAGATCGAAGTAGTACATCAACAGCAAAAAGACGCCGACCACCAGGCCGATGCGTCCAAAGCCGTTCTCGTACCGGAGATAGATGTTGGCATCGAACGCCGTCCCCGCCCAGAACACTACCGCTATAACGAAACCGAGTGTGACAAGTAATGCCTCGGTCACCGTAAGCAACAGTGTTCGGGTGGGAAAATAGGCGTTGAACAGACGAATCATGCAGAAGCCGCTTTAACCTGGTCCGCTTCCCTTTTGGCTTCCTTCTTGGCTTCCTTCTTCGAGCCGTACCGGCCGTAGTAGTGGGAGTAGTCCACGTTCAGCATCGATGCCTGGTTGAACACCACGCCCAGAAGCTTGGATTTCTCGATCGATTCAATGGCCTTGTTCAGAACCTTGCGGCGGGTGAAGCCTTCGCGTACCACGACCAGCACGCCATCCGAAAGGCGCGAGAGCGATGTCGCATCGGCCATCGGGAACATTGGAGTGGCGTCGAAAAGTATCCAGTCGAAGCTGGTGGCCAGTGTGTCGATCATTTTGGCGAAGCGGTGCGACTCCAGCAACGGCAGCGGATCGTCGACTGGCTTGCCGGCGGGTAGCACCCACAGCGGGGTATCGCGGAACTGGAAGAGCGAGTTCTCAAGCGCAAGCTTGCCTTCGCTCCACTCGGTGATGCCGGGCAGCGGCGTGGGGGAGAACAGGTCGCTCACGGTGGGACGGCGCAGGTCGGCTTCCACCAGCAGAATGCGCTCGTGGGGACGGCGTGCCAGCGTCATGGCCAGGTTCGCGGTCACGACCGACTTGCCTTCGTCGACGGCCGAGCTGGTGATGAGCAGCTTCTGCAGACGACGTTTCTTCTGCATGTGCGCCAGGCGCGTGGCCAACACGCGGAACATTTCGGCTCCGGTGCCGTCGGGCTCGGTCATGGTGACCAGACGCTGTTCGGGGGTGGGGGTGGGGCGAAGAATGCGCTCGGGCGGAACCTTCAACCAAACCGCGTCAACCGGCCCGTTTTCCATCAGTGCTGTCGCCGACCCGCCAACTGCAGACATTTCGGATTGATCTGGAACCAAGGGCGAGTTGGGATTATCACCTTGGGACCGCTGTAACGCTTCGTACACTCGACTCATGGCTAGATTCTCCTCGCTGCAGTAGATTGCATCGATTTTTCGTTTTCAAGTTCCTGGTTATCCATAGTCTTCAGCATGCGGAAGAAGTTGCGGAGAAGGCTGGCTCCGTTCTCTTCCCGCCCGGAAACTGACAGCGGCACCTCTTCGGGCAGGGCTGGACCAATGAGGCGGAAGTCGCCAGCGACCTCGGTAATCATGTCGCCAGTAACTGGCCGCTGTTCGCGGGCGAAAGCATTCACCATGGAGTTTTCGCAAAGGTTGTTGATGATACGCGGAATTCCGCGCGAGTACTCGTGAACTTTGTCCAACGCCTCTTCGGTGAAGACGGTTGGCTCTTTGGGCGCTCCGGCACGCTCCAGGCGCGACAGAACATATGCGTGAGTCTGCGGACCGTCCAGCGGCTGCAATTGGCAGCGCAAAGCGACGCGCTGTTTGAGCTGCCGCAACTCGGGCGAATCCAGCACCATCTCCAGCTCAGGCTGCCCCATCAGTACGATCTGGAGCAGCTTCTGCTGCGAGGTCTCCAGATTGGTCAGCAGCCGGACCTCTTCGAGCAATTCAGGCCGCAGAGCTTGAGCTTCGTCGACCACCAGTGCCGTGATCAGTCCCCGGGCGTGGCGCTGGATGAGAAAACGATTCAGGTCGAGCAGCATTTCGGTCTTGGTGCGCCCCTGATAAGGGAGTCCAAAGTCCGCCATGATGTACTGGAAGAATTCCACCACCGGCAGCAGCGGGTTGAACACATAGCCGAAGGCGATGTTGTTCTTGCGCAGCTCTGACAGCAGGCAGCGGACCAGCAGTGTCTTACCGGTACCAACCTCGCCAGTGATGACGATGAAACCCTTGCGCCGGCCAACCCCGTAGTGAAGGTTGGCCAACGCTTCGTTATGTCGCGGCGTAGGGTGGTAGAAAAACGGGTCAGGGCTAATCTCGAAAGGATTGCGCGTCAACCCGAAATATTGTTTGTACATGCGCTATCCCCAGAAGTAGGCGTAGACCACACCGGCCGGCAGCGACACCAGGATCAGCAAGACGAACGCCACTGCGGCCCAAGGCATCAGTTTGGCTCTGCGTAACTCCTTCGGAGTGGGCAGCGCCGGGATTTCGGCCAACACCGGCAGATGGGTAGCATCCGACAGCGCCTGCTCGCCGCGGATACGGTCGTCGAGGAACTCTGCGCCGAAGCCGAACAGAATGGCCAGCGCAATACCCGCGCCGATGGCAGCCAGTGAGAACTTGAAGCGATCCGGGAACTGCGGCTTGTCAGGCAAACTGGGCGGATCGATGATCCGGAACTGCGCGCCTTCCTGCCGCATTTCCAAGCTGGTCGCCAAAGCCGATTCCTGCTTCTTGCCGAGCAAGTCGGAATAGGACTTCTGCATGTTATCGTCGTCGCGCATCATGTCTTTCATCTCGGCTTCAACGCCAGGAGTGGCGTTCAGTCGGGCCTGATAGACCTGGGCTTCCTGCTGCAGACGCTGGATCTGCTGGTTGGCCTGCTCGAGCTCGGCCCGGTTGAGCTTCATCTGCGTCTTCAACTGCAGGATGGGCATGCCGGCCTGGATTTGCTGGGTGGTAGCGTTGTCGGAGGCTACGTCCTCCCTGGCCTGGGCCGCCATATCCTTCTTCAGCTTCTCCAGAGCAGCGATGGTCTCCTTCAGTTTCTTAACGTCCGGATAGTCGTCCGTGTAGCGCGCCTGCATAGCGGCTAAGTTGGTCTGGGCGGTCTGCAGCTCTTTGTCGATTTCGCTGGGCACGATGCCTGAATCGCTCATGCTCTGGTACTGATTCTGCATGGCATTCAGGTATGTCTCCTGCTGAACCGCACGCTCGCGCTTGGTTTCGGCCACCTCCAACTGCTGTTGCAGACCGTTCAGGATGTGAATGTTGCTGTCCAACTGCTCGGGCAGCGAACCATCATGCTGAGCCTTGAAGGCGCGAAGCTTGGCTTCCTCGTCCTGCATTTGCTGCCCCACGGCCCGGGCCTGGCCATCGAGGAACAGCGTGGTAGCTTCCGACTGCTCCTGGCTGGCGCGAACGTTCTCGTCCACGAAGAAGGATGTCAGAGCAATTGTCACCTTCTGCGCAATTTCCGCACCGGGCGCCTTGTAGGAAATCTTGAAGGCGAGCAGTTCGGCCTTGCCGGTGATGTTCGATTCACCCTGAATCAGGTCCATCTTGATGTCGTCGCGCATCTTTTCGACCTGGTCATCCGGCGAAAAGGAATATCCGGGATACAGATGGAAGCGGGAGATAAGCCCGAGCAAACGTGTGCGGCTTAATACCTGCGTACTCATACTCTGTACGCGGTCGGCAAGATCGACCTGCACGTTGGGCTCAACCAGCTTACTGGGAACCTTCGGCGGTTCCACCAGAATCGTGCTTTCCGAGACGTACCGTGGCGGCAAAAACCATGCCGACGCGAAAACGATCAGCCAGCCGAAAAATAGGGGACCCAGAATCCACCACTTACGGCGGAGCACGATCGCCCAATATTCACTGAAACCTTGCCCTTGTCCTGATCTCTGGTCCTCAAACTGTTCCATGATGAATCACCGTCCAAGTGAATGGCCCCAGACGTAACGGATCGTCACACCCAAACCAGCGGTCGATGTTGTACCCGGGGTTCCGTAAAAGTTTTGTGATTGGTTGATGAAGAGGAGATACACCGCAGCGTTCCAGGCATCTCCGAACTTCCGGCTGAAATTGATGGTGCCCTGCGTCGCGTCCCAGTATTGATGCGAGTGAAAGTAGGTGATCGAGACGCTGTTGTCGTACATGATAGCGGCTGCAAATCCCCAAATGCGGTTGATCGGGCGGGAATACGCCAGCGTCGCCTGGTAAAGGTTGACGGCGCCCAGAATACCACCGCCGTCGGTGACGCGATGACTAGTATTAAGGCGAAGGGTATTGCCCGACTTGCTGTAACTCACCGTGCCGCCTTCGGCGAGATCGAACGCTTGATTGTGCTGCTCTTCAATCAAGCACCCATAGGGCGTGCACAGGATCGGGACTAGATCCTTGGTGTTGGTAACTTCCGGTCCGATCCAGCCGGAAACCGAGAAGGCAGGATTAAACTTATAAGTGACGAAGCCCTCAATCATCTGGACGCCGGCACGAGACTCACCGTGACCGAAATCCAATGCGTTGAAGTTATATCCGGTGCCCACCGAGAAGTGGGGATTGATCAAGTGCTGATAGTAGGCGCCGCCGCCCCAAGTAAAGGAATTCCACAATCCGGTGACACCGCGAAGGTAGTTCTGCAGCGACTCGGTGCCGGCGAAGGTCAAGCTGTCATGACCGCTCAAGCGGTAGGAAATGTCCACGCTACCCGTGTTTTGCTCGATAACGGCTTGCGGGAAGTACACGGTCGGATTGGGATCGTTCGGCGTCGGATCGCTGGTGTAGGTCAAGAACGGCTCGAACGGATTGTCGGTGTAGATGTAGTTGTCCTTAATACGCAACTGCCAGCGCGGGGCAAAGTTCCACAGAATCCTGGCCAAGCCGCTCTGGTTCAAGGTGGTGTAGTTGCTGTAGGGGCCGACGCTCAGGGCGCTTAGGTTAACGCCCCCGGTGTAATTGAGCTGAATCAGCGAGGTCTCGCGAAGCTGGGAGATGCCCACTCCAGCCGACCACATTCCGATGTTCTGCCAATAGTTCTGGCCGGCTCCGCCCAAAACGTAGTCCGTAAGAGAACCGGTGCTCAAGCTCAGAGCGATGCCCGTGTGGTGGGTCACGTCGGTAATCGAACTCAATGGCGGAAGCCACTCGGGGTGATTGAAGGTGGACTGCGGACCGGCAGCAGTCTGCGAGTCGTCGGAGCCAGCCTGCGAATTGTCGGTTGAGCCGGATTGCGACCCGTCGCTGGATCCACTCTGCGACTGGTCGGACGATCCGTTCTGCACCTGAAAATACGGATCGTTGCTCGAGGAAGCGCCCGCCGGAGTACTGAAGCCGAAGTTTCCAGCTCCGGAGGTCGGAGCGCCCGAACTCGTGTTGTCGCTCGAGCTTGAACTGCTGTCGTTCGAGCTGCCCGAGTCTCCCGAGCCGCTCTGTGACCATGCCATCGGGACACATAGCAACGCCAACACTGCGAAGACCACTCCGAGTTGCCGTTTCATATCACCCTCCTCGTGCCTCACAACGCTGGGAAACTACGGTATGACCAGTACGTCGTGAGGCTGAAGCATGATGTTCTGCGCCATGTTCTGACCCTTGATTACCTGCTTGTAATTGAACATGTACTTCTTCTCTTTGCCGTCCGGCATCGCGCGTAGCACATAAATCTTTTTCTGCTTGGCGAAGTCGCGGAACCCACCACTGATCGCAATGGCGTCCAGGATGGTGACGGGATGGACAAGCGGGTAGTAACCCGGCTTGTTCACGTTTCCCATGATGTTGAAGCTCATGCTGTTCACCGACACGACCATGACGGTGACTTGGGGTTCGGAGACTACCTTCTGCAGAGAGGTCGTAAGTTGATCCTGCAATTGTACTGGAGTGAGGCCTATGGCCTTGATCTCGCCGATCAGCGGCAAAGTAATCATGCCATCGGGGCGAACCGGAACCGTCTTGGAAAGCTCGCCTTCCTTCCAGACATGAACTTCCAGCACATCACCGATGCCGATAATGTACGTCTCCGGGCGGATTGCGGGAACCCGGCTGGCCGGAGTATTTGAAGGCGTGGGTGGTAGAGCCTTGGCTTCATTGGGGTCGGCCGAGGTCGGATTAGCCGGCAGCACCGGCTGCGCCGCAGGAGTGGAATCCGATTGCCCCGCGGTGTCCTGCGTGGTCGAGTCCTGCGCATACGCCGCCAGCGAAAAGAGGCCCAGCAGCACTATCAAGGCCACCATAAAATTGCGCGTTTTCACAGCCTGTCCTTGCCAATACATCCTTCACCTCAATTTGGGTTAGTCGGCCTTATCTATGTCGTGTTTCGTGGAACTGGAGCGGCGTTGGGGGATGCCGACTTCCTTGAGCTTGTACAGCAGCGCGCGATAACTGATATCCAGCGAGCGCGCCGCTTTCTTGCGGTTCCAATTATTTGCGTGCAGCGCGTTAAGGATAATACGCGCTTCGAGTTTGCGGACGGTCTGCCGGGTTAATTTTTTTAGCGAGACCGGACCATCGAGCATCAGGCTGTCGACTGGGTCTCGCTCGTTGGGCTCCAGAAGTTCGCTTAAAATCACGTCCTCGGTTCCCATGACGACGTAACGCTTGACCAGATTCTCGAGCTGCCGAATGTTACCGGGCCATGAATAGCGCTGCATCTTTGCCATCAGCGCCGGTCGCACCATGGGAGCTCGGCCATTTAATCTCTCGTTGTAATACTGCAGCAGGTAATCGCAGATAATCGGCAGATCAATGACCCTCTCCCGCAGCGGCGGCAGATGGATGGTCATGGTCGCGATGCGGTAGAACAGGTCGGCCCGGAAATTTCCCTGCTCGATCTCCTCATGCAATTCACGATTGGTGGCACAGACTACACGCACTTCGACTTTCTTGTCCTCTTGCGCCCCGATGCGACTGAACTGCCCGTCCTGCAGCAGTTGCAAGAGTTTCGCCTGCAGCATGGAATCGAGTTCCGCAATCTCATCCAGGAACAGCGTGCCTCGATGCGCCATCTCTACGCGGCCAGGCTTCGGCGAATAGGCGCCGGTGAACGCTCCGCGCTCGTACCCGAACAGTTCGCTTTCCAGCAGGGTGCCGGGAATCGCAGGGCAGTTCACCTTAACGAACGGGCCGGAGGACCAGGGGGAGTAGATATGCAGCAGGCGGGCGATGATGTCCTTGCCGGTACCGCTTTCTCCGGATACCAGAACCGAGAGATTGGCTCCGGCGACTCGCTCCAGCTTCTGGCGCACATCCCGCATCGCCGGCGTCTGCCCAAAGATGACTGGCTCCGGAGGAAGCTGCTGCACGGACAGCGCACTTTCGTTATTCGAGCCAGCCAGCAGGGGCATCGCGTTCCTCAGGATTACCTTTCGGGAAGATCGGTACAAATGAATTGCATTTCTTACGCCAAGTTCCTGCACATCGCAAACTTATGCGCATAATACTTGCAAGCTGCTGTAAATAAGCAAAATAAATGCAAGTTAGTGGGCTACCATTCGGTCTGGGAAGGCATCAAAGAGCAGCCTTTTGCGCTAAAAATGTGAAAATGTTTTCACTCTGGGGAAGTCACTTTCCCTGCATTCGCACTTTGCCTAATTCCGGCCTGCCTGGTGTGCGATGAGTGGTTCCCGGAACTGTACTCCCAGCAAGAAATACTGGCGGTCAGCTGTACATCGGAGGACGGTCGCCTGAAGTTGTGAGATTGAGCGGGGTAGTTGAGTCTTGTTGGCCAGGGCTACGGGAATCTCGAGCGAGATTTGAGTGCCGGGATCGATGTAACGTCTTGTAGCCAAAAGCACGCCGCCTGCGGAGAGATTCAACGCAGTGGCAAACTCCAGAAATTCCTCCCCGGAGGCAGAGGTCCCGCGGACGAAGAACGGGATGGAGATGGGAAGCCGCTCCCAGCCGCGGCGCTCGGCGACGGATACGGTTCGACGCACTACGATCTCCTACGCTGCCTATCACTGAGGCACTCGGATAACCAAATCGTAATCTGGAATAACCACCTTTGATTGTTATACATAGGATAAATGTGGTAGTACCAGTTGGGGCACGGCCGGTGCAATCTCTTGCGGTTGAGGAGAACGGGAATACCTGCAACGAGGAAAAGATGTTCTCGAAAAGGAAACCAGTTTGCCTATTTGTCAGGATTTTCATCAGTTTCACGTTGACAAGACATGGGTTTGCGGTAAGATGAGCTCTCCCCCTGTAGAGTGCTTCCGCTCTATTTTCCCGAGGATCCGGCAGCTGACTAAACCTAAGACTCACTTTGGTCGAGAGTATGCCTGTGGAACGCAGGTCGGGGATCATTCCTGAGAGTGCGGAGGAGTCGCTTCGCGCCGATGGAAAGGTAAAAGGGGTCGTCCAGATGCAACCAGCCAAGATGTCTTCGGTGCGGCAACCGCTCGAGCTTGTGACCGAAGAGCATTGCAACTGCTGCCGAGACGCATTGGCCTCCGCCGCCCACGAACTTAAGACTCCGTTGGCCATTATGGGGGGCTATCTCCATCTGCTTCTGACCGAAAAGCTCGGACCGCTCAGCCCGCGCCAGGTGGAAGTCCTGACCGAAATGCAGGCCAACAGCGCGCGTCTGTCCAACTTTATCCAGAACCTGCTGACCTACACCTCGCTGAAGGTCGACCGTTTCGAACTGCACTACGAGACAGGCGACATCAACGACTGCGTCCGCGAGATCGCCGAGGTCTGGGCCCAGCGCTTCCACGACAAAGCCATCGCCTTCTACTTCCTGACTAACGAGAAGCTGGAGCAGTTCCCGTTCGACTATTACAAAGTGCAGCACGTAGTTTCCAACCTGCTCGACAACGCCATGAAGTACACGCCGTCGTCGGGGACAGTTTGGCTGCACGTCGAGCCCTATTTTTGGGAGCGGCGAACAGTGTCGCGGCCGCCGTTGGTCGAGCGCCGCAAACAGCGAGTGATTGCTCCCAACTGCTGTCGCATTTCGGTTTCCGATACCGGTCCGGGAATCGCCCACGAATTTCAGCAGGAAATCTTCGAAGAGTACTTTCGTCTGACGCCACAAGGCATGCGTGCCGAAGGTTACGGACTGGGTCTGGCCATCGCTCGCCGTCTGGTTCAAACCGCCGGTGGCAAGATCTGGGTCGAAAGCGAACCCGGCTCAGGCAGCAAATTCTCTTTCCTCGTTCTATTAAACCCCCAGCCCAAGCGCGCCGCGGAGGAGCAATGAGCACTGGCCACATCCTTGTGGTGGACGATGAACCGAGTATGTTGCGATATCTCCAGACTGTCCTGGAGCTTGACTCATACCGAGTGACGACCGCCTCGAATGGCCTGGAAGCAGTTGAGAAAGTACAGCGCGAGAGTCCGGACCTGGTTCTGCTCGACATGGTAATGCCCGGCGCTGACGGTCTTGAGACCCTTCAGCGCATCCGCGAAACCCGCCCCTCGACCAAAGTCGTCATGCTCTCCTGCGTACGCGACACTCGCAAGGTTGCGCAGGCGATGCGTCTCGGCGCACAGGACTATCTCTCCAAGCCCGTCCAGAAGGAAGAGATGGACGAAGTGCTGCGCTTCTGCCTGGAGAATACCGATCCCGCCGCGCCCGGCGCCGGCGAAGCGATCGAAGTCAGCCAGGGTGTTTTCTTCTTCTCCGCAACACCGCAGATGCGGCAGTTGCGCGCGCACGCCATGCAGGTCGCCAAGTTCGATTTCCCGGTTCTGATCCTCGGCGAAAGCGGCACCGGCAAAGAGGTTCTGGCGCATCTCATCCACAAGTATTCCGATCGCGCGCATCGCACCTTCCTGAAAGTCAACTGCGCCGCCGTTCCCAGCGAACTGCTCGAAAGCGAGCTGTTCGGCTATGAGCCCGGAGCCTTCACCGGCGCCAACAAAGCCAAGCCAGGCAAGTTCGAGCTCTGCAACAAGGGTACGCTGCTGCTGGACGAAATCGGGGAGATGTCGCCCGCGCTGCAGGCCAAGCTGCTGCAGGTCTTGCAGGACGGCCAGTTCTCACGCCTCGGCGGACGCAACACCGTGAAGGTCGATGTCCGCGTGCTGGCGGCTACCAACATCAACATGCCGCAGGCCATCGCGCAGAAAACCTTTCGCGAGGATCTCTATTACCGCCTGAACAGCTTTGTGCTGCGCATGCCTTCGCTGCGTGAACGTCGCGAAGAGATCCCGATGATGTTGCGGCACTTCATGATCCACCTCGCCGAGCGTTACGCTTGTGCGCCGATCAGCGTCTCGCAGCGGCTGGTTGAGGCTTGCGAGAACTACGGCTGGCCAGGCAACATCCGCGAGCTGGAGAACTTCATCAAGCGCTACCTGGTTCTGAGCGACGAGTCAGTCGCCATCGCCGAGCTTCAGCGGGGCACCGCGCGCGGCACCGAGCCTGGAACCGTGGTCTCGATGGAGGAGAAGCGGGCGCAGTCGCAGCCTGACCTCAAGGAGATGGTGCGCAATCTGAAGAACGGCGCCGAGATGGAAGTCATCGCGCAGGTTCTGGAAGAGACCGCATGGAACCGCAAGCGCGCCGCCGTGAAGCTGAACATCAGCTACAAGGCGCTGCTCTACAAGATCCGCCAGTACGACATCCGTCCACGACAGGCGGGGTAAAACAGCGGGCCAGCGACTCGCACTTGGCATTTAGCACTTAGCCAAAGCAAACCAATCAGCTGGCGTTCTCGCCGGCTTTTTCATGTTCGCGTTGCAGTCCGTGTTCCGATAACTCCAAGAACGCTTGTTCCGACTGAATACGCTTTAGCGCACGAGTGGAGGAACTGCTTTTCGCCGCTCTGGGCAAAGCCTGGTGGGGTTGCGGCACTGGAGTTACCTAAGTAACCCCCTCCCCCCTCCTCCTCGCAAAGTCTTGATAGGCAATGGTTTAGCGAGGTAAATATATACTTGACACACAAAGTCCTTTCCGGTACTCTGAATCATCGAATATTTCAGAGGCAAAGAAATGGCGAACAAAGCAAGTCAGCCACGAACCCTCCAAGAAGCAATCGTTTACTTCTCTGACCCCGAACAGGCATTCGTTTATGCAGTCAATCTGCGCTGGCCGGGAAAGCAAGTCATCTGT
>DATHQX010000164.1:0-2319 GCA_035482295.1 Verrucomicrobiia bacterium
CGCGGTTCGGGTAAGCCCGCGCGCTAGTCGGACGCGGTTCATGGGTGCCGCCGGAAAGGGCTCGGAGACGGCACTCAAGATTGCTCTGGCTGCGCCGCCGGTAGAAGGTCGGGCGAATGAAGCGTTGATTTCGTACCCGGCTGGCGTGCTTAGCGTGCCGCGGTCTGCCGTCGAAGTGATTGCCGGCGGGCATTCACGAAACAAGGTCGTTCGCGTGAGGGGTCGTGGCGCGGCGCAGGTTGAGAGCGCATTCAAGCCTGACAAGAAGGCCCAAGTCCCGTAGACTTACCGCTTGGTCCTACTCGAAATTCAGGGAAAAGAATGTCACCACTGTACGCCGTAGTTCTGGGCGCGATTGTCCTCACACTGATGAGCGTCTCGCTGGCGCGTCTTCACAAGGTGAAGACGAAGGCCGATTACCTTGTCGCCGGGCGTTCGCTCTCGGCCTTTGTGCTCGTCTTCACGCTGCTCTCGTCGTGGATCGGCTCAGGGTCGCTGCTGGGGGGAGCGGAGAACGCGTACAAGCATGGGCTTGTCGCGCTGTGGCAGGGCGGGGGCGGATGGGCGGGTCTGCTGCTGATCTACTTTATTGCGCCGCGCGCGCGCCGGTTTGCGCAGTTCACGATTCCTGACCTGCTGGAGGCGCGCTACAACCAGACGGCGCGCGTTCTGGGAGTTGTGGCGGTTCTGTTTGCCTACACGGCGATAACCAGCTATCAGCTGATCGGCGGCGGAGACATTCTGCACCTGGTTTTTCCGACAGTGATCAGCCCGACCCTGGGAAAGTACATCATTGCGAGCTTTGTGATCGTGTTCACGGCGATTGCAGGCATGTCGTCGGTGGCGTATATGGATGTGTTCATCGGCCTGCTGGCGACGTTTACCATGCTGATCGCGCTGCCAGTGCTGACGCACTCGGTGGGGGGCTGGAGCGCAGTGCATCATATGTTGCCGGCCACTCATTTTCAGCCGCTTGGAGATCTGTCGCTGGTGCAGGCGCTGGAGCTAAGCGTGCCGACGTGCCTACTGATGCTGGGCAATCAGTCGATGTATCAGAAGTTCTTCTCGGCGAAGTCGGAGAAGGACGCGCGAAGGGCAGTTGTGGGCTGGATTATCGGCACGGTGATTCTGGAGACGGTGATCGTGGTGCTGGCGATCGTGGGCTCGGCGCGTTTTCCTTCCGGCGAGGTTTCGCAGCACCCGCGTGAGATTCTGGCTTACTCGGCGCTGCACGGTCTGCCGGCATGGCTGGGTGCGCTGCTGATGGGGGCGATCTTCGCGAAGATTATCTCGACCGCGAATAACTACCTGTTCTCACCGGCGACCAATCTCGTAAACGATGTGTTTGTGCGCTATATCGCTCCGGATGCCTCGAACAAGCGGGTGCTCATCGTGTCGCGGCTGATGGTGGCACTGCTGGGCATCTGGGCGCTATATCAGGCGCTGGGAACGGAATCGGTTCTGAAGAAGACGCTCTATGCATACACGATCTATTCGGCTGCGTTGACTCCGGTCATTCTGGCAGCCTTTTACTCAAGGCGTGCGACGGCGGCTGGGGCGGTGAGCGCAATTGCTGCGGGAACCTTTGTCACTGTCTTTTGGGATTCCGCCTTCATTCACCAGCATCTGCCCACGGTGATCGCGCAGCGGGATGCAATCTTTCCGGCGCTGCTGGCGGCATTGCTTTGCCTGATTCTGGTGAGTGCATTGACGAAGCCAACCGACGCGGAAAAGATTGCGCAGTTTCATAGCCTCGGTGAGAACTGAGCTATTTGCCATCCAGCGGCTTGCGGGCGAAGTAGAAGAGCGAAAAAGCCAGGAAGGCGAACATCACCACTGAGAGCGGTTGGCGGTAGAGCATCTGGTAGACGGCGGAGCCAGCGGCGAACCAGACGTGCAGCTCCCTGCCGGTTGCAGCTTCGTAGAGTTTGCGGGCTACTCCGAGCAGTCCCATGATGCCACCGGCGGCGATGAGTCCGCTGGCAAAGAGCGAGCCGGGCGAAACCTCACTTTCAGTTTCGGCCGCATTGCCTCCTGCTCTGGCTACTGCACGGTCGACCATCCAGCGAACGACGCCTCCGCAGAAGATGGCTAGCGTTGTCCCGATCGAAAGGTAAGAGCCGACGGCGAAGGAGAGAGAGCGAACGCCGAGCAACTCAACGGCGATGACCAGGAAGACGCCGAGGAAGACTAATCCCCAGGGAAGCTTGCGCGAGAGGATGCCGTTGATGACGGTGGCCATCAGGCGACCTTGCGGAGCGGCGGCCTTTTCGCTGCCGATGCCCTGCGCCCACTGGATTTCGATCTTTTCGGTATCAG
>DATHQX010000165.1:0-4093 GCA_035482295.1 Verrucomicrobiia bacterium
TGGCCACCGACGAAGCGAAGCCGCTGCAATGCACGTCTGTGTATGCGCTCAGCAAGAAAGACCAGGAAGAAATGACGCTGCTGTTCGGCCGCACCTATGGCGTGCCGGTGGTGGCGCTGCGGTATTTCAACATCTATGGAACGCGGCAGGCGCTGTCGAATCCCTACACCGGGGTGGCGGCGATCTTTGCCGCACGGCTTTTGAATCGGCGCGCGCCGATGGTCTTCGAAGACGCGCGCCAGATGCGGGATTTCGTCAGTGTTCACGATGTGGTGCAAGCGAATCTGCTTGCCATGGAGCGTCGTGAAGCTGACGGAATGGCATTGAACATCGGCTCAGGACATCCCATCAGCATCGGCGACGTAGCGCGGCAGCTGACCGCGTGCCTCGGTTCGCACATCCCAGCTGAGATTACAGGGAAGTACCGTGCGGGCGATATTCGCAACTGCTTCGCCGACATTTCGGCGGCGCGAAATCTGCTGGGCTATCGGCCGCGCTATCGCTTTGCCGACGGCATCCAAGAACTAGTGGAGTGGCTGCGCTCACAGACGGCGGTGGACAAGGCGCAGCAGATGGTGCACGAACTCACGGCGTACGGACTTACGGCCTAACGTATGAGAGTTCTGATCACGGCAGATACGGTCGGCGGCGTGTGGACTTACGCGCGCGAACTGGTTACCGGTCTGTCGCGACGTGGCGTAGAGGTCACGCTGGTCAGCTTCGGTCACATGCCGGAGCCGCGCCAGTTGGAGTGGATGGAGGGTCTGCGCAACTTTGACTTCCGCCCAACCGGCTTTCGGCTGGAGTGGATGCAGGATTCGGGCGAAGACATCGCTGCCTCGTCAGAGTATTTGCTCAGCGTGGTTCGCGAGACGCAGCCGGATGTGCTCCACCTGAATCAATTCTGTTACGGCGCGATCGACGTCGACTTACCGAAGATCGTGGTCGCGCATAGCGATGTGGTGAGCTGGTGGGTCGCCGTTCATGGGCATGAGCCGCCACCGAACGATTGGATCAACTGGTATCGCGATGTAGTCGGGCAGGGACTTGCCGGGGCGACGTCGGTGCTGGCGCCGTCGCGCTGGATGTTGTCACAGATTGAGCGCTACTACGGCCCGCAGCGCCAGGCGGGTGTCATCTACAACGGACGCAGTCCGCAGTTCTTCAATGCCCACGGCGACAAGGAAGACCTGGTGCTTAGCGTGGGACGCCTGTGGGATCCGGCGAAGCAGGTTTCGCTGCTGGCAAAATGCGGCTGCAGCTGGCCGTCAATTATCGCGGGCGAGACTCAACATCCTGACCAGACCTATCGGGCCGAGACCAAGCGCATCGTCTGCGAGGGCATGCTGGAGTTGAAGGGTAAGCAGACTGCCGCACAGTTGCGCTCGCTGTTCGCCCGCGCCTCGGTCTATGCCGCGACCTCGCGGTATGAGCCGTTCGGGCTGGCGCTGGTTGAAGCGGCGCTCTCGCGTTGTGCGATTGTCGCCAACGACATTCCTGCATTCCGCGAGCTGTGGGGCGAGACCGCCTGCTACTTCCGGACGGACGATGTCGAAGACCTGCGCGATTGCATCGCATTGCTGCGCAACGATCGGATGCTGTGGCGCAACCACGCCGAGCTGGCCTATCAGCGGGCCCGGCGGCACTTCGCGGCCGACCGGATGGTGGACGAGTATCTTGAGCTGTATCAGTTGCTTGGCGCGAAAAGGTTAATGGCTGCATGAAGGGAAAGCTGCGCTTCCGGATCTTCGCGCATTCCTGGCTGTCGGACTGGAATCACGGCAACTCCCACTTCCTGCGCGGGCTGGCGCGCGAGCTGGTGCGGCTCGGCCATGAGGTCCGCTGTTACGAAGAGATGGGGTCGTGGTCGCTGACACACCTGATGCAGGAGGGCGAGATTGCCGGCCGCGCCATCGATCAGTTTCGCGCGGAGTTTCCGGAGCTCGACGTACGTTTTTACGATCGCGAAACGAACTTAGACGAGACGCTCTCGCAGGAGTTGCGCGACGCCGATGTGGTCATCCTGCACGAGTGGACCGACCCGGCCATCGCTCATGCGATTCTTTCCCACAAAGCTAGGTTTGGTTTCCGCGCTCTGTTTCACGACACGCATCATCGTGCGTACACCAACGCAGGAGAAATCCTGCGATTCCCGCTGCATCTGTTCGACGGCGTACTGGCTTTCGGTGAACCGATACGCCGGATCTATCTCGACGGCTTCGGCGTGCCGCGTGCGTGGACCTTTCACGAAGCTGCCGACATTTCGCATTACCATCCGCTCGACGAGTCGCGCGACACCGATCTGCTGTGGATCGGAAACTGGGGCGATGAAGAACGATCGCGCGAGCTGATGGAGTATCTCGTAGCTCCGGCAACAGAGTTGTGCGACTGCAAGGTGGTTGCGTATGGAGTGCGGTATCCGGAAGCGGGACGCCGTTCGCTGGCAGAAGCAGGTATCGAATATCGCGGATATTTGCCGAGCTTGATGACGCCGCGCGCTTATTCGCGCAGCGCGCTTTCATTGCACGTACCGAGACGTCAATACACGAACGGGTTGAGCGGCATTCCGACGATCCGTGTGTTCGAAGCATTGGCTTGCGGGGCAAGCCTCATCTGCGCTCCATGGAGCGACGTGGAGGAACTGTTCCGGCCGGGTGAGGATTACATGGTGGTGAATTCGGGCAGCGAGATGACCGATGCGATTCAGCACCTGCTCCGCGACGAATCAGCGCGCCGCCAGATGGGCGCCAACGGCAGACAGACCATTTTGCAGCAACACACCTGCGCGCATCGCGCAGAGCAGTTGGTCGGGATCTGCGAGGAACTCGGGTAATGAAACTTTTTGTGTTCGGCTCCAGTCTGACTTCTTCTTATTGGAACGGTGCGGCCACTTATTATCGCGGCATTTATAAGAATCTGGCGCAACTGGGATTCGAAATCACCTTCGCCGAGCCGGATGCCTACGGACGACAGCAGCATCGCGACGAGGAAGATTTCAGCTATGCGGAAGTAATCGTCTACGACTCGCCACGCGACATTCCGATGCTGATCAAACGGGCCTGTCAGGCGGATCTGGTGATCAAGCACAGCGGCGTGGGCGCAGCCGATGCGCTGCTGGAAGATTGCGTCCTCGATTGCCGTTCGAAGACGACGCAGGTGGCATTCTGGGACGTGGACGCGCCGGCCACTCTGGCTGCGGTCGAAGCCAGCGCGTTGCATCCGTTTCGCGCGCTGATTCCGGAATACGACTACATCTTCACCTACGGCGGCGGACCGCCGATTGTGGAGCATTACGAACGATTGGGCGCGCGTATATGCCATCCGATTTACAACGCGCTCGACCCCGAAACGCATTATCCGGTTCCGGGCGATCCGGAGCGCAAGTGCGATCTGGTGTTCGTCGGCAATCGGCTGCCGGATCGCGAGAAGCGCGTGGAGCAGTTCTTCCTGGCTGCCGCCGAGATGGCGCCGGAGTTTTCCTTTGTTCTAGGCGGTGAAGGCTGGGGCGGCAAGAAGTTGCCGGCGAATGTTCGCTGGCTGGGGCACGTCGGCACCAACGATCACAACGCGGTGAATTGCTCGGCGCGCATGGTGCTGAATCTGAATCGCGAGTCGATGGTGCGTGTTGGCTTCTCGCCGCCAACGCGCGTGTTTGAAGCTGCCGGCGCCGGAGCATGCGTAATCACTGATGATTGGGAAGGCATCGACACGTTCTTCGAGCCGGGCTGCGAGATCCTGGTGGCGCGCAATGCTGGCGACATTGTTGACTTGCTGCGCACCGTGGATGCGAAGCTGGCGCGCGAGATGGGCGATGCCATGCGGCGTCGTGCCCTGCTGGAGCACACATATTCGCTGCGTGCTCTTCACGTGCGCGAGATTCTGCGAAACTCGGCCGGTGAGGTACAGGCCTGGCGCAGGCGCGAGATCCAACAGCCGGCGTAACGAACAGTGGCCAGTGGCTGGTGGTCAGTGACTGCGGTTCACTCACGCCTTTACTAGCCACTAACCACTGATTTACTGGCCACTGACTTTATGAAGCTTGTCGTCTTCGGATTATCGATTACCTCCACGTGGGGCAATGGCCACGGTACGA
>DATHQX010000166.1:0-10665 GCA_035482295.1 Verrucomicrobiia bacterium
CTGGTCACCTTCGACTCGGAGTCGCTGGCCGGCGACATTCATCTTCAGGATGAGCATGTGGTCGCTAGCGCCTACTCAGCGTTGGTTTTAGGCACGCGTGACTACGTTCGCAAATGCGGCTTCGAGCGAGCGGTTCTGGGCCTGAGCGGCGGCATCGATTCGGCGCTGACCGCCGCGATCGCCGTCGACGCGCTGGGCAAAGAGAACGTGATCGGCGTCGGCATGCCGAGTGGGTACTCGTCGAAAGGCAGCATCGACGACGCAGCCGAGCTGGCGCGCAATCTCGGTATCCGCTTCGAGTTGGTGCCGATTGCCGGCATGTTCGACGCGTACAATAAGGCGCTTGCGCCGGTCTTTACCGGGCGCGCGGCCGACGTCACCGAGGAGAACATCCAGGCGCGCATTCGCGGCTCGCTGCTGATGGCTATTTCGAACAAGTTTGGCAGCCTGCTGCTGACCACCGGCAACAAGTCGGAGCTGGGCGTCGGCTATTGCACGCTATACGGCGATATGTGCGGAGGCCTGGCGGTCATCTCCGATGTGCCCAAGACGCTGGTGTATGAACTGTCGCAGTATGTGAACGAGCGCGGGCCGATCATTCCGAAGAACACCATCGAGAAGCCGCCGTCGGCCGAGTTGCGTCCGGACCAGAAGGACAGCGACTCGCTGCCGGATTACGGCGTGCTCGATACCATTCTCGTGGACTATGTCGAGGACAATCGCTCGCCGGATGAGATTGCCAAGGCGCATGAGTACTCTCCGGAGCTGGTACGCAAGGTGGCCTGCATGGTCGACCGCAGCGAGTACAAGCGGCAGCAGGCGGCGCCGGGGCTGAAGATTTCGGAGAAAGCGTTTGGCTTTGGCCGAAGATATCCGATTGCGGCGAAGATCAACGTATGCGAGAAGAGCAATTAGCGATTAGCAATTAGCCGGTGGCGCTCGAGCAAATGGTTTGTTGCCAGGCGTTAATTTGAGTCAGGGCGATTGGTTTGTGCGGGCGTTGGTTTGTGTCAGGCGTTGGTTTGCGCGGGCGACGGTTTGTGTCAGGGCACGACTTCAGTCGTGCCTTCACGGCGCGCCCCATGAATTGTCATCCCGACCGGAGGCGGCTGGTGTTGCCGCCGGAGCGGAGGGACCTGCGGTTTGTGCGAGTCGGAATTTTGTCCGGTTGAACCGCAGATCCTTCGGCTGCGCGTCCGCCCGCCGCAAAAGGCCGCGGCGGAAATCAAAAGGCGCGGACGCTCCGCTCAGGATGACAACGGGATGGATGCAGCGCGTACGGCACGACTGGAGTCGTGCCCTGACACAAAGACTCTAGAGCCTGGAGACAAAGCACAACGCACGTCGCCTTTGTTTTTTGGCTAATTGCTAACAGCCAATTGCTAATTGCTAGTCGCTAATTGCCGATTTTCCTCGAAAGGAACCATGAACGTTTTCACACGCACTGTTCTTATTGCCGGCCTCTGCGCGGCTAGCCTGAATTGCTTTGCCCAGGGTACGAGCTCCTCGAAGCCCGCAACTGCTGCCAAGTCCACCAGCGGCAGCAGCTCGCTGCCCAGCGAAGCCACCGTCGACTCCTTCCTCAAAAAGATGTTCGGCTGGAACCAGGAGCTGAGCTGGAAGGTCGCCGAGATCAAGCAGTCGGAAGCGGCCGGCATTACCGAGGCCACCGTTGTGTTCAGCACGCCGAAAGGCCAGCAGGTGACGCGCATCTACGTCACGCCCGACCAGAAGTTCGCCTTCACCGGCGAACTGGTGCCGTTCGGCGCTGACCCGTTCGCCGAGGCGCGCGAGGATTTGAAGGACGTGAAGGGCCCGGTACACGGCTCGGCTGATGCGCCGGTGACGATCGTCGAGTTCGGCGACCTGGAGTGCCCGGCCTGCAAGGCGGCGCAGTCCAACGTCGAGCAGTTGCTCAAGGAAGAGCCCAAGGTAAAGTTGATTTTCGAGAACTTCCCGCTGACGCAGCATCCGTGGGCAATGCTGGGCGCCAAGTACGTTGATTGTCTGGGCCGCGCTGGCGGTGACACGGTGTGGAAGTTCATCTCCACCGTCTACACCAACCAGGAACAGGTCACGCAGCAGAATGCCGAGGAAAAGCTGAAAGGCTACGTGAAGGATTCCGGTGGCGATCCCGACAAGGTTGCGGCCTGCGCTGCTACTCCCGAGACCGAGAAGCGCGTGAAGGAGTCAATGGACCTGGGGCAGAAGCTCGACGTCTCCAGCACGCCGACCTTTTTCATCAACGGACGCCGCGTGGTGGGCTTCAATAATCCCAGCGTGCCCTACGACGCCGTGAAGTCGATGGTCGACTTCGAACTTACCAACGCGAAGTAGGATGAATCGGGTGGCGCGTCACTCAAGACTGACGTGCCCGGGATTTCGGGTGGAGCACGGCTTTCACAGGCTGTTGAAAAGCCCAGTGCAGGCTGTCTTGTGTCAGGGCACGACCTTGGTCGTGCCGTTGAGCTGTGTACAAGAGCACGGCTTTAGCGCTGCACACGGCATGCAGGGGCTAAAGCCCGCTGTAAAACGAGGGCCATCGGCACGACTGAAGTCGTGCCCTGACACATAGCTCACGCCGTTCGAGTTTTCATCAGCCGGTTTAAGGCGTGCAGCCTGGATCGGGTGAATGTCGTCGGCTTCAGCCGCTGAGGTAAGTTCCAGTCACCCCGGGCGCTGAATAGCGTATGCAAACTGCAGTTGCAATATGCACGCCTGAAGGCGCGCTCCACCCTGCAAGAGGCGAGTCCCGACGAAGCGTTATACCTGGTAACTGCTTTTCTTGAGTCCGGCGCAGCCTTGGCCTAACATAAGCCGCAGAGCGTCCACAGCGTCTGAGGTTCCGGAGGGTCCATGGCAGGCCTGGCCACACGACGAAGCACCAAGCTGGTTTTCGCGGTCGGCCTGCTCGTGCTCCTTGCGGCCGTCCCATCAGTTCTGGCCCAGCAGTCAGGCTCGGAGCACGATACCAACCCGGGCTATCCCGTCGATGTCGACGGCAGAGAAGTCCTGAGAATCTACGAAGGCGTCGGCAGCTTTTCAGCCGAGGCGCGTGCGGAGAACATTTCCGCCCGTCTGCAAAAGCTGGTCAACAATCCCTCTGTCGATGTAAGCCAGATCAAGGTTACGGAGTCGCCCTTCGGAACCGGTATCGAGTTGGGTGACGACATCCTGATGGTCGTCACCGACGTGGATACCAAGCGCATGCAGCTTTCGCGCGATGCGCTGGCCGCGTATTACCTGAGGCAGATTCGCCAGGGCATCACCAACGCGCGCCTGCAACACAGCAAGAAGTATCTGATGTGGGCGCTCACCTACGCGCTGGTCACGCTGGGTATCTACCTGTTCCTGTTGTGGGCGGTCGTGGTGGGGTTCCGCAAGCTGATCCGCGTGCTGGAGCCGGCCGCGGCACAGATGAAGGGCATCAAGATCCAGCAAAGTGAGCTGCTGGAAGGCCGGCGTATCGCGGCTTTTGTCGGCTGGGTGCTACGCGCGCTACGCGTCGTGCTGATCTTCCTGCTCACCTGGCTTTTCCTGGCCACCGAGTTCAACTACTTCCCCTGGACACGCGAGCACGGTAAACGGCTGCTCGACTACATCACTACGCCGGTGATGTTCGTCGTTCACGCCTTCGTGAATTACCTCCCGAACCTCTTCTACATCTTCGTGATCGTCACCGTGATGGTGTACGTGATGAAGTTCATGAAGCTGCTGGCGCGCGAGATCGAGATCGGCAATATCCGCATCCGGGGTTTCTATCCGGAGTGGGTGCCTCCGACCTACAAGATCGTCCGCTTCCTGCTGATCGCCTTCACGGCGGTGGTGATCTATCCGTACGTGCCGGGCGAGGGCTCGCCGGCATTCAAGGGCATCGGCCTGTTTATCGGCGTGCTGTTCTCGTTGGGCTCGACCTCAGCGGTGGCCAATGCGATTGCGGGCGTGATCATCATCTACGCGCGCGGCTTTCGCGTGGGCGATTGGGTGAAGATTGCCGACAACACCGGCGAGATCAAAGCCATGACCATGCTGGCGACCCACCTCATCACGATTCGGAATGAAGAGATCATGGTTCCGAACTCGGTGGTGCTGAGCAACTACGTGACGAACTACAGCATGCTGGCGCGCACGACCGGGCTGATCCTGCATACCTCGGTCACCATCGGCTATGAAGTGCCGTGGCGTAAAGTGCATGAACTGCTGATCCAGGCGGCGCTGAAGACCAAGTACATCCTGGAGGATCCGGCGCCCTTCGTCCTGCAAAACGCGCTGCAGGATTCGTATGTGCAGTACGAGATTAACGCCTATACCAACGAAGCGAAGCTGATGATCTTCACCTACTCGGAGCTGCACAGCAATATTCAGGATTGCTTCTTTGCCGCCGGAGTAGAGATCATGTCGCCCGTCTATCAGGCGCTGCGCGATGGCAATCACGTGCAGATGCCGGACAACTACCTGCCAAAGGATTATCGCGCGCCGGGATTTCGGGTCAGCAAAGACGACGCTGCGGCGGCCGCGTCGAACAAGCCGTAAGGTGTCTCCGATTCGTCGAACAGCTTTTATCTTTCCGGGTCGGGTGGAGCACGCCTTCAGGCGTGCAGTTTGCAACCTAATTTGACCCGCGCTCGCGTTAGCGCCTGAGGTAACCCGTTTACCTCGCGGCTAAATTCTGGCTTTCGAGCGAGTCTGAACTGCACACCTGAAGGCGTGCTCCACCCAGGATCACCATCCATTCGGGGAAGGAATTCGGCGGGCTCCGCAGAGTTGAAGACGAAGAGGACGGGTTCGCCGATGCATACTTGTGCAGGGGCTGAAGCCCGCGTCGATGGACGGCGCGATCGGCATGCCTGAAGTCGTGCTCTGACACAAAGCTCGCTTCAACCAAGTTTTTGAGCAACCTATGAAGGCGTGCCCTGATACAAACTTGGCCAGCTCACCCGAAGCCTATTTATTCCGCGCGTAAGTGAACATGTAGTCGGTCACCTGTGGATTGGAGGCTATGTTGACCGTCGTCTTCAGCGAGTTGGTCAGCAGCGACGGCGCTTTATCGGGCAGCGACTCGTTGCTGATGAGGAAGCCGCCGGGCTTGACCATGGTGCCGATGTTGGCGCGCGCCAGCGACTGTTCCAGGCTGCCGTAATAGACGAAGATGTTGGTGCCGATGACCAGATCGAATTGCTTATCGGGCGGCAGCGTCACCGTCTGATAGACGATGTTCATATCGATCGGCGTCACTTCTTTCACCACGCTGGGACGCACGGCGATGGAGCGGTTCCAGATTTCACCCTTCACTTCATCCGGCACTGGAATCGGGGTTACCGACTTGCCGATCTCTTTGCCCAGCTTCTGCCAGAATTCGAGGAAGCCATCGAGGTAGGTCTTGTTCCAGCCGTCGGAGGGGCTCGACAGAAGCTGGATGGTGTAAGGCTTTCCGGCCGCGGCTTCCTTGCGCGCCTTGTCCAGATGCTTGTTGACGCGCGAGCTGACATCGAAGGTATAGAGCTGAAGCTTGTCGGGATCGGCAAGGCCGAGGCGGACGAGGGTGTCGATCACCGCAAAGGGCTGCGTCGTCTGCGGCGGATAGAAATCCGTGCCCGACTTCTTGTTCACGAAGTCGAGACCCGGGCCGACGATAGCGACGCGATGGATGCTGCCCGGCTTCAGCATGCCTTCCTGGATCATGTGCTGCAGGTGCAGATCGATGCTGTAGTCGGGATAGAGATTGCTGTCGGTGGAGATGCCGCGATCTTTGAAGGCCTGAAACTTGTTGACCTTAGCCTGCTGGGCATCGTGGGCTACATCGTCACGCCACCTTCCCAGCAGCGAGAGGATGTAGGCCTTCACCTTCGCCTGATCGGCAGGCGTCTTCAGACTGTAGCCTTTTTTCTCCAGCAGCGCGCGCATCTCCATCATGCCTTCACTGGGATGAGGAGCCGAGAGTGCCTTGACCAGGTCGTTCGCGCGTTTGTCGGCGATCCCGTTGACGAAGCTGCTCTTGCCGTACTGCGCCAGATACTCGTAGGTGATGCGCGGCTGCGTCGTGTAAGTCACGCCCCAGCGCAGCAGGTTGACCAGCGTGTTCTCCTCGCCCTGCTCGATGCGCACGCGGATGTCTTTGTCCTGACCGCGGACCCACTGGTCCCAGGCTGCGGCCGTAGGCTGGCCGCCGGGCTTCAATTCTGCCGGCAGTGAGCTGAGATAAGTATTCAAAACCGGCTGCGCCGCGGAGAAGGGAACAAACTGCGGCGTCTGCGCTTTGGCCTGAACTGCGACACACATCAAAAGCTGGATTACGAAGAGGACCTTGAGCTGGAAGATTTTCATGGGCGCTGGTGTGAAGTTGTTGAAAAATGTTTCGCCAGATTTTCTCATGAGCGGGCGTTTGGTATCTACAACAAGTTTCCTCTTTTTTTCATCGCCTATCGAGAGGAAGGAATTTTGTCGGAGAAATGTTCTAACGCGGCTGCTCGATTTCGAGCGGCACGCTCGTGTCGCAAAGCGAGGTTGCGAATCGGCTGGAATTCAGGCGTGACGCGGCTTTGCGGGGAGTGAATCAGCCCCGAGCGTCGAGAAAGAGGACTGGTGGAGAAGCTATTTCTGCCGCGCGTAGGTGTACATGTACTCGGTGTCGCCGGTGGAGACATCGACCTTGGTCTGCAGCGAATCGGTCAGCTTCGACGGCGCCTTCGAGGGCAGCAGCTCATTGCTGATCAGGAAGCCACCGGGCCTGACCATGGAGCCGATGTTGGCTCGCGCCAGCGACTGCTCCAGGCTGGCGTAGTAGACGAAGATGTTGGTGCCGATCACCAGATCGAACTGCTTGTCGGCCGGGAGCGTCAGCGTCTGGAAGACGACGTTCATGTCTTCGGGCGTGACCCGCTCGACCACAGCCGGCCGTACGCTGATGGCGCGGTTCCAGATGTCGGAGGCCGCTTCGGGCACGGGAATCTTGCTGGCCGGCTTGCCGATTTCGTTGCCCAGCTTCTGCCAGTAGTCGAGGAAGCCGGCAGCGTAGTCTTTATTCCACTGATCCGACGGGTTCGACAGCAACTGAATGGTGTACCACTTGCCGGCGGCGGCTTCGCTACGTGCCTTCGCCACATGGCGATTCACGCGCGAGCTGATGTCGAAGGTATAGAGCTCGACGGCCGCGGGATCGGCCAGCTTCAGCCGCGCGAGCGTATCGATCACTGCGAACGGCTGCGTCGTCTGCGGCGGATAGAAGTCAGAGCCGGAATTCTTGTTTACGAAGTCGAGGCCCGGCCCGACGATGGCAACGCGGCGAATGCTGCCCGGCTTCAGCAGTCCCTGGTCCATCATGTGCTTCAGATGAACCTGGATCATGTAATCGGGATAGAGATTGCTGTCGGTGGAGATGCCGCGATCTTTGAACTGCTGCGACAGGTTAGCGTTCTTATTCTTGTAGAGCTCGGCTTCGGCCTTGATGACCTCGTCGCGCATGCGTCCCAGATTTGCCAGCATGTAGGCTTTCACGCGCTTCTGGCCATCGGGCGTCTTCAGGTTGAAGTTCTGCTTCTCGAGGAAGCTGCGCATTTCGGTCATGCCTTCGTTGGCATGAGGCGAGTTCAGCGCGCGGATGAGATCGTCGGCGCGCTTGCTGGCCAATGAGTCGACGTACTTGTCTTTGCCGTAGCGCTCCAGCTGGGTGTAGGAGATGCGCTCTTCCTTGGTGAAGGTGACGCCGAGACGCAGCAGGTTGGTCAGCGTGTCTTCCTGCCCGCGCTCGAGGCGGCTGCGAATGTCTTTGTCCTGAGTGCGGACCCACTTGTCCCACGCGGCTGCGGTCGGCTGGCCGCTCGGCTTCAGCTCCGCTGGAAGAGTGTTGAGATACGTGTTCAGGATCGGTTGCGCTTCGGAGAAAGAAAGAAATTGCGGGCTCTGCGCCACCGCCGACGCGATGAAAAGAATGCAGACGAAGGACAGCGCAGCCACTTTGGCAAGTTTGCTAGACATATCTTGGGTCGCGGTTACTCGGGCATGCTCCGATGCGCCAGTTGCGGTTCGCTGGCAGCGAACTTCGCCGAAGCCAGCACAGGTTTGCGGCGGCGCGACCAGTAGAAGACCGGCAGGCCGGCGGCGATGAGCAGGCATCCCACACCAGCCGTCTTGGGCGTGCCCCAGACGCTGTTAATCACGATGGCCGCGCAGGCGATGACGAATATGGCCGGCGCCAGCATTTTCAACCACAGCTTCGGATCGGCGTGCAGTTCGTGACGGCGCACTACGAACAGGCCAGCGACCGCCGCTCCCGATGAGAGCAGGATGGTGAAGCCGGTGTACATCATGATGGGGAAGAAGCCACCGACCATCACTAACAGAATGCTCCACAGCGCCTGTAATGCGATGGCGAGCGCGGGGGTGCCGAAACGCGGACTCACGCGGGCGAAGCTGGGGATGAACGCTCCGTCGCGGGACATAGCGAAGTAAACGCGTGGGCCGGCGATGCTCATGGCGCTGATGGAACCGAGCAGGGCGATGATGATCGCAGGAGTCAAAAAGCTCTGGCCCACGCCGAAGAGCGCATGCGCGGCGACCGAGCCGATATTCGGCGAGTTCTGCATTACGTCGGCCGGAACCGCGAAAACGTACAGCGCGTTGAGGACAGCGTAAAGAACGATGATGACGAACGTACCGGTCAGCAGCGCGCGGCCGATGTTGCGCTCGGTGTCGTGCATCTCTTCGGAGATGTACGCGGCGGCATTCCATCCGCTGTAGCTGAACATGATGGGGATCAGCGCGATCAGCCAGTTCATCGGCTGAAGGTGCGTGTCGGCCGACTGGAAATGCGACCATGAGCCGTGGCCGACGCTGAACCCGAAGATGCAGAAGGCGCCGATGATGCCGACGATCAGCAAGGCCAGCGCATTCTGCGTCAGCTTGCCGGCGCCGATGTTGCAGGCGTGCAGCAGTGCAAAGATGGCGATGATTGCAGCGGCGGTCAGCGCTCGCGGCGAAACCGTGAAGGCCCCAACATAAAAACTGATCGAGAAGATGGCGTGGTCGGATGCGGCCTTCGGAAAGTACTGGCCAAGATAGGTTGCCAGCGCGACCGCGCTGAAGGCTACTGCACCGGAGAAGCCGGCAATCAGCGACGTCCATCCGGAGAGAAATCCCGCTGTCGGACCGTAGGCGTTCGACAGGTAGATGTATTCGCCGCCCGCTGCGGGCCAGCGTCGTGAAAGTTGCGAATAGGAGAGCGCGCCTGCCAGGGCGAGTCCGCCGCCGGCGATCCACAGCGCCAGCATGATGCTCGGCTGCGGCACCAGCTTGGAAATGCCGGCGATGGTGGTGAACACTCCAGCGCCAACCACGTTGGAGATGATCAGCGCGACGCCGTCGCGGACACTAAAGCTGCGGCGCAGCTGGTTCGTCATCGCGGGCGCCATAGACGCAGCTCCGCTGCTGGAGCGGGCGGCTGAGTTGGCAAGAACTGGCTGACTCTTCCCAGGACTGTTGGGCATGCTCGACTACTGGTGAAAGATTCGATTGCTCAGTGACATACACTCTACACCAGTTCTGGTTCTCTGGACATAGTAGGAACTGCAGCTCAGCCAACGGTAACGGTTGACAGCGCCGCTCGCCGGAAACTAAATTCCGGCTGCAAGAGGGCAGCTCTTTCATGTGCGCCGTCCCGGGCTCTTTCGAATTGTCATCCTGAGCGTAGCGGAGACGCATAGCGTCGAAGCGGAGTCGAAGGATCTGCGGTTAGCCCGCAGCGTACCGCTCTCCACAAACCGCAGGTCCCTCCGCTACGGCGGGCAACAGAGGCCCGCCTCCGGTCGGAATGACAATTTCAGATAGGGCGGCGAAGGTGTGCTTGCACGGCTCGGGTAGAATGAGTGCCGCTTTGGTCTGCACTCACAACAGAATGTGACTGGGGTCACAGAAGACCTGTATGCAGGTCTGGCATAAACGAGAACATGAAAACCGTGGGCGCCCAATGCAATTTTCTGAAGGCGTCGCCTGAGTTGAAGAGCTGCTTGCAGTCAGCCGGTAAGCCAGAGCGTTTCCTGGTAGGGCAGGTGCTGTTCAAAGAAGATCAGGCGAACGCTGGTGCTTATCTTCTTCTCAAAGGCAAAGTTCGCATGAGCGTCGGCGGCCTGCCGAAACTCGACCGGGTGTTCTCGGCCGGGTCGGTGTTGGGCCTGCCCTCAACGTTTACAGGCCATGCGTACAGCCTCTCGGCCGAGGCGGTGTCGGCTGCGGACGTGGTGCACGTCGCTCAAGAGGTTTTCGTTCAGATCATGCGGGAGCAGCCGGAATTGTGCCGGCAGGCCGCTGAGATGCTGGGGCGCGAAGTCACCTTCATCCAGAGCGCACTGACCGAACGGCGCAAGCGGACCGTCTCGCAGAAGATTCTGGACCAGGTCGCCGTCGGATAACCGTTTGTCGCGTTAATCCACCTGAAAGTCAGCGGTACGCACAGGCGTGGCTGCGCCGGTGGAATCGATGGCTCGCACCTGCAACTCGTACGATCCCGGCTCAAGCTGGTCGACCGGCAGGCGCAGTCCGAACGACACCACCGGCGTACCAGCGGCATTCTTCGGCAGCGGCCCTCCGGTATCGATTTTCTTCTGGCGCGTCTTCAAATCCACCACCAGCATCTGCACGCCGAGCTTGGGCGGATCGGTGCCGACCAGCCTC
>DATHQX010000167.1:0-4301 GCA_035482295.1 Verrucomicrobiia bacterium
TCCCCACGAAGAGAAGATCATGCCGATGGCACTCTCGAAGCCCGATCCGAACGCCAGTAAAATGACGACGGTGGCGATGCCCCAAGCCATGCCGAGCATGGTAAGGGCAGTACGTCGACGGTTGTGCCGCATGGCGCCGAGGGCTTCGCGTAACAGATCGCTCGTCATAATTGCTCCATTACCCCGGGCAAATGATTCCGTGTTGAGTTACTCCTGGCGCAAAGCCTCCACGGGTTCGAGCATGGCAGCCCTGCGGGCCGGGTAAAGTCCTGCGGTAATGCCTGCCAATGCCAGCGATAGCACTGCTGCGATAGCCGAGACCGGAACGACGCGGGGTGTGTCGAAGCCCGGCGGAAGATTTACGCCCGAAAGCAAATGAATGAGCAGCATCGCAGCGCCTACTCCGAGCATTCCGCTGAATAGCGTGAGGAACGCGCCTTCCAGAAAGAATTGAAAAAGGATGTTGCGGTTAGTAGCACCCAGAGCCTTGCGCAGACCAATCTCGCGGGTACGCTCGGTCACCGCGACGAGCATGATGTTGATGATGCCGATCGCGCCCAATGCCAACGTGACGAGGCCGACGCCGCCGAGGAACCAATCCATGGCCGTGAAGATTTTGCCCATGAGCTTCTGGTTCTTCACGGTGTCCCACTCTTCCCAGGCGTCTTTTTCGTTGGGATCGAATCCGCCGTGGTTGCGAGCGACAATGCGGTGGAGTTCCGCTTTGGCGTTCTCATTCTCGTCGAATGTGCGCGGCTGATAATTGATAAAGGAAACTGCGTTGCCTTCTCTCGAGTTGTCGCCTTTGAGCGGAAAGAGTTCGCGCATGGTGCTGAAGGGCACGAAAATGCGAACGTTGGTGGAGTTCTGCTCTTCGTTGCCGATCATCGAAAGCTGGCCGATCACTTCGAAGTGGACGCCGTTGAGCAGGATGCTGCTGCCGACGGAAGGCCTTCCGGGAAACAGATTACGGGTTATTTCGCGGCCTAAAAGGCAGACGCGGCGGCGCTGGGTGTTGTCCTCGTCATTGATCCAACGGCCGACTTGCAAGGGGATGGTGCGCACCTGGCTGTAGACGGGGACGACGCCGGAGACTTGGCCATTGGTGCTGGTGTAGTCGCTGACGACTCGAATATCTTCTCGCGCGATGACCGGCGCAATATGCACGGCGAGCTTCGCCTCGTTTTGAATCGCGGCATAGTCCTCGTAGGTGAGGTTGAACCACTTCATCGAGTTGAAGCTGCCTTCGACGGCGGGGGCCCGTCCGCCCCAGAAAAAAATAATGTTCTTACCGAAGGTTTCCAGTTGCTTGCGATTGCCGTTGCGGAAGCCTTCTCCAACGCCGGCGAGAAGCAAGAGCGACCCCACGCCCCAGGCTATGCCAAACATCGTGAGGAAGGAACGCAGCTTGTGCGCCCAGAGGGTGCGCAACGTCTGGCCGAAGATGTCCAGCAGCATGCGCATTGGTTGCCTGAGGTCGCTGGGTGATGGGGAGGACAAGTATCCCGATCCACCGCTGCGTCTATGCAATTCGACTGGCCACGTGAGCAATGGTTAGCGCGGGATTGCTTAGACATTATTTCGCTTGTGGTACTTGCGACATCTAGAAACACTGACACTAGATACTCGGGTGTTAGGAGCAGGCGCGGAGGCCGCCTCGGTGCGCTCGGCTCGACAGCCGAGAGCGGCTGTCCCCACAGGTAGGCTGCTGTCTCCATATTGATCACGACGCGCTACTTTGGGGAAGGGCAATTGTCTTCGCAGGAAGAGGCGAGGACCAGGTTTAGGATGGCGTCCCACTGCAGCGGAGTCACTTGTCCACGATAGTGGTCCATGTCTACTTTGTGGGCGATCACCATGTCCACTGCCGGTAGAACCACGATGTACTGTCCGCCAGAACCCATGGCAATGTAGGCACCCTGCATGGGACCGGTCCACTGGTGCTGAAGAAAAGCAGGTTCGTCCCAAGCGAACCACATCAGGCCGAAGCCCCAGCGGTCGGGGTACTCATAGTTGCGCAACGAACTGGGATTTATGTCTTGAAACGGCGTCCACAGAAGGGTCGAATAGCGAACCCAGTCGTCGGGAATCACTTGTTTGCCATTCCAGTTTCCGTGACGCAGCATAAGTTGACCCAGGCGTGCCATGTCGCGCGTGGAAAGATCCATGGGATATCCGGGATGAACTGATAAGGGCAGATTGCTGGTTTTGATTTGGCGCGCACGGTCGAAATCCTGCATGCCAATGGGACGAGCGAGATCGGATTCAAGCGCATCGTAGATGTTCTTGCCAGTGAGTCTTTCGAAAGCGGCGCCGGCAGCGTTGAAATCCCATTCGTTATAGGAGAAATGGTTTCCTGGGAGTTGGCTGCCGCGGTAGGGCTGAAACGACTCCGGGCCGTGTGGACCGGGTTTTTCGGTGACGATGTAGATGCCAGAGCGGCCAGAGAGCAGTTGCTCGAGGGTAGCGCGCTCTTCGATAGGCAGGAACGGCTGCACGTCGGTGAGGCCGAGATCTTTTACTGATTTTTGCAAGTCAATCTTGCCACTCTGCACATAGTTGCCGTAAAGCATGCTAAGAACGCTTTTGCGGACCGAGGCGATCTGGCTGACGTAGCTGACGTCTCCGTATTGGTAGATGACTTTGCCGTGAACGGCGACCAACATCGCGGTGGTGTACTCGGTCTTTAAGAGGGCTGTGAGGGCGTCCAAGCGCAGACCAGAGAAGCCGATGGATTCGCGGTTGACGGTCTCCCAGTTTGCGCCGGGGCTGCTGTTGTCTGGTGCCTGCGCCCGCGCAAAGGGCGTGCCGAATCTTGTCACCAGTGTGGCAAGCAAGAATAAACGGGCGGCAAAAGTCAGTTTCATTGGATAAAGGCGTCCGCGGCTCTTAGGTTGTTCCTCTGCTGAACTGCTCAGTCAAGAAATATACGACACCAGCAGGGGTGCCCGTCGAGGATAGACGGTGAGCGCGCGGGCGAGTCGCACGCTCCCACATGAGGCCTGTTAGGCGATGGAGACAGTTTTAATATTCATGAATTCCCGGATGCCGTTAGCGGCTAGTTCGCGGCCATGGCCAGAACTTTTTACGCCGCCAAAGGGAATGCGGGGATCGGAGGCAACCATTTTATTGATGAAGACCATGCCGGATTCGAGTTCGTTAATAAAGCGTTCTCGCTCGGTGGGGTCGGTGGTCCAGGCGCTGGCGCCAAGGCCGAAGCGGCTGTCGTTGGCGAGCCGTATGGCTTCGTCGATGTCTTTGACGCGGAATAGGGAAGCGACGGGGCCGAAGAATTCTTCGCGGTAAGCGGGCGATTCTTTTGGGATGTCGGTGAGGACCGTGGGCGCATAGTAGTTGCCGGACTGCTTGAGGGGATGGCCTCCGGTCAAGAGCTTGGCGCCGGCCTTGACGGTTTTCTGCACGTCGGCATCGAGCGATTTTACGGCGTCGGCGGTGGCGAGTGGACCAAGTTCGGTTTTGTCGTCGAAGGGATCGCCGATGCGGAGATTCTTCATGCGGTCGACAAACTTCCGTTCAAACTCGGCGGCGATGGGTTCGGCAACGATAAAACGTTTGGCGGCAATGCACGACTGGCCATTGTTGATGACGCGAGCCTCCACCGCAGTGGCGACGGCTGCGTCGAGATTGGCGCTGGGCATCACGATGAAAGGATCGCTGCCACCGAGTTCGAGCACGACCTTCTTGATGCGCTTGGCGGCTGCGACTCCAACTTCGATGCCAGCCTGCTCGCTTCCGGTAAGGGTTGCGGCGACGACGCGAGGATCGTTGAGAATGGCATCGACCTGCTGCGAACCGATCAGTAAAGTCTGGAAGGCGCCGGCGGGAAATCCCGCTTCGAGCAGAATGCTTTCGATTGCGAGAGCGCATTGCGGCACATTCGAAGCGTGCTTGAGTAATCCGACATTGCCTGCCATAAGTGCGGGAGCGGCGAAGCGAAATACCTGCCAGAAAGGGAAGTTCCACGGCATGACGGCGAGTATGGGACCGATCGGGCGGTAGCGTATGAAGCTCTTTTGGGTTCCAGTGTTGAGGGCTTCGTCGGTGAGAAACTTCTCGGCGTTTTCCGCGTAGAAGCAGCACCCGGACGCGGACTTGACGGCTTCGGCGATGGCGGCTTTGTAAGGCTTGCCCATTTCAATCGTCATCAGAGTCGCGAACTTTTCTTTGTCGCGTTCGAGGATCTCGGCGGCTTTCGCCATGCGGCTAGCGCGCTCGGCGAAGGGGGTCTTCTGCTCGGCGCGGAAGGTCGTGACGGCTAGCTGGAGTTTCTGCTCGATTTC
>DATHQX010000168.1:0-3432 GCA_035482295.1 Verrucomicrobiia bacterium
CGTGCTTTGAAACCAGGCGAAATGCTCGTTACCGATGTGAGTGACGTAGCCGTTCTTGCCTTGATGTCGCATGCCGGTATCATCAACCGTCACATACGACGAGAGCGCCAGGCCAGTCGATAACAGCCCATCTTTTTCCGCATGAAAGCGCTCCTTGCCCACTTGCAGTAGCGCGTTCATCTGCCCGGACGAGACCTCGATGCCCCATTCCCGAAGTTGCTCGCATAGCAGCGGCTGCGTGACGTGACAATGGTGATGTTGATAAAGCACATAGCTCGCCAGCGTCGGGCCGAAATGTCCTCCGTGGACTGCCTGCGGAAGTTGCCCGATCAGGGTCTGGCCGTCTGGCGTCTCCCAGCGTGCCAGCCGATATCGCGTATTGCGTGATTCGATCACCAGGTCCTGGACCACGAAATCACGATAGCCCTTGAATCGGGAGCCCGGCGGGATCGGCTCTGCCGGTTCGATCACTTCGTCACGATCGATCTTCAGTTGCGACGTCTTGCTTTTCTTCTCTGATCCGGGTCGTTTGGCCGATTCACCATTCTGCGTTCGATCCGGCTCGGCGGCGTTTCCGGCATCCTCGTTCATGCGGCTCGGCTTGAACGTCGGACGCATCTTTTCGCCTTTGAGCACCGCGACTTCGTCTTTCAGATGCCCCATCTCTTCCTGCTGGCGATGGATGATTTCGACCAGTCCGTCACCCCATGCGAACAGCTCCATGACCGCTCGCGTCCGATCAGCTTCGGCGACATGCGGCGCCGCAAGTTTCTTCATCACGATGGCCACCAGACTACGCGAGCTTCCTGGCTTTCCTGAGCTGGCTGGCTTCCTGTTCCAGTTGCTCGACCTCCTGCTGCAGGCCATTAGCCACGGCTGCCAGCTGCTCGACCCATGCGAGCACTTCGCGCTCCTGCGGCGTTAGCTCTTCTCGTGCGATGTCAGGTAGTGCGAATTTTTTGGGGAGAGTCACGGGCGCGGATCAAATGATGTTGGCGCGACAAACGTTAACATCACACTCCGTCGTTTACAAGCGCAATTCATCACCGGGTGCGAGCAAGTTGTCGGCCTATCTTCTCTGCAGGTTCACAGCCGCGGCGCACAGATGCCCCCGTGTTCGCCCCGGGTTATTGAGAAGCTACCAGATTTTCGTGTAAGTGATTGATTTTGCTGAACCCGGGGGTGCAAATTTGCCACTACAAGCTACGGATTGTCGGTATCGGCAGGTTTAGGGCATCGAAGAGTTCCTTCTGCTCAGGAGTCAGTGTGGACAGGCCGGTTGCGCGTTGGCGCCGATGAAGGACGACCTGATGAAACTGAATGCGACGCACGATTTCCAGCGCACGCTCGGGCGAGCAGGCTTTGTCGCGCGCCTTCAGACGCATGCGCATCACGCGATACAGCACGAGCGCCAGAAAGCAGATCATCGCGTGTGCACGAATCCGGTTGGGCAGGCGATGGAACACCGGGCCGATCTCGATTTCGGACTTCAGTACGCGGAAGCCCCGTTCGATGTCAGCCAGCGACTTGTAGCGCTTCACGACGTCGATCGGGGTGAGCTCCGGCACGTTGGTCACGAGGATCAGCTTGCCGTCCATCATGCGGGCGCGGGTCAGTGCACGCTCATCGATGTCGTAGGTGAACAGGTCCGATTTCAGATCAACCCTGACGATCGATGCGAGCTTCGCTTCGCAGACTGCCTGATAAAGACGCGCCTTGGCACCGCTGTCGGAGAGCTTGCGGCCCTTGTGCTTGCGCCCGCCGTCCTGTCCATCGAGCTTGTCGGCCCAGCGCGCTGCGTCCTGTTCAAGTTCGGCAATATGCTTATCGCGCCGGGCACCCATTTCTGCGGCGAAGTCCGGCCGGTGAGCGACGATCAGCCGGTGGCCCTGCCACTTGAATTCTCCAATGACTTCGGTGCTGGCCTTCAGGCAGGTGCGATCATGAAAGCTGGCGAGCAGTTCGTCGAAATCGCTATAGCGTCGCGCCGCGACGGCCAGGATGAATTCCAGTGGCTGGTCATGGACCTTGATGGACTGGATCGCTTCCAGGTTGTCCAGCGACAGCAGGCCGCGATCGGCCACCAGCACGACGCGGCGAACCGGATAGCGCGCCAGCACCTTGGTGATCGTCGGCACGAGCGTGTGCGTCTCTGCCGCGTTGCCGGCAAACACTTCGTGATGGATCGGCAGGCCGTCGGCGGTCTGCACGACGCCGAGCATCACCTGGCGCGCGATGTCGCCTTCCTTCGCGAGCCCGTACTGACGGATCTCGCCTGCCGCTTCCGAATGGCCTTCGGTACGGATCGTCGTCAGGTCGTAGAACACGATCGAGAGTTCCTGGTCGATCAGCGGGCGCAGCAGCGCGGCAGACACCTCCTCCAGTGCATCGGCGCACTCGACCAGCGTATCCATGGTGCGCAGCAGCCGTTGATGCGTGACCGTCTCAGGTGCAACGTCCGGCACCATGGTCGCTTCGAGCCATCGCGCGATGCCCAGCTTCGATTCCGGATCGCACAGCCGGTTGAACACCATCACGCGCAGCAGGCGCTCGGCATCGAACTGGTGATGCGGTCGCAGCACGCGACGGAACGCATCGGCAAAGCCCAGTTCTTCCCACAGCGCCGTGAGCATCCAGGTGTCACCAACCGACAGGCCCGACGTAAAGGCGGCCTCGCCGGTGCCCTCATCGAGCGTCGGTTTGCCCGCCGCACGCAGCAACCCGTTGATCAGTGCATCGTTACCGCCGGCCTGTATGCTCTCCAGTCGTCCCAAGGTAGCAACCACGCGCTGACGCGACACACCCAGCTCATCGCGAAAGGATTCCACGAGCTGGACGTACTGGCGCGGACCCGAAGACGTGACTTTGATAAACATGCCACAACTGTAGTCACGAATATGGCTTGTTTCAAGCTGTATTGTGGTATCGGCGTGCCACTACAGAGTTGTTCACGGCCCGCGCATCAAGTGTTTGATTCGTCAGCGCCTTTGCCCTCAAACTGCCCCGAAAATCGGCTTAAGCTGTCGAACTCGGGGGCGCCCGCCGGTGCGCAAACGCCGCAGACACACTGATGCACAAACCATCATCACCATGGAGGTCGAAACAGTCTTCTGAGGACGGCGCAGCGCGGTCCGTGAGCAACCCGCGAAGATCCTACGGGACAGCGTGCTGACGCTGACTCCCGACCATAGAGCGCGGCAGGTTCACCAGACGGAACCCTGTAATGTGGTAACCAACCCACGGATATCAGATTGATCCACCGTCGACGTTACAGGCTGCGCCGCCCCCAGCAGATTCGCCTAAAGGGAATACGCCCCAGAACAAACCCCTTGCGGTACTTGACCGCGAAAGTCATATCAGGATCTACCCGATCGGCCTGCCTTCACGCAATCACGACCAGCGGGCGGTCCGGTTCTGCAGCAACCGGATCAA
>DATHQX010000169.1:0-23559 GCA_035482295.1 Verrucomicrobiia bacterium
TGCGGCAGTTCCAGCGAAAATCCCAGAAGAACGTCGGCGGTCGGAGCCAGGCGCTCGACCTGTGTGATTTCGGTTGTGCTCATTCGGCCTCGGGTTGCCGCAGACTGGAGAGTGCGAAAAAACGCCCCTCGTTGTTTCTATCGAAAAACCTATCAGCTATACAAGTCGGCAGGCGGATTGTGCGAAAACCCTGCAGTGCATTCATCGGCTCGTTGCGACAGTTTGCCCCAGCGTTTTGAAACGCGGCTGCCTTGGGCAATCGCGATTGACTGCTGTATGATGGACGAACGCGGGAAGCCACGCGCTATCCGTTAAGTACCTGGGCCCGAATGCGTTTTCCGATCTTTGCGCCGCATTATTGGCCTCGATTTCAGTGTGTCGGTCAACGACGTTCTGAAGAAACCGCTTCCAGGTTTGTTCGCTTGGCGTACACGTTGACTGCCCTTTTAGGCGAATCCTACTGACCGCTGCTATGCCTAATGGATCGATGGCACATCTCGATGCTCTCGAAGCCGAGAGTATTTACATCCTGAGAGAAGTTGTCGCCGAGTCGGCTCATCCGGCCATGCTGTACTCCGTCGGCAAAGACTCCTCGGTGATGCTGCGCCTGGCGCAGAAGGCTTTTTATCCGGGCAAGATTCCGTTTCCCCTGCTGCACATCGATACCGGCTTCAAGTTTCGCGAGATGCTCACGTTCCGCGACCGTATCTGCCAGGAGCTGGGTGTCAAACTCATCGTCCACACGAATACCGACGCAGTGAAGGACGGCGCCAATCCTTTCAAGCTGAGTACGTCGCGATGCTGTGCGCTGTTGAAGACCAAAGCGCTGCTGGACGCGCTGGCCATGAACGGGATCGACGTCGCCATCGGCGGAGCGCGGCGCGATGAAGAAAAATCGCGCGCCAAGGAGCGCGTGTTTTCGCTGCGCGATTCGCTGGGCCAGTGGGATCCGAAGAACCAGCGGCCTGAGTTCTGGAACCTCTACAACGTGCGCATCGCACCAGACCAGGCGCTGCGCGTCTTTCCATTGTCGAATTGGACCGAGCTCGACGTGTGGCAATACATCGATCGCGAACAGATTCCGGTGGTTCCGCTGTACTTCGCGAAAGAGCGTGAGATGCTGGTCCGCGGCGACTTGGTGATTCCGCTCGACCACCCCATGGATCTTCTGCCCGGCGAGAAGCCGCAACGCGTGATGTGCCGCATGCGCTCGCTGGGCTGCACCTACTGCACCGGCGCCATTCGTTCCACTGCCTCGACCGTGCCTGACATCATCGATGAGCTGAAGCTGTTCCGCCGCTCCGAACGCGAGAATCGCGTCATCGATCACGATCAGGAAGGTTCGATGGAACTCAAAAAGAGGGAAGGATATTTTTGAGCACCGAGGTTGCAGCGCAGGATCTGCTCCGGTTCATCACGGTCGGAAGCGTCGATGATGGCAAGTCAACCCTGATAGGGCGCCTGCTGTACGAGGCCAATGCCATTTACGAAGACCAGCTTTCTTCGGTCAAGAAAGCCTCCACGGCCAAGAACGTCGATCTCGATTTGTCGCTGCTGACCGACGGCCTGCGCGCCGAACGTGAGCAGGGAATCACCATCGACGTCGCCTATCGCTACTTCTCCACGCCGCGCCGTACCTTCATCATCGCCGACGCTCCCGGACACGAGCAGTACACGCGCAATATGGCGACCGGATCGTCAACCGCCGAGCTGGCGCTGATTCTGGTCGACGCGCGAAAAGGCGTCCTGACGCAGACGCGCCGCCACACCCTTATTGCGTGGTTGCTCGGTATTCGCCGCATGATCGTCGCCGTCAACAAAATGGATTTGGTCGGCTACCAGAAACAGGTCTTCGACTCCATTCGTGCAGATTTCGAGAAATGTGTTGAAGGTTTTCCGGGCATCGAGCTTCACTTCCTGCCGCTGAGTGCCCTGGGCGGCGAGAACGTCATCAACAGCAATGGCGCGATGCCGTGGTATTCCGGACCATCGTTGCTGGAGTTGCTCGAAACTCTTCCGGCCACGCCGTCGGTGAGCGACAGCTTCCGCTTTCCGGTGCAGACCGTCATTCGTCCCAATCAGGATTTCCGCGGTTACGCCGGCCAGGTAAGCTCCGGCACGGTGAAGGTAGGCGACGAAGTGCTGGCGCTGCCTTCGGGACAGCGTGCGACGGTCGATGGAATTCTGCTGCAAACGCAGAATCTGGAGAAGGCTGTGACTTCGCAGTCGATCGTCCTGACGTTGTCGAAGCACATCGACCTGGGCCGCGGCGACATGCTGGTGTCGCCGGAAGATCCACCGAAGGTAACGACCAGAATCACCAGCAATCTCATCTGGCTTTCTTCCACACCGCTGCGGGATGACACGCGTTACCTCATCAAGCACACCACGCAAACCGTTTGTGGACGCGTCATCCAGCTGAACAAGAAAATCGACATCGACACCTTTACCGAGATCGAAGGCGACAGCCTGGGCTTCAACGAAATCGGAGAAGTCGAGTTCGAACTGCACAGCCCCGTCTTCTGCGATGTTTATAAAGACAATCGCGTGACCGGCAGCTTCATCGTCATGGATCCGCGCAACAACGACACCGTGGCCGCGGGCATGATCACCGCAATGGCTCAGCCTGGGACAGGCGAGGCTAGTGATTCCGATGCGGGCTCGCGTGTTGCGCTGCAGCATGGCGTGACCGTATGGTTCACCGGGCTGAGCGGCGCCGGCAAGACGACCATCTGTCGCGCCGTCGCCACCGAACTGCTCGCGCATGGATTGCAGGTCGAGGTCATCGATGGCGACGTCATCCGCAAGCACCTTTGTAAGGATCTCGGCTTCAGCAAGTCGGACCGCGACGAGAATATTCGCCGCATCGCGTTTGTGGCCAGGATGCTCACCCGCAACGGAGTCGTGGTGCTGGTCTCGGCTATCTCGCCCTACCGCGCGGCCCGCGAAGAAGCGCGGCACACCATCGGCGACTTTGTGGAGGTGTTCGTGAACACGCCGCTGGAGGTTTGCGAGTTGCGCGACGCCAAGGACCTGTACAAGAAGGCGCGCGAAGGCGCGATTCACGGCTTCACCGGCATTGACGATCCCTACGAGCCGCCGGTCGCGCCGGAGATCGTCTGCGACACGTCGCGGCAAAACATTCGCGAGGTCTCGGCCAAGGTCGTCGACAAGGTTCTGGAGCATCTGTCGTCATCGGCCGCCGGTTCCGAACGTTGAGCCAGCCAGTCATCCACTAGCGGAGGACCGTGAGTCCAGAAAGCATCGTTGCGCGAGTGCTTGCCGGCGCAATCGTTGGCTTTCTTGTCGGGCTGACGGGACTGGGCGGCGGTGTTCTGCTGGTACCCATTCTGATTTCCGCGCTGGGCGTGCCGGCGATCGTTGCCGTCGGTTCGGACGCGCTGGTGAATGCGGTTACGAAGATCGGCGCGGGCATCGTGCATTGGCGGCGCGGCAATGTGCGTTGGTGGCTGGTCGTGGCGTTGATCGGTGGCAGCATCCCCGGAGCTGCGCTCGGCGTCGGCATCCTGACTCGCCTGCACAGCACGCGCGGCAGTGGCGTCAACGACTTCCTCAAGATCGCCATCGCAGTTCTGCTGATCATCATTCCTGTGACTTACCTGGCGGCAAAACCTTTCTCCAGCGAAGTCGAAATCGAGGCGCCCAAGCGCGCTAAGAAATATGCAGGCATTATCCTCATCGGATTTCTCGTTGGGATCCTCGTCGGCATTACGTCGATCGGCTCGGGAACGGTCACGGTTATGCTGCTGCTGGTTTTTTACGGCTTCACGCCCAGAGTTGTGGTGGGCACCGACGTCGTACACGCGCTGCTGCTGACGGGCTTCACGGCGATGCTGCAGGCTCGGCTGGGCAACGTCGATTTCGCTCTGGTCGGTTATATTCTGATTGGCTCGATACCCGCCGGAATCCTTGGCGCCTCGATGGCCAGCCGAATCTCGGCAACGCGACTGAAACAAATTTTATGCTCGATCCTGGTTGTGCTCGGGATACGGATGCTTTGGACAGGAATTGCTCATGCAGCTCGATAACTCCATCGAACAGAAATATCTGCTGCGCATCAGGGCGAGCCTCGATGCTGCCCGCCGCGTGCTGGACAGAAGCGGAGATCTGGCGACAAAAGGAAGCGATGATCCGGCGATCATCTCTGACGCCGAAAATAAGATCGCCGCCGCACTGCGCCAGAGCTTGCATCAGCCGAACGAGGGCTGGCTCTGCGAAGAGCACGCCGACGATCGCGCGCGCCTGGCTTGCGGCGTCGTCTGGGTGGTCGATCCCATCGATGGCACTTGCGAATTTGCCGGCGGCATTCCCGAGTGGAGCATCTCGGTCGGACTGGTGATCGACGGAGCCGCGATTGCCGGCGGCATTTACAATCCCGCGACCTGCGAGATCGTTCTGGGATCGACCAATCTCGGCGTGACCTACAACGGAAATCCTGCGACCGCAAGCAACAAAGCGAATCTCGATGGCGCTTCTATTCTTGCCAGCCGTCAGGAATTCCTGCGAGGAGACTGGGCGCGCTTCTCGAACAGAGAATTCAACATCCGTCCGCTGGGGTCGGTTGCTTACAAGCTGGCGCTGGTCTCGGCGGGACGTGGCGACGCGACCTGGACACTCTCGCCCAAGAATGAGTGGGACATCGCTGCCGGTGTCGCGCTGATTCAAGCAGCCGGCGGACGGGTTACCGCAACCGATGGCCAGCCGATCCGTTTCAATCGCGAAAAAACGTTGCTGCCAGGACTGATCGCCAGCGGAGAAGGTCTATGGCACGAGGTGAATCGCGTGGTGACGGGCGCCCGCTGAACGAAGCATTACGACGTTCGCTTCAGCTGTTCCCGCCGATCGTCGATCGAACTCAATCCCCATAAGAGAAACCGCAAACCGGCAGCCACCAGATTGATGGCGATGATGCTGGCCAGTACGACTTCGCCATGCCGATTCCAATCCCACAAGAACAGAGGAATGCTGACTAGGATCGAGAGGCCTGCCAGCCAAAGCAGCGCCTTGGGCGTCGGATTCCAATCCTTCTCGCCAAAGGTGCAGAGTGGAGGCTTGGCCAGCCCGGTGTTGTCGTAGATGTCGCAGCGAAGATGCGGCAGCTCGCGAATCTTCTGCTCGCAAAATTTCTTGGCTTCTGCAAGATCGGTGAACACCACGCAGACGCTGGCCTCTCCCGCCGCCAGCGGCTTGCCTTCGACATTGCGCTCAGCCCAACTCTCGCCGTCCCGCAGAAACACAGGGTATTCGCCCGGCTTCACCTCACCGAGCCAGGATCCGCGCCGCTCGGGATCATAGAGTTTAATGACCCGCATGTCGCCACTTTAGCATCCAACGCAGGCCTGCCGCCGATCGCCAAACTACTTCGTCAGGAACACATCCTTGCGCGGGAACTTGTCGAACAACGACGCATCCCGATTGAAGTTGGTGGCAAGGATGTCGGTCGGATTCCCGGCGATCCATTGCGACAGATCGATCGTCTGATAGTGACCGCTGTTGAAGACGATGAGGATGCGCGCCTTCTCCGTGCCGATGTTCTCGATCGAGTGGCCGAAGCCCTGCGGGATGTAGCCGACATCGCCCTGGCTTAGTTTCTCTTCGCGCCAGCGGCCCTTCGAGCCGAACAGCGTCACGTTGAACTTCCCGCTCAGGATGTACTGCCACTCCGCGGCATTGGGATGCCAGTGCAGCTCGCGCAGCGCGCCAGCGTCCATCTCCAGCACGACGCCGGTCATGGTCGTCGAAATGGGGAATTGCGAGCCGTCCACGCGCCATTCCACCCCGCCTTTGAAAACCTCAAACGGTTTCTGCGAAAGCAGGCTGTACTTGTGCGTCAGCGGAGGCAGCTTCCAGCCCTGCAAAGGCGGCGCGGCGACGGGCGGAGGAATCTTGCCCTTAGCGAAGTAGACCTCCTGCTTAGGGAAGTTGTCGAAGGTCGAAGCGGGCAGGCCGAAGTTTTTCGCCAGCAGCTCTTTGGGTGCGTGACCGATCCAGTCGGTGATACTGAACGTTCCGAACTCGGAGAAATATCCGTTGTCGAAGACCAGAATGAAGTGACACGGCTGATCGCCCAGTGTCTCGATGACGTGTCCGTGACCGCGTGGGAAGTACCAGATGTCGCCAGGCTCAAACTCATTGGTTTCGGCGCAGCCATGCGGATCGATGACAGTGGTGCGCACGCGCCCTTCGGTGACGAAGGCCCATTCGGCAGCGGTGGCGTGCCAGTGCAGCTCGCGCATCACACCCGGTTCCATGCGCATGGAGACGCCGGCGATGCCCTTCGAGATCGGCAGTTGCTCTACGGTGGCTTCCTTGCCGAAGCTGCCTTCCAGCGTGCGCCCTGCGGATTTCTCCAGCTCAAACTTGAAGGTTGGAAGCTCTGCTCCGGAGGTTACAGGGTCGGGAATGTTGTTTTGAAAGCTGGTGTGGCCGCCCTCGGAACTGATGGGCAGGGATTGGGAAAACATAGCTGTCCTCTCTCTGACGCAGAACTTATTGCTTTTCGGTAGTAATGCTTGGCAGAGCGAATTCGAATAACTTACCCGCGGGAACGCAAGAAGGGCAAATGAAAAGTTGCTGCGAGAAAATGTCCCACTCATCCGCGCTGTTCTGCGAATGAGTGGGACGTTGAGGGGATTCTTACTGTGGCGGACCACTCCAGGTGATGACGTCGATATAGGCATCGCCGATGATCAGGTCCAGGCCGATCGGCAGTCCGTAAACGTTGATCTGGTTCACCACCAGTTCCACGCTACGCGTCTCGACACTCTGGTGCCCCGAGTAGCCGTAGATGATTTCCTTCAGGTACAGCGTCCCCAGGCCGGCAATCGGGACACTGGTATTCGCCGGAATGTTATCGGTGATCTCCGGATGGCCGGCCACTGAGATTCCCACCAACGAATCGGTTCCGTTCAGCGTGACGTCGTTGTACTGATCCACGCTGGCGTCGACCACCCCCTGCATGACGTTGGCCGTGACCAGGCCATTCAGCAGATTCAGGCCGGTGATGGTCGCGGTGTTCTCGCCGCTGGAGTAGTCAGCGGCCAGGTTCGACTCGACGGTGTCGGTCAGCGCCCCGGCCGACAGAATGCTCGGCAGGTTCAGGCCGACCTGAGTCGCAGTCAGCACCTGGCCGTTGGTGCCCGTGCAGGGCAGAGTTTCAGGCGCAGTGGGCGAGGAGGCAAGCAGCGGTCCCGATACCTGCGTTCCGAACGAGTAGCCACCGATGATGCCCGGAGCGGGCACGTTGTAGATGGTGGCGCTCGCATTGGAAACGATGAGCTGAGTGCCCACCTGCAATCCCAGCAGATTGCCCACGTTAACGTAGACGTGCAGCATGTTCACGGTCATGGTGCCGCTCTCGCTGCCGACGTTGGGAATCTGCTCGTTCAGCACGACGTAGCCCAGCAGCGGCAGGTTGATGCGCGTGTTGGCCGGCACCGAGCCGTTGTAGACATGCCCAAGCACAACCAGGTTGCTGAAGTTCGAGCCGGCCGCGCTGACCTGGAAGTTGCCGTTGTTGTCGATCGTCGTGGTAGCGACGGCGGTGATGGCTTGCGCCGTGATCAGGCCGGCCAGCAAGTTGATGCTGGTGGTATTGGCCTGGGCCTGAGCCTGCTGGCTGTTGCTGGAGACCGTGGTATTCACCGCGCCGCCGCTGATCAGCGGTAGCAACGTGACTCCCGCGGCTGTGGCCGAAGTGCTCAGGGGGAATTGCCAGGTCCCGCACTGCCCGACCAGCGAGGTAGGTGCTGTCTGGCCAACGAGCACCGTGTTACCGACGAACGCATAAGTTCCGTACGCCGTGGGTGAATAGGAAGTCGTGTCGCTCTGGGCGAAGCTGTTGATGGGCGCGAGCGCCATCGTCAGCATCACCAGTCCGACGAGCGCCAGATATTTCATAGTTGACAACCGGACGGGCGCAGCATTCTCTAGGTATTGCATTCGATGCTTCCTCCTCTTGCTTGCTTGGGGCTGGCCTCGACGCGCAGGCGGTCGTCCAATCCGCGGGCAAAATGGCGCGTGCGGATCGTGACGTTGAACGTCGCAGCGGCGAGGATTGTGGACAGATGGGGACGGGCGGCGCGATCGGAGTAGTCGCAGGAGAGGCGAACTGCCGGTATATCCTGGGTTTGCGGCCAGATGCAAACAAAATACCTCTCTCCATGACTTCTCGCTCATGGAGCCCACACCTTGTACCGGATACGTGAAGCCCTGCGTCGATCGCAGGATCTCCGGCCAGATCCGGACGGTTAACTGTGAGTGCCCAGCCGAGGTTTTGGCCATGGGTTGCTGGAGCACCCGCTGCTTGCTTTTATCGAAATGTCAGCAGGCTGAGGGGACAACGATCGTTCCGCCGGTCTGCCGGGAGCAGCTGAAACTTCGCTTCGTCATCCCACAATGTGGGCTATCAGACAATGTGGCACAAGTCGACGAAGCTTGGAGTTGTCGAGACTATACACCAAGCAATTGCAGGGCGCGTGAAGTTTTTCGTGGCACTTAGGTGAACCGCCACATAGGTTGGATTACCTCACGAAGTCAGGGCGGCCGTTTCTCTATAATGCAGATGGCCGTTGGACTAGGGTTGTTGTGGTTGCATCATGCCTCTGTCTCCCAACACACGGCTCGGGGCGTACGAAATCCGTTCCAGGCTTGGCGCAGGTGGAATGGGCGAGGTGTATCTCGCACACGACACCAGGCTGGGCCGTCCTGTCGCCCTGAAAATTCTGCCTGCAAACGTGGCTGCCGATCGCGAGCGCATGCAGCGTTTCGTGCAGGAGGCCCAGGCTGCGTCGGCCCTGAATCACCCCAACATCCTTACGGTTTACGAGATACAGCAGGCTGACTCGGTGCATTTCATCGCCACCGAGTTCGTCGACGGCGAAACCCTCGAGCGCCGCATCAAGCGCGGTTGTCCAACGGTTGCCGAAGCGCTGGAGTTCACAATCCAGATAGCCTCGGCCTTGGCAGCGGCGCATGCGCGCGGCATCGTCCACCGTGACGTCAAGCCGGCGAACATCATGCTGCGTGGTGATGGGCTGGTAAAGCTGCTGGATTTCGGTTTGGCCAAGCTGGGCAAAGCCGAGGGGATCGCCGACACCGCCGCGCCGACCAAAGCCGACTTCGAAACTTCGCCGGGCACGATGCTGGGCACGCTTCCGTACATGTCGCCGGAACAGGCGCGCGGTCTGGAGGTCGATGCCCGTACCGACATCTGGAGCCTCGGCTGCGTTCTGTACGAAACGATTACCGCCCGTCGGCCGTTCTCCGGCCACACGCCATCGGACGTGCTGGCCGCCATCCTGAACACGTCGCCTCTGCCGCTGGCGCACTACACCCGCGAGGCTCCACAGCGGCTCCAGGACATCATCTGCAAGGTTCTGGAGAAACGCCGCGAGGATCGCTATCAGACCGCCGGAGACCTGCTGGTCGATCTGCGTCGACTGAAAAAGCGCATGGAACTGGCGCAGCTTGTGCGCATCAGCAGCGGCTCCCAGGTTCCGGGAGATGCTTCCGCGACCCTGCCCCACGCCGGTTTCCTGATGCAGCCTTCGGAGATTGTCGGCCGCGATCGTGAGATTGACGAAGTTTGCCGGGAACTGCGCAGCGAATCGACTCGCCTGGTCACATTGACCGGGATTGGCGGCACCGGCAAGACCACGCTGGCGCGAGTGGTGGCGGGTCAGCTGATAAACGACTTCACCGACGGCATGTGCTTTGTCGACCTCGCGGCCGTCCGACATCACGAACTGGTGCCGGCAACCATTGCGCAGGCGCTGGGCGTGAAGGAAGGAGACAGCAAGCCGGTCGTCGGAGCCCTAAAAGACCATCTGCGTCATCGCCGGGTGCTGATTGTTCTTGATAACTTCGAGCAGGTGTTGCCCGCAGCCGGAATCCTCGCAGAGCTGCTCGCGTCCGCTCCGGCCCTGAAGATCCTGGTGACCAGCCGGGCGCTGCTGCAATTGAGCTATGAGCGGGAGTACATCGTGCCGCCGCTGGCTGCGCCGCGCTCGTTCGGCGAGGGCTCTCCCGAAGACCTGATGAAATTTGACGCGGTCAAGCTCTTCGTCGAGCGCGCCCGCTCGGTGAATCCTGCGTTCGCGCTCACCCACGACAACGCACGTAGCGTCGCCGGCATTTGTGCGCGGCTCGACGGCCTGCCACTGGGCATCGAGTTGGCCGCCGCGCGCATGAAGATGCTGTCGCCGCAGGCGATTCTCTCGCGGCTGGTGCATCGGCTGAAGCTGCTGACCGGCGGCTCCCGCGATTTGCCAACGCGCCAGCAGACCATGCGCGGCACCATGGACTGGAGCTACGAACTGCTGACCGAGGCCGAGCAGCGTATCTTTCGCCGGCTGGCCGTCTTCGCAGGTGGGTTTACGCTTGAGTTCGCGGAGAAGGTTGTCGACGACGACGAGGGCACGGACGTCCTCGATATTGTCACGTCGCTGGTGAACAAAAGCCTGTTACTAGCCGAACAGCAGGCGAGGGGAGAAGTGCGCTTTCGCCTGCTGGGCGTGGTTCGCGAGTATGCCCACGATCGTCTGGACGAGAGTGGGGAAGTGCCGGCCATCCGTCGCAAACATGCGGCCTACCTGCTCGCCCTGGTCGAAGAGGCCGAGCCCAACCTGCGCAGCGCGCAACCGGCCGAATCGCTCAACCGTTTGGAAGAGGAATACGACAATATCCGGGAGGCTCTGCGGTGGTCGCTGGCCAACGATGCCGACACGGCAGCGCGCATTGCGGTAGCCATCCGGTATTTCTGGGATTTCCTCGGCTATCTCACTGAGGGTCTCGGCATCCTGAAGGAGATTTTTGCGCTAGGCGATCGTGTGCCGCCGAAGATACGTTGTCTGTTGCTCAGCATGGCTGGCAACATCGCCAAGTTCCAGGGCGACTATGCAACCGCCCACATGATGTACGAACGCGGATTACAGGAAAGCCGTGAGCTCGGCGATCTGTCGCAGGTGGCGCTGTTGTGCCGCGGCCTCGGCGGGCTGGCGGTGGAGAATGGCGATCCGGAAGGCGCGCGCCGCTTCATCGAAGAAGCCTTTGCTGCCGCGCGTGCGGCCAACGACAATTTCGGTGTCGCGCGATCGCTCAATATGCTGGGTGACCTCGCGCGGTCCGAGGGTGACTACCGCAGTGCGCGGCCTTTGCTGGCCGAGGCTCTGGAGCTTTGCCGCCAGACCGGCAACAAGTATGCGACCGCGAACATTCTGAACAACCTGGCTGCGGCCGACTATGGCGACGGCGACTATGCCGCCTCGCTCGCGCACTTCACCGAAGGTCTGAAGATGGCGCAGGAACGCGGTTACAAGGTGACCGGCGACCGGATCGCGATCTCGTATTCGCTGGATGGCTTTGCCGCGCTGGCCGTGCCAGATGGCCGCGGAGAGCTGGGAGCCAAGCTGGCAGGCGCCGCCGAGCATATGCGGGAAGCGATGAACTTCCATACCGAGCCGGCAGAGCGGCGCTTTCGTGAGACGTATCTCGCAGCCCTGAAAGCGTTGCTGCCGGAGCCAGGTTTCTCGGCAGCCTATGAGCAGGGAAGCCGGTTGCGCCTGGAAGAATGCATGATGTTGGCCTTGACGTTGGCGGCCGACGAGAAGTGATGCGCGATCAGCGCAGCTGAACCAGCACAGCCACATCGAACTTGGTGTAATACTTCTTCACGTCGCCAGCGCCGTACTTCTCGCGAAACTTCTCCACCACCGCTTTGACTTGCGCCGAATCCCCGGTAGGATGAGCGCGAAATTCTTCATCCTCGCCACGTGCGTCGACCTTGATCTTCGGGTTCTTCAGGACATTCTTGTACCACTGCGTGTCCGAGCCCTTCACCGGCAGCAGGTACAGCGTGGGATCTTCGAAGACAAACCACACCGGATTGGAAATCTCGCGTCCCGACTTTCTGCCCGTCACCGTGAGCTTGATCTCGCGATACCGCGACAGACGATCTTTCAGGGAATCCTTCTGCGCCGGCATAGGCACCTCCCGGTGTTCCAGTCTACGCCCAATCTCCGGGTGCACCGGGTGCCGCGATTTCCAGACCAGGGCACCCGGTTTTTACTTGCGATATTGTTCGTCGCTGACTTGCTCCATCCAGTCGACCACCTTGCCGTCCTTCATCTCCTGGATGGCGACGTGCGTCATCGCCGTCGTGGGCGCCGCGCCGTGCCAGTGCTTCTCGCCGGGTGCGAACCAGACGACATCGCCGGGCCGGATTTCTTCGACCGGGCCGCCCCAGCGTTGCGCGCGGCCGCAGCCGGCGGTAACGATCAGCGTCTGACCCAGCGGATGTGTGTGCCATGCGGTACGCGCGCCCGGCTCGAAGGTCACGCTGGCGCCCTGAACGAACGCCGGATCCGGCGCCTGGAACAGTGGATCGATGCGCACAGTTCCGGTGAACCATTCCGCCGGACCCTTACCAGAAGGTTGCGAGCCGACTCGTTTGATTTCCATTCGTCAGCACTCCTTACGTTAGTCCTACGTTGTGTCACAGGCCCGTCATCGCCATCAGGCGCTCGGGATAACGATCGCCCTGGATCTCGATTTTGGATGCTGCGTCATCAATGGCGCGAAGGTCGGCGGGCGACAGTTCGACGGCCAGCGCTCCGATGTTTTCGTCCAGGCGATTCAGCTTTGTCGTGCCTGGGATGGGCACGATCCACGGCTTCTGCGCCAGCACCCAAGCGAGCGCGATCTGCGCAGGAGTTGCGTTCTTCTGCCGTCCGATCTCGCCGATCAACTCCACCAGAGCCTGATTCGCCTTTAGCGCTTCAGGCGTGAAGCGTGGCAGCGTGCTACGGAAGTCGGTGCTGTCGAACGTTGCGCTGCTGTCGATCTTCCCGGTCAGGAAGCCTTTGCCGAGCGGACTGTACGCCACCAGGCCGATGCCGAGTTCTTCGATGGTCGGTAGCACCTCGCGCTCGTGCTCCCGAAACCAGAGGGAGTATTCGCTTTGCAGCGCCGTCACCGGCTGAACCGCGTGCGCCCGGCGGATGGTCTTCGCTCCTGCTTCGGAAAGTCCGAAGTGCTTGACCTTGCCGGCTTGAATCAACTCCTTCACGGCGCCGGCAACATCTTCGATGGGCACGTTGGGATCGACACGATGCTGGTAGAGCAGATCGATGACGTCGGCCTTCAGACGCTTGAGCGAACCTTCGACCGCCCGCTTGACGTGCTCTGGGCGGCTGTTCACGCCTGGCGCTCCCGGACGATTGTCGCCACCGCCGAGGTCGAATCCGAACTTGGTGGCGATGACCACATTCTTGCGATGCGGGGCCAGTGCTTCGCCCACCAGCTCTTCATTCGTGAATGGCCCGTAGACCTCAGCCGTATCGAAAAAGGTGATGCCGCGATCCACAGCCTCGTGGATCAGGCCGATCATCTCCTGCTTGTCCTTCGGCGGCCCATAACTGAAGCTCATACCCATGCAGCCGAGCCCGATTGCCGACACTTCAAGATTGCTCTTTCCCAGTTTGCGTTTCTGCATAATTCCTATTCCTTCCCGCGGAGGACGCCGGTACAAACGCCCGCCTCACCTCAACACTTAGTTTAGATTTCGGAAGGTGGGGTTGTGACGTGCGGAGCACGCCATTGTCTATGCAGATCGCGCCAATCTTGGAGAGCTGTCAGGAGGAGTCCGTATTTATCCCGTACCCAGGTCTCGAAAACCGCGAGACCCGGGGCACCCGATACCGAATTCGTCGATAGGCAGATTTTCTTGGGAGGTAGGCTGCGGCCAGGGATCGCCTGGCCGCGCGGGGAAATTTCTTACGCCTTGATGAATTGCACTTCGAGGGTGATGGTCACCTCTTCGCCCACTAGAATGCCGCCGGTTTCCAGCGCGGCATTCCAGGTCAGGCCGAAATCCTTGCGGTTGATCTTCGTGGTTGCCGCGATGCCGATGCGGGTGTTGCCCCAGGGATCTTTGCCCGGCGCAGTCGGCCCTTCGACGGCGAACACGGCCTTGCGCGTGACACCGTGGATGGTCAGCTCGCCTTCGGCCAACAACTCGTCATCACCGGCGCGCGTAATCTTGGTCGACTTGAAATTCAGGGTAGGGAACTTCTCGGCATCGAAGAAGTCGGCGCTCTTCAGATGCGTATCGCGATCCTTCTCGCCGGTGCTGATGGAAGCAGCGTCGATGGTCGCCTCAACGCTCGACTTGGTGACGTCGGCATCATCCAGGGTCAGCTTGCCGGAGACGCCGGTGAACTGGCCTTTCACGTTGGAAATCATCATGTGTTTGACCTTGAACTCGGCCACGGAGTGGGCGGGGTCGATGTTCCAGGTGGACACGGCGGCTAACGTTGCAGTGGATGTCGTCATACGATGGCTCCTTCTCAGCGACTTGCGCTCGCTTATAAGATATGTGTTACAACAAATAGTTTCAGAAGTTTTGCGGATCTCGGTAAATCATTGAAAAACATACGATTATTACAGGCGAGAGGTTTTTGAGGTCGCTTGGCCCCTGCCGATGAGGCTGAACGCCACGCGACGGCCGAACGGTGCGAGCACCCTGCTGACGCCCGCACCATTCGCACGCGTTTTTCTTACCGAGGCTTCTGCATTTAGGCTTTGCCGAGAAAATCCATCAAGGCCGCGTTCACTTCATCGGCATGCGTCCAGGTGATGCAATGCGGACCGCCCTTCACCACCACCATGCGCGCGCCTTTGATCAGTTTGCCGGTACGCTCGCCGGCAGCGGTGATGGGAAGAATGCGATCGGCATCTCCATGAATCACCAGGGTGGGGATATCGATCTTCGCCAGGTCCTGACGGAAGTCCTCGTGCCAGCTCGGGACACATTCGTAGCTGGCCGTAGCCGACGAAGTGGCCGCGGTATTCCACGACGACCGTACCGTCTCCTCGCTCACGCGCTTCCCGAGCAGAAGATCGATGTTGTAAAAGTTTTTGTAGAACTCGGTGAAGAATGCATAACGGTCCGCCGCAACCGCTTTCTGGATGCCGTCGAAGACGCCCTGATCGACACCTTCCGGGTTGTCGGCGGTCTTCAGCAGGAACGGCGGCACACCGGAGATGATGATGGCTTTGCTCACTCCCTTGGTACCGAACTTGCCGAGATAGCGGGCAACTTCGCCTCCGCCCATGGAGAAACCGACGATGGTGAAGTCTTTCAGTTGCAGATGAGCGATGACCTTGCTCAGGTCTTCGGCGAAGGTGTTGTAGTTGTAGCCGGTGGTCGGCTGGCTCGACTTGCCGAAGCCGCGGCGATCGTAGGTGATGACGCGATAGCCGGCCTTGAGCAGCACCGGCACTTGTTTCTCCCAGGACGCACCGCTCAAAGGATAGCCGTGGATAAGGATGATCGGCTTACCAGAACCATGATCTTCGTAGTAGAGCTCGATGTCCGCTGAATTTTCTTTTCCAACGGTAACGTATGGCATTTGTTCTTTCTCCTCTTACATTTGGTTACAACACTAAGAACTTCCGATTTCGATTGATTTGAGAAGGCTGGCGATTCAAGGATTTCCAGCACGATTTGCGGGTCGAAAATTGCTGACGCGTGGCTAATCAGGATCTCTGAAAACTTCTTGCAACCGGAGACATTCTCCGGTTATCTACTAATTCGGAGACCGTCTCCGCTTCTGCGCCGACGAGCCACCAATTGCGGCGAAGCGATCGCCGTGCGAACTGAGAAGTACACAGGAGGAAAGACATGCGAGTTTTTGTTACCGGCGCTACCGGGTTTATCGGCTCAGCCATTACTAAGGAGCTTATCGACGCTGGCCATCAGGTACTTGGCCTGACGCGCAGCGATGCCGGCGCCAAGGCGCTCGCCTCGGCCGGGGCCCAGATCCATCGCGGCGACCTCGAGGACCTAGAAAGCCTGCGCAGCGGGGCAACCAGCTCCGACGCTGTGATTCACACCGCCTTCGTTCACGACTTTTCGCGCTTTCAGGAGGTCTGCGAGATCGACCGCAAAGCCATCGAAGCTTTGGGCTCTGCACTCTCCGGCTCAGACCGCGTGCTGATTGTGACCTCCGGCGCAGCCATGGCGAACTCAGCCAAGGGAGTTCCAGCCACCGAAGACGGTTCTCTCATCAGCTCGAAGATAATTCCACGTGCAGCTTCAGAGGAGGCTGCAGCCGCCATCGCAGCCAAGGGTGTCCGCGTCTCAATTGTGCGGCTACCTCAAGTGCACAATACCGAGAAGCAGGGCCTGGTGACCTACGCGATCCAGGTCGCGCGCGAGAAGGGGATCTCGGCTTACGTGGGCGATGGGAGCAATCGCTGGCCCGCGGCACACCGCCTCGACGCCGCCCGCCTGTACCGGTTGGCGCTGGAGAAGGGCGCGGCAAACGCCAAGTATCACGCGGTCGCGGAAGAGGGGGTGCCCGTGCGCGACATAGCCGAAACCGTTGCTCGAGGAATGAATATTCCCGCAGTCTCCCTTTCGCCGGAAGAGGCGGTCAAACATTTTGGCTGGCTGGCTGAGTTCGTTGGACGAGATCTGCCGGCTTCGAGCGCAAAAACGCGGAAAGATCTGGGATGGAATCCGACTGGCCCAGGGATCATCACTGATCTCGAGAACATGCGCTACTCGTAAAGACTATGGTTGCCGTCTTCAACAGTCCCGCCGCCCAGGCGGGACGCAACCTTTTCAGTCCAGTGGATAGGCCTCAAGGGCGACACAACAAATGTGACGATCGCCGGTCAGGCGTGACGGAAGAGGCTACGCGTGTTCCATGAGCGGCATCCATTACCGGTTGAGAACAAAACCGGAGGTAGCCATCGTGGTGAACACAGTCGTGGACGGAACATTCCGGCAAACGAATTTGACCAACGAATCTTCCGAGTATCTGGCAAAGCGCGAGGAACTTCGCCTTGCCGAAATCGAGCTCATGCGCCAGCGCGAACGCATCGCGCAGTTGCGCCGCACTCTTCCTGAAGGTGCTCCGCTTCAGGACTATCAGTTTCAAGAGGGTCCAAGTGACCTGAACGCCGGCGATGCGCCGGTGAAGGCCGTCCGGCTGAGCGAACTCTTCACCAAGCCCGATCGCTCGCTCGTCATCTATCACTTCATGTTCGGCAAGAAACAGACGAAGGCGTGCCCCATGTGTACCGCGTGGATCGATGGTGCGAATGGGATCGCGCATCATCTCGCTCAAAATCTCGATTTCGCAGTTGTCGCAGCCGCCGATCTTCCGACGTTGCGCGCTTTCGCCCGCCAGCGCGGCTGGCACAAACTGCGCCTGCTTAGCGCCGGCGACAGCACATTTAAATATGACTTAGGCAGCGAAAACCGCGAAGGCGCTCAAGATTCAACCGTATCCGTTTTCACGCGCGATGCCGACGGCACTGTTCGTAACGCCTACACGGCGCACCCCAGGATGGGGCCCGACATTCTGGAGCGCGGCATCGATCTGCTCGCCCCGATGTGGCATTTCCTGGATCTCACGCCGCAAGGCCGCGGCGATTGGTACTCCAGTCTCGAATACGGTACCAGCATTCCTTCACGCACAAGCTGAATTGGTTTCAGGCTTTCGGATTCGGGCGAACTGCGGGCTCAATCTTGAGGCGTTATGCTGGCGGGATCATCAGCCGGAGATCCCGACGCTCGCAGATTTTGTGCGGGTCGATCTCGCCCAGATCCGCCGGGACACTGAAGCGGACTATTGCGCTTTCAGGTCCGCATACCTGGCTTGAACCAATCGAAAGATGACAGCAAAAATCATTGCAGTAGAGATACCGAACATCAACGCTCCATCGGCCGCTTCCAACGGCCCCAGCAGCTTCCACGACGGCGTCATAACAACGTCTCCATAACCCAAGGTCGTGTAATTGACTGCCGAGTGGTAGTAAGCGAGCGCGAAGTCCTTGAACTCCCCGCAGAGTAGAAATACTTCAGCCCACAACCCAATCGCAATCAGGTGCGCGAACAGTGACAGCAAGCTAACCAGGACAAGGATAGGAAAGTCGACCCACATACCTTTTCCTAGATAGCTTCTCTCACGGCGAACGAGGTTGACGGTCGCGCCGACCGCCAGGGCGTGGATGCCGACCGTACAGAGAACTACCCCGATGCCGACCGCCAGCGGAATTGCGAATCGAGGATTTTGCATCATCCGATCATGCCCGCCCGAGTTTCCGAGCCAATATTACCTTCGTTGATTTCTGCGATCCCTGCAGTTTCGTCATGTGTTGGGGAGAGGTGACGGCCAGTGTCCTCTCCCACATTTCGCTCGCCGGTGGCGCAAGCGGCGACGTTATCAGCTAGCTAGCCGGCTTTCTTACTGGATTCTTTGGTCTCGACTGCTGCGGCCCTGGGCTGCGGATGCGCACTCGGGGTTTGTGCTGCGAGCTGACTGAGCCAGGTTTCAAAACGCGTCTGGCTGAGTCGCGCACCATCGCTGGGAATCAGTGTCTCGTCGGTTACCTTGATGCCGTAATAGCGCGCATTTGGGTCAGCAACGACCTCACGCGGGTCCTTCCACGCGGCTAAGCCTCGCCGAACCAGCTCATCGAGATGAAACTGTTCCGGCCCTCCCACTTCAACGGTGCCATTCACTGCTGAGCCCACTGCAATTTGGCCTACCGCGCTGGCGACATCGTCGGCCGCCATCGGCTGGATCAGCGCAGGTGGCAGACGTACTTTGTTGCCGTCCGTGGAAAAGTCGGCGATGCCCTTCAAGAATTCAAAGAACTGCGTCGCGCGGACGATCGAGTAGGGAATAGATGAACTCTTGATCAAGTTTTCCTGGGCGATTTTTGCCCGGAAGTAGGCGCTCTCGAGCATGCGCTCCGATCCTACAACGGACAGCGCAACGTGATGTCCCACGCCCGCCTCTGCTTCCTGGGCGAGGAGATTACGGGTTGATATCTCGAAGAACTCCATGACGGCCGAGTCCTCCCAGGAGGGAGCGTTGGATACGTCAACCACCACCGATGCGCCTTTCAACGCCTCCGCCAGTCCTTCGCCGGTAACGCTGTTGACGCCGGAATTGGGTGATGCCGCGATCACTTCGTGCCCATGCTCACGCAGTTTGGGGACGAGCTTTGATCCAATGAGTCCACTGCCGCCGATGACTACGATTTTCATGCTTCTCTCCTTTCATCTTCAATGGGTGGTTTTTCCCTGGGGATGAGCGATAACCTGACGGAACTGAGTGCCGGTCGTTCACGCCGGCTGCACTTTTTTTGATTGTGTGTCAGAAGGACCACGGACAGCGGGTTGCCGTCCGGACACTGTGAGACGGAGTGGCTTGACGCACTGATCTTCAGGAGCTCAGCGATTATTGGTAGGGGTGCGGCGAGCCGTTACAGGCTTGTCGTCAAGCTCCACTGCCGCACGAGGCCGCAGGGAGAAATATCGTGAACACACTGCCGCTTCGGCCTGACTTTGTGCTGCTTCTTACTCGCAAGACGCCATGATGTTTCTCGACCGTGTCTTTCACCAGAGCCAGTCCCAAGCCCGTGCCGGCAGTTCCTTTTGTGGTGAAGAAGGGTTCCGTTATTCTGGGCATGTCCGCCGCAGATATCCCGCAGCCATTGTCCGCAAAGGTCACCCGGAGTCCACGTCGCCCCAGTCCTGCCCACTCCAGCGCACGCGATATTCTGACATGCATTCTCCCCCCTCCAGGCATCGCATGAGCGGCGTTCAGCAAGAGATTGGAGAACACCTGACGCAATGAACCCGAATCGACAGCGAGATCTTCACCAGAGCAGTAGCGCGTTTCAACCCGGATACCTTGAGAGTCCAACCGCGCCAGGTAAAACTCGACTACAGACCCCAGTAACCTCGGTACGTTGGTCTCCTGCGGACCTGCCGGGCTACGGAACCGATCCATGGCCCCATGTGCGATTTGAGAAATCCGATGTACTTCTTCCTGAGCCAGCGCCAGATAATGACGACCTGCAGGCGTAACTTCGGCTTCAATCAAGTAGAGGAGATTCAGGAGTGAATCGAGGGGATTGTTGATCTCGTGGGCGAGAGAGGCAACCAGCCCACTACCTGCTGCTGGTGCTCGAACTCGTTCTGCTTTTTCGTCACCCAATGCCCACCTGGTAATCCGGCCAGCGCGCGGAAATATATATTCTGTCTGATACCAGATAGAAGATTACGGTTGTCTCCGTGGGCAATGTCAGCGCCGCTGACGCAATGCCTCCCCCGATTTTCCGGAACATCATTGATATTATGGTGTAGCTCTTTTTGAGATCATCTATGACATCGCGCATTCACGCAGTTCCTTCACCCTCGCAGCAACAGGTTTTGGCCTACGATCCGCTGCTCGACGACATTGGATACATGACCTGCATGACCCTGGTGCTGCTCGGCAACTACGCGCAGACCGGGCACCTCGGCGGACCGCTTGCCTACACCCCTTACAACGTGGCGGCGCACCTGGTCGGTCCTGAAAATGGCGGACTGCGCTACGACTACCGCCGGCCAAAGCATCCTTACTGCGATAAATTCATGATGGCGGCAGGCCACTCGGTCCCCACCTGCTATGCGCTGTGGATGATCATGGGGCAGGCGCTGTATCGCAAGTATCAGCAGACCGGCGACCCGCGTTATCACGTCGACCCGCACGTCGCGATGCTACCGATCGACGCCTTGGGATTCCGGCGCGGCGCAGGCGCGCTGAAGACGCTGCTGCGGGAAACGGGCCTGGAAGACAATCCGCTGTTCGCCCAGGCCAGGGGCCGCGGCATTCGTGCGCTCTCGGGACATGCCGAAAGCGTTGACGTGACCAACGACGTGAATGGTGGTCCCTCAGGCATCGGCATCGCGACAGCCGCGGGCAAGGCGGCGTTTTGGGATTGGGCTGGAGCTCCGGAGTCGCCGAAGGTGATCGCGCTGGAAGGCGAATTCGCGCTCACCGAAGGTCACGCGCAGGAGTTGAAGACGCAGGCGCTCGCGCTGCAAGTAGGAAAGCGCTTGCGGGTGATGATTTCCGATAACAATGCGGGCATCGACGATTGCCTGATTGGCGGCCCAATTGGCGGCGTGATCTCCTCGCAGTTCTGCGAGGTCTACGATCTGGTGAGTCAATGGACGTCGTATGGATGGCACGTCTTCACGCTGGCGAATGGTAACGATTACGGCGAAGTAACCGCGGCGCTTCGAGCCATGGACGAAGTCGATCCGAAAGACCGGCGTCCCGTCGTCGCCATCGGCAAGACGATTAAGGGATACTGGCCCGCCGCCGCCAATGGCAAGATTACCGGCTATCCCGGAGATCAACTGGTCAGCTACGCCAGCCATCCTTACGCGCTGAAGATGAACTCGGAATATTTCCTCGCTCTCGCCTCGACCTTCGAGAAGCACTACGGCGTGGAGTTTGAAGGAATTCGCAACGGTCCGGTCACCGACAATCGCGAGCGACTGATCCAGTTCAAGACCAACATCGATGTGGTCATGTCGCTGCTCGACCGCGACGGCTTGGGCGATCGCTTCGCCGACCGCCTGGTGGAAATCGGCGATACCGTACGCGACGACGTGAAGTTGCGCATCTCGGTCGCGAGCGATCCCTTCCTCGACGATCGCTTGCGCGTCAAGGCGCTGCCGGAAGAGCCGCAGAAGGTCTCTGTTACGAACGCAATTTCCGGGGCGGAGAAGCAAGTCAGCATCGCGCTGTTCAAGAAGCCGGGCGAGGTGGCCGGCGCGCGGCGCGCGATTTCCGAAATCATCAAGTGGATGAACTACGTCACCGACGGACGCTTCTTCACCGTGGCCGCCGACCTTTCCGAGTCGATCAATGTGGAGCACGGCAGCCTGTGGGGGCATTACGATCCTACCGGCAATCCCCTGGGGACGCGTCTGAAGGCGCCCATTGAGGAAGCCGGCAATGCGTCCACCGCCATTGGACTGGTGAGCCAGAGCGCCTCGGTCGATCCTGAAAAATTCTCCGGCGTCTGGGCGTTGAGCGGTACCTACGGAGCGTTCACTCCGTTGATGTACACTCCGGCGCGTGTCTGGAGCCAGCAAAACCAGGACAGCAAATTCCGCGTCGGCGTGCTGCATATCCTCACCGCACACTCCGGCCCTGAAACCGCTGCTGACGCGCGCACCCACTTCGGCATCTTCGCGCCGCAAGTGTGGAAGCTGTTCCCGCGCGGCCAGGTGATCAACCTGAGCTTCTGGGATTACAACGATGTGGCGCCCGGCTATTTCGCGGCGGCGGAAATCGCTGCACGCGATCCCCACGTGGGCATCATCACCCTGGAAGTGGCGCGGCCCGACTTCGCGGTTGCCGACCGCAGCAAGTTCGCCGACTCCGATCTGCGCGCTGCGGCCAAAGGCTTGTATGTGATCCGAGATTTCGCACCCGGCAAGCCGCGCCACGGCTACGTGATCGCGCAAGGATCGAGTTCCACGGTGAATCTGGTGAAAGTGCTGCCGAAACTCGAAGCGGCCGGTGTGAACGTGAAGGTGATCGCCGCGATCAGTGAGGATTTGTTCGATCGCCAGCCGCAAGCCTATCGCGATACCCTGCTGCCGCCTGAGGCTCGCTACGACTTGATGGTGGTATCAACCGGCACGCGACGCATGTGGCCGTTGCGCAACCTCGGTCCGTTGACGGATGAGTATTCGCTTACCTCCGACTTCGACAATTGCTGGAGAACCGGCGGGCTGGAAGCGGAAGTGATCAAGGAAGCCCATCTGGATCCCGACACGATTTTCGCCGGCGTCGAGCGCTTCGCCAACGAGCGTGAGCGCCGCATCGGCGATCAACGCAAGATGATCGGCTAGTCGAGTGGCGTCAAGTCGAGGTAATGGAAGAACCAGAAGGCGCGAATCAAAAGGATTGGTCGGGCAGAGAGGATTTGAACTTGAGGCGTCATGCGGGCGTCTGAGCCCGCAGCCGAAATCCCGAGCGTTTTAGCGAGGGACCTCAGTCGCAAGGATGTTGGAGAAAGATTGGTCGGGGAGAGAGGATTTGAACCTCCGACCCCCTGGTCCCGAACCAGGTGCTCTACCAGGCTGAGCCACTCCCCGACGTGAGGCGAACTGCGCAAACCGCAATTCCGGCGGTACAGCGCAGAGTGCGCCGATCGAGATCCGCCGAAACCAAATTATAACAGAGCGTCAGCGGCCACGCGCGGGTCGCAGCCAGGCGTGTGTCCGCGCCCACCTCGCTTCGGACGTCGATGCCGGCGGTGGGTCGACGCGCCAGACTGCGAGAGATTTGTGTCGGGGCGCGACCAGGGACTAGAGATTTGTGTCAGGGCACGACTTCAGTCGTGCCATACGCAGTCTTCCATCATGTGCTGAGCCGGCTTCAGCCGGCGACACCTCAGCGCTTGAAGCCGCGACGCGCCCGCGCAGGAAGACACGCTGCACCGTGAACGGAATCTCTCCCACCAAAGTTGTGTCTTCCACACTGAAATCACGTCCTCCAGTGACACAAATCACAGTAGTAGAGGTGCAGGGCGAGCTAGCCTGATATTGAAAATGATTTTCAATTTCACCTACGGCGGCGTCCAGGCCGAACATTCGAAGGTCGCATCGTGAAGCTCCCACCCTCATTCCCAAAGATTGTCCTCTTTCTACTTGTTACTTTTCTCGCG
>DATHQX010000170.1:0-2127 GCA_035482295.1 Verrucomicrobiia bacterium
GGCGCAAAGACCAATCCTCGCTCAGGATGACAATTTCTATTGAGTCTTGCTTCGGATCACAATCTCAAGGCCAAAGGCAGCGGGCAGGAGGGCCCGCTCCACATATTCAATCCCACTCAATCAATTAATCCACGCACTCACAATCTCTCAGTTCGCGGGAACTAGCGCGGCTTGTGTGGTGGCGGCGGGGAGTTCGTCGCCGCGGAAGTATTTCGGGTCTTTAGGGGCGTCTTTGGGGGCGTCTTTCGAATTTACGTCTTTCGAATTTACGTCTTTGGAATTCGGGTCTGGCTTGAAGTTGGCCGCTTTCATTTCGGGCATGGCTTCGTAGGGTTTGGAGTAGTCGTTGGCGGCGTTCCAGAATAAGAATCCGATGCCGCCTTTGGCGCGGGCGGTTTCGACCTGAATCTTTATGTATTCGGGGGAATAGGTTTTTGTGCGCCAGTGGAAGGCTTGCAGCCAGGGGCGGATGACAACGCCGGAGCCTTTGGTGATTAATTCGAAGCGGTCCATGGATTCGCCGATGAAGTGGGCGGGCTCGTCGCCGGGGTGCTCGATGTTGTCCATGCCGAAGAAGTGGCTGGGGTAGATCATGGGGCTGAGGACGTCGCAGTAGTGGGCCATGCCGACGATGTCTTGTCCAGTGTGGGCTAGGTCGACCTGGCGCTGCCAGGCCATTACGCCGAAGACATCGAGGGAGAGCAGGACGCCGGTGGGGTGGAGTTCTCCGTAGGCTTTTTTCAGGAAGGCGGTGATGACGTCGGAGCGCTGCGGGCCGCGGGGGGCTTCTGGGGTCTTTGCCGGCTGGTGTTTTTTGGTGGCGGTTTTCTGGGGCGGACGCGATCCCGTTGACGACGGTTGAGCTGCCGGCTGTGGTACGGTCCCTCCGCCGGCTTGCGCCGCCGTCAGGATGACATCGTTTTTAGTGACATCGCTTTTGATGACATCGCTTTTAACGGCGGCATCCGAACTCGCCCTGTCTGATGCGGGTTCGGGTTGATCTTTTTGGTAGACGAATTGGGCGTCTTTTTGGTCGCCTTCGGCGGGGAAGCGCACGTAGTCGAACTGGATTTCGTCTACGCCGAGTCCGGCTGTGTATTTGGCCAGGGCGATGTCGTAGTCCTGGACTTTGGGATTGCTGGGGTCGGTCCAGACCAGCTTGCCGTTTTCGCGCCACGCGGTCTTATTCTTGCGGGACTGGACGGCTAGTTCGGGATGGTTTACGACCAGGCGCTCGTCGCGGAAAATGGCGATTCGCGCGATGGCGTGCATGTTCTGCTGGTGCAGGAAGCGGACAAGTTTCGGCACGTCGTGAATGTAAACCTGGTGCTGGCCGAGCAGCGGGTGCTCGAAGGGAATGGTGACGCTGCCGTCGGAATCTTTTATATCGAAGACCACGGCGTTGCCGCCGACTTCACGCCAATGGCGGATGATGCGGAGTCCGTGATCGCTGGCTGCCATGATGCCGGTCAGGTAGATGGCGCGGACTTCGAAATCTTTGGGGACCGCGATGGTTTTCTCGACGACGGGCGCGGAGAGGATGCCGGGAATGATGATCTGTTCGTTGGCTTTGAGAATGTTCGAGGTGTCGGACTTGTGGTTCACGGCGCGGATGGCTGCGGCGAGTTCCGACGAGGTTAGATAAGAAGTCTTGCCCAGATAATGGTGGGCGATCGTCGGGATGGCTTCGCCTCTCTTAGCGGTGTAGATTTCGGTGCCAGGAGCCGCCACCAGCTTGGGCTGGGGAATGTCGGCGGGCTTGGCGGTGGTGACGACGTTGGCGTTGACCACGCGCGGCTTCGATGCCGTGTCGGCGACGGCGGGTTTCGCGGTTTGAGCTTCGGCCGTGAAGCTGGAAGAAGCGTTGGGAGCGATCTGCCATGCGGCGACGGCGAAAAAGAGACAGGAAACTGCTGTGATGATGCGAACTGACGAAAGGCGCAAGCGTTCCTCCGCGAAAAACCTACCCGTTGCGATACTAGCTGTGCGTTGTACGGGTCGCTAGTTACGTGTGGAGTAACACGGTTGGTGGAACCGAGTTGCGGGCAGCGAGATCCGCACGTGGTGGCTGTTGGGTTCGATGCTTCCGGTGGGTGGTAGGGTCCGCTCGGCTTCGCCATCGCGGGA
>DATHQX010000171.1:0-4903 GCA_035482295.1 Verrucomicrobiia bacterium
CCCGGCAGAGGAGGCAGATTCCTCCTCACATTGAACCCCATAGCTCCCGCAGCAAACCCCGCATCCAGCAGAAACCGCGCCATCCAGTGATCCGCCACATTCACGCCATTGATCGTCGCGATCAGCATCCCGCCGCGCCCACTCGCATCCTCGTCGTCATGCACACGCCCCACCAGAAACTCCGCCAGGCTCCGCGCCACCTGCGATCGCTGCGGCTCCTCCTCCGGCAGAAACACCTGCACATTCGGATTCCCCCGCCGCAGATAAGCCACGAGCGCTCCATCGCACAAGATCACCCGCGCCCCCACGCTCCGCGTCAACGAAGAACCTTCCTCCGCCGCCGCAGGCCAACGCATCAACGCTCCATAAGGATTCGCCGGGTCGGTCGCGGCCAACTGCAGCATCTCGCTCTTCTCTCCCTGGTACGACCCTCGTAGCGACCGCAACAAATCCACTGCCGCCGGCATAGCAAACTGCGTCGCACCAAGATCCGCAGCAAAATATCCCCGCCGGATCTTCCCACTCTCTTCCAGCGCCTTCATCACGTCATAGATCGCGGAAAAACCACCCGGAAGATTCTCCGCATGCGCCGTCTCGCGAAACACCACGCCATAGCGAGTCAGCAACTGCAGCGCAATCGCATGACTCCACTCCGTAGCCGATCGTCCCTCCACAAACGCCGCACCATTCAACGCCCACCGCCCCTGAGCCGTCGGCGGAGTCGTCCGCCGTGATCGAAACACCGCCAGTTGATTCACCCTCCGCGCCGGCTTCCGCGAACTCGTCGCAGGCTTCTCACAATAAGCCCGCAGCGCAGCCATTCCATCATTCGTAAGCAATCCCTTCCACACCAGATTCCAGAGCGCCTCCAGCGTCTCGCCCGGATACCCTCCACCCACCCCATCATGCAAATCCTGAAAGAACGAAGCCCCACGCGCCCGTAAATATTCGACAATGGCATCTTCCCTGCTTTGTTGCATCACTGTCTTCGGCACACGCTCGCCATCATCGTCTCGAATCGTTCGCTCCCGCGGCACCGGCGGAGCAATCGGCCAAAGCGCCGACAACTTCTCCGCCAGATAAAGCCCAATCCGCCCATCCCGCTCGCCAATCGGATCCATCCCCACCCACATCACCTCCCCCGCCGCAATCAAAGTATCCAGATCCGAAGGCTTATACCCCACCAGCCGAGCCGGCAGGATTTCCGTCTCCAGAATCGAAGCCGGCAACGGAGCCCCTTGCAAATTCTCGATCACATCCAACAGAGCATCCAGCCCACGCCGGGGCTGCACCACCCCCTGCCACCGCGTAAACAACCGCGCCAGCGTCCTCTGCTCCACTGGCTCAACCTCTTTGCGCAACCGCGCCAGCGACCGCCGTCGAATCGACCGCAGCACCTCAGCATCGCACCACTCCCGATGAACTCCCCCGGGCCGAAATCCCCCTTCCACCACCCTCCCGCTCTGCACCAGCCCCTGCAGCACCGCGTCCACACTCTCGGGCGGAAGATCGAATCGCCCGCCAACCTCGTGCGTCGTAAAAGGCCCATGCGTCCGCGCAAACCTGCGCACCAAATCCACCAACGCATGAGGGGTCTCCTCCAAAAACGCCGAAGGCAACCCCGGCGGCAACGGCACCCCAAGCGCATCCCTGTACCGCGCCGCATCCTCCACCGCAATCCACCGCTTCTCTCCCGCGATCTGCACTTCAAGCGCCCGCCGAGCCCGCGCCAGCTTCGCAATCGTATCCGCAACCTCCTCCGTGACACATCGCGCCCGCAACTCCGCCCGGCTCAAATCCCCCAAACGCAACAGCAGATCATGCACCCCATCCATATTCCGCGCACGATATGTCTCCGCCACGCACTGCAACTGCTCCTCCGTCTCTTCAATCGCATTCACATCCAGCAGTTCACGAAGATCGGCATCGCCCATCAACTCCCGCAACTGATCCTGATCGATCGAAAGCGCCTGCGCTCTCCTCTCCGCCAACGGAGCATCCCCGTCATAGATGTAGTTCGCCACATAGCTGAACAGCAACGCCGAAGCAAATGGACTCGGGGTCCGCGAATCCACCGTATGCACTCGCAGCGACCTCTGCTGCACCCCACGCAGAACCTCCATCAGCGCTGGCATATCGAACACATCCCGCAAACATTCGCGATACGCCTCCAGCACAATCGGAAAACTCGCATACTGGCTCGCCACGCTCAACAAGTCATACGCTCGTTTTCTCTGCTGCCAAAGCGGAGTCCGCCCCTCCGCCCTCCTTCTCGGCAGCAACAAAGCCCGCGCAGCACTCTCGCGAAACTTCGCCGCAAACAGCGCCGTTGACCCAAGCTGCCGCAACACCAGCTCGGCAGCCTCCTCCGGCTCCAGCAAAATCGCATCCACTGGCGGCGCCTCGTCCGTCTCCGGAAACCGCAGCACAAAGCCATCCTCCGACCACATCGTTTCCACGTCATATCCCAATGTAGCCCGCAGCTTCGCCGTAGCTGCCATCGCCCAGGGAGCATGCACCCTGCTCCCAAACGGCGTCAGCACGCAGACGCGCCAATCCCCCAACTCATCCCGCACCCTTTCAATCACCACATTGCGATCATCCGGCACAACAACCGTAGCTAACTCCTGGTCTACCAGATACCGCAGCACATTCTCCGCCGCCAATGGATCAAGATCATGCTCGGTCGTCAGCCTTGCAATCGCCACGCTCCGCGGAGCCTCGCGCAACTCCCGCACCAGCGCCCCAATCCTTCGCCCAAACTCCAGCGGCCTTCCCGCCTGGTCTCCATGCCAGAATGGCATCTTCCCCGCCTCACCGGGGGCAGGAGTCACCAACACCCGGTCACGCGTAATCTCATCAATGCGCCAAGCCGAAGCACCAAGAAGAAAAGTCTCGCCCACACGGCTCTCAAACACCATCTCTTCGTCCAGTTCACCCACCCGAACCGGCTTCGCTCTCTCCCCCGCAAGAAAAACTCCATAAGTCCCGCGATCCGGAATCGTCCCGCCATTCAGAATCGCAATCCGCTTCACTCCCTGCCGCGGCGTAATCCAGTTCCGCGTTCTGTCCCACGTAACCCTCGGCCGCAGCTCCGCAAACTCATCCGACGGATACCGGCCCGCCAGCATATCCAGCACACCGTCAAACACACTCTGGCTCAGCCCGGAAAACGGAGCGGCACCACGCACCAAAGCAAATAGCGCCGCATAACCGATCCCTGATCCCTCATCCTCCACGCTGTGATTCGGCCCCCGCTCCCTTTCAACCGCACTAAGCGGAGGATGCGCAATCACCGCCACCATCTGCTGCGCCAGCACATCCAGTGGATTCCTCAGATATCGCGTCGACTCCACATGCCCCTCATGCATCGCTCGCGTCACCGCCGCACATGCAATCAAATCCGCCCGATACTTCGGAAAAATAATCCCATGCGAAGGCGCGCCCACCTGGTGTCCCGCGCGTCCTATCCGCTGCATACCACTCGCCACGCTCGGCGGAGCTTCGATCTGAATCACCAAATCGATCGCCCCCATATCAATCCCCAACTCAAGCGAAGACGTCGCCACCAGGGCCTTGATCTTCCCAGCCTTCAGCAACTCCTCAATCTCCGTCCGCTGCGCCGCCGCCAGCGAACCATGGTGAGCCCGCGCAATCGGCTCTCCAGCCAGATCGTTCAACGCTCCCGCGAGCCTCTCCGCCACACGCCGCGCATTCACAAAGATCAGCGTGGACGTCCGCTCCCGAATAATCTCCAGCAATCGCGGATGAATCGACTGCCAGATCGAAGTTCTCTTCGGCCCCTGCGACGCCGGCCCACTCGGCTGCTCCTCGATCACCCCAAGCTTCGCCATGTCTTCCACCGGAACCTCAACCTTCAGCTCCAGCAGCTTCCGCGCTCCCGCGTTCACCACCGTCACGGGCCGGAATCTCGCAGCTCCAAATTCCCCGTCAGACTTTTCCTCGCCTTTACCTGCAACTTCCATCAACACACTAGCAGTCTCGGCCTCCGTCTCTTCCACCCTGCTTGCCTTTGTATCTTTGGAAGTTACATATTCGTCCGCGTCCGCACCACCCAGAAACCGCGCCACCTCCTCCAGCGGCCTCTGCGTCGCGGACAACCCAATCCGCTGCAGCCGTCTCCCCGTCAACGCCTCCAGCCGTTCAAGCGACAACGCCATATGCGCACCGCGCTTCGTCGGAACCAGCGCATGAATCTCATCCACAATCACCGTCTCGACTGACCGCAGCCCCTCCCCCGCCTCCGACGTCAACAGCAAATACAAACTCTCCGGTGTCGTTATCAAAATATCGCCAGGATGTTTCCTGAACCGCGCCCGCTCCTTCTGCGGAGTATCCCCCGTCCGCACGCTGATCTCCGGCATCCGCACTTCGACGCCCTCGCGCTTCGCCATATTCGCAATCCCCACCAACGGCGATCGCAGGTTGCGCTCCACATCCGCCGCCAGTGCCTTCAGCGGCGAGATGTAAACCACCCGGCATCCTTCCGTCGCATCAGGAGCAGTCCGCAACATCAACCTGTCGAGACACCACAGAAAAGCCGTCAGCGTCTTCCCCGTGCCCGTCGGCGCAAGAATCAGTGTCGACTCCCCGCGCGCAATTGCCGGCCAACCCTCCACCTGCGGAGCCGTAGGCGTCTCAAACACCGCTCTGAACCACTTGGCCGTAATGGGATGAAACAACGCCAGTGAAGCCTCGCTCGCCGTCCGAAGATCCTCACGCGAAGCCTCACCTCCCGCGCGCGCAGGCGCCGCATTCTTCTTCGACTTGGAAGGGTTTCGTGCCATCATCCTCTGCATGGTTCGGGCCCCGAAGGCCACAACACACACTATAGGATGCAACCCGTTGCGCCCGGGTCCAGAATTCTACCCACGCACCTGGT
>DATHQX010000172.1:0-3147 GCA_035482295.1 Verrucomicrobiia bacterium
CCGCATGATGAACGAAACTCTGGGCAAGGTTCACTTCTGGTTCAGCTTCGTCGGCGCCTACGCCATCTTCATGCCGTTCCACTATCTTGGGTTGGCCGGCAACGTTCGCCGCTACCAGGCGTTTGCACCCGACTACATGCAGCCGCTCATTCCGCTGCATAGGTTTATTACGGTGGCCGCATTGGTGACCGGCGCTGCGCAACTCGTCTTTCTGTACAACCTGATCCACAGCCGCTTCAAAGGCGAGCTAGCTCCCGACAATCCGTGGCAAGCGACGTCGCTGGAATGGAGCACGCCGACAACCCCGCCGCCACACAACAATTTCGGCGACAAGCTGCCTGAGGTTTTTCACGATCCATTCCAGTATGGCGTGGAAAGCTCGGTGGGCGACTACGTGATGCAGGCTTCTCCGGAGAAAGTAAAGTCGGAGAACGACGAAGCGTAACGCGATTCTGGAATTGGGGTCTGTAGTTATGGCGACAACAGCAAACGAACCAGTAGCAATCCCGGTAACAGGCGAAGAACGCAACCAGCGCCCGCGTCTGGCGGATAGTTCCGGCAATGGCGGCCATCGGAACCTCGCTCCGGTGAATGGGAAGATGCGCGGTGTGAAGGATTATTCGCCGCCCCCGGCTTCGACCGGAATCTGGGTCGTGATTGCTTCCATTGCGATGACTTTCGCGGCGTTTACCAGCGCCATCATCGTTCGCCAGGGTGGCGCGACCGATTGGCACCATCTCACGCTGCCTCGAATTCTTTATCTCAATACGCTGGTGCTCTTCGCCAGCAGCTTCGCCCTCGAGATGGCGCGCCGACAGTTGGCCGCATACATGGTCGGACAAAGAACGCAGCCGAAAAGTCAGATCGAAAAGCCGACGCTCTGGCTGTACATTTCTCTATCCCTCGGTTTGCTCTTCGTGGCTGGACAGTACGTGGCCTGGACGCAGCTGCGCGCCCAGGGACTTTTTCTGAACACCAATCCCAACAGTTCGTTTTTCTACGTGCTGACCGCGATCCACGCGATTCATGTGCTCGGCGGGCTGGGAGGTTTGGTTCGCGTGATTTCCCGGCTGAACCGGTCGATTCTGCAGAAAAGCACGCTCGACGCCACCGCGTACTACTGGCACTTTATGGATGCGCTTTGGGTGTATCTGCTGTTGCTGCTGTGGATGAAGCTCTAGCATTCGCACTCGAACTTGAACTTGATTCGACAGGAGGCCCCGTGAGCCAAGCGGACGTGACGATAGGATCACACTCAGCTCTGATGGAGAAACCGGCATTTTCGGTTCCGGCCAAGAAGATGGCGATGTGGTTGTTCATCATTGCCGACTCGGCTACCTTTGCCGGTTGCCTGGTCGCCTACGGATTCATCCGCAACGCCACGCCAGACTGGCCAAGGCCATTCCACAGCATCACCAACGTCGCGCTGATGACTTTTATCCTGCTCACCAGCAGCCTGACCATGCTCATCGGAGTGCAGTCGGCGGAGAAGGGCGACAAAGCCGGAGCGTTCCGCTGGACCATGATCACGGCCGTGCTCGGGATCCTATTCGCCGTCCTGCACATTCGCGAATGGATGGGAATGATTGGCGAGGGCGCGACCCTGTTCCATAATCCGTGGGGCACGCCGCTGTTCAGTTCGCTGTTTTTCAGCATCACCGGTCTGCACCTGCTCCACGTCACCAGCGGCGTCATCGCCTTGATCGTCGTGGGACTGCGCTACATGGGCGGCCGTTACAAAGCCGACGATCTTGAAATCACCGGCCTATATTGGCACTTTGTAGATCTGGTTTGGATGTTCGTGGTGCCGCTGATCTATCTTTTGAACTTGGCCCACTGAGGGTTAGAGAGATTAGGACCGACTGAAAAAATCAGGAGCAATCGAATATGGCTGGCCCCGAAGCTAAAACTAACGGAATGGGCAAAGACCTCATCGTCTACCTATGCATTCTGGCCCTGGCCGGGATACAGTTTTTCATTGCCTATCAGGACATCAGCGCATCTCAAATGTTTGTGCGCATGCTGATCGTGGCCAGTATTGAGGCCGCGTTGGCGCTTTTGTTTTTCATGCATTTGTGGGAGAATCGCGGACTCAAGTGGTTCGTCCTGATTTTCACGGTAGCCGTTATCCTTGGCATGCAATATGGATGGACCGACAGTTACCGGATTCTCGACGGCGTACCGTGGGCCAAGTAAACTGGTCACAGCGGCTTCCTGAAGGCAAAGGTTTGAAGCTTTGGAGACAATTCGCGATTCTGGGAATTGCGCTGGCGGCCTTTATGTTCCTGCTGGCGCCGGTGCCGGCGTTTTCGCAAAGCTGTGCGCTCTGCTACACGCAGGCGGCGTCCTCAGGGTCGCGAATGATTCAGGCATTGAAGAGCGGGATTCTGGTGATGATCGTTCCTCCCACTCTCGGATCCATCGGCATGATTTTTGTTGTGTATAAGAAACGCAATCAAGTGCGGCGGACGGACGAAGAAGAGACGTCAGAAGCGCAGATGCTCGAAGCGCAAAACGACCAGAACGATTCCGGCCGAGACTGGTAACATGTCAGCGACAAACATGATGACAACCGCCGCCTCAATCCCCACGCTGAAGTCGAAGCTGCGGGACTATTACACGCTGACCAAGCCCGAGGTGAACCTGCTGATTCTGATGACGACCTCGGCAGGCTATTACCTGGCTTCGCGTGGACCGTTCCGGATTGTCGGCCTGCTCAACACGCTGCTGGGCACATTATTAGTAGCCAGCGGGACCGCAACTCTGAATCAGTGGATGGAACGCGTGTGGGACGGCAAGATGCGCCGCACCGCCAATCGCCCGCTACCCTCGGGCCGACTGACGAGCCGCGAAGCGCTTGTGTTCGGTCTTGCGCTAAGCGTGACGGGCGGCCTTTATCTGCTGGTTGCCGTCAACGCATTGTCGGCGCTGTTGGCGGTTTCGACGCTGCTCTCTTATCTGCTGGTTTATACGCCGCTGAAGCGCAAGACTCCGCTGTGCACGCTGCTGGGCGCGTTCCCGGGCGCAATGCCCACGCTGATCGGCTGGGCCGGAGCTTCCGCCGCCATCAATCGGCAAGCGTGGTTTCTCTTCGCCATTCTCTTCCTGTGGCAGTTTCCGCATTTCCTGGCGATCGCGCTGATGTAT
>DATHQX010000173.1:0-22969 GCA_035482295.1 Verrucomicrobiia bacterium
GCGTTCTCCCAGAAGAACAGCCCGTACTTGGGATCGAACTGCGTCTGCTCGCGATAGCTGATGACCTTGCGCATGTTCTCCCAGATCGGCTTGACCCATGAGTAGTCGCCGAGGCCTTCCGATGCGATCACCGCTCCTTGCGCCAGGAATGGCTTCATCGCGAAGCGACCCATCAGCGGGCGAGGACCTTTCGTCGTGATGCAGCCGGCAACGTAGCCGTCCTGGTCGATCGCGCCCGCGAAGTCGAGCACCCAATACTTCAGGTACTGTGGCTTGCCCTGTTGCGCCAGGTGCGAACCGATGAAGAAACCGTCCCAGTCCCACATCTGTTTGTAGTAGCCGGCGGGGATCAGGTAGTCGTACTTAATAAATCCTTCGGCCGGCCGAATGGATTGCGGCTCGAGCTTGGCGTAGGCCGTGGAAACTTCGTCTAGCGTCTGCGACAGGTTGGCGGGCTTGTCGGCGGCATTGCAGATAATGGGCGAACATAATGCACAGAGTAGCAGAGCTCGCAGTGCTCGGAGAATCATGGAACCATTCTCCCAGATTTCGCTTTACCAGACACCGGGCAGCAGACGATACCTCACCTTCCGCTGATACTCCGTATAGCCTGGCAGATTTAGCCCAAGAAGTTTCTCTTCATCGAGCAGCCGCCATACGATTGCCGGCACCATTAATGCCAAGGCGAGAAGCCCCCAGTAGGACCCGAGCGCAATCGGTGTTCCGATCACATACAGCATCGCGCTTGCGTACATGGGATGACGCACCAGCGCATACGGTCCGGTCGAAATGACTTTCTGGTTTTCAAAAACTCCGATCGTCGACGAGGCGAACGTGTTTTCCCGAAAGACCAGGAACACGAGGTAGAAGCCGACGAGCACCAGCACGTCGGCCGCAAGTTCCACTGCAAGCGGGACCGACGATCCCGCGAAGCGGTAATTCAGCGCCGGCACCACCAGAAGAGCCACAAATCCCAAAGAGGCGAAGAGCATTGCGATCTTCTGCGTTGTCCGCTTCTCGGCTGTCGGCCCTCCCTTGATGCGCCGCTCAAGCAGAGCAGGATCGTTGCGAAAAAGGTAGGTCGAAAAGAGCAGCGATACTCCGATGTAGATCGCCAGGTACACCCACGCTTGCCAGTAACGAATCTTGCCGGCTGGGATAAATAACAGCAATGCCATGACAGCAACGACAGCGATCAGGCTGAGCATGGTTTTTGCGTACAGGTTTTTCATCGTTCACGACCGCCAGTGGCCGGCATGGGGGCACGGCAGACGCTGGTACTATTTCGGTTCCAGCGTCATCGGTTGCGCGTAACCGGTCATCTCCAGATAACCAACTCCCGTGATTGCCGTGCCGCCGCGCGTTCCATTGATGTCAATTGCCCCTTCCCAGTACGACAGACCGGCGCTGGCGCCGCTCGTTAATTCTTGTGATGCCAGGGGCGTCTTAAGTTGTAGCTCGAGTCGTAAAGAAGGGATCGCGACTTTCCATGCAATGGGATAAATCGCTTTCATGGCGGGGCTCGCATAAGTCTCGCCCGTGGGCGCCATGGAGAAGTCGCGAGCGCCGAGAAACGTTGACTTGCCGTTGGCATCGACGTATGTCCCCGACGAATAGGGATCGACGCTGCCGTCCTTGTGCCGCAGCCGGTACAGCATCAACTCAGTGTTGTCGGCCAATTGCAGGCTTAGCCAGTCCCAGCCAACTTCGTCATGGTCGAGGCCGCTGCTGAAGAACTCGTGGTCCATCCATGAGGTGCCTTCGACGGTGTACGTCTTGCCGTTCAGTTCGATCTCCCCGCTGGTAAGCAGACGCGTGAACGAGATGTAGTGCGAGGCGTTGTCTTCACCCGCGCCTTTTTGACTGATGCCGTTCCTGCCATGAATCACCGGCGGCTTGCGTGAGGTCATCGTCAAGTGCAACGTGTAATCGGCGGTAATGGCCTGCAGTTGCTGATGTCCGCCGATCCACTGCACCCGCCAATTACCATTCCAGACTCTCTGCTGTTCCGGGCTGGCGCCCGCCAGGCCCGGCCCTGCGCGATTCAACCTTTCGGTGTGATAAAAGTGTCCGCCGTCGATATCGCTCAGCGCCAGATGCGCAAGGTAAACGTCCCGTACGGCCCAGTCTCCAGCCTGTTGGCTGCTGCGGTCGACGCCCTGACGGAAGAACGTCAGCTCAAAGCCGAATCGGTGACCGTCCGCTGCTTTGAGATTCCCGGTGTAATACCACCACTCGGTCCGATAGTCGGGATGGTCGAAGTGATCGCGCGGGAATTCGTAGCGATATCCCGACATCGCCTGCTGATATTGCGCCGGCATCGGCAGCGTCGACATGAGGAGGAGTAACACGGCAATGGCCTTACTCCTCATGCACTACCTCGATCGGATTCAGTGACGTGGCCACGCGTGCAGGATAGAAGCCCGCCAGAACCGTCGCCACGTAGACGAGGGTAAGTGCCCCGAGCAGCACGGCAATGGGCCAGTGAAAACGAATGGTCCAGCCGAACGATTGCTTGTTGATAACGAAAATCAGCAGGAGCGACAAGACAATTCCCAGCGCGAGCCCGGCAATGTTGGCCAGCAGGCCGATCAAGCCGGCTTCGACCAGAATCAACTTGCGGATCTGCGATACGGCCGCACCGAGGAAGCGTAGCAAGCCGAGTTCGCGACGACGATCGATGACCAGCGCCAGCATCGCGCCGGCGATGCCGATGACAGCGACGATGACGGCCACAACTTCCAGCGCGTAGGTGATGGCGAAGGTGCGATCAAAGATCTGAATGGCCTGCGCGCGCAGGCTGCGATTGGTATAGATGACCAGGTTATGTCCCGCAGCAACGCTCTCCAGTTCTTTGCGGACCTTTTCGACGTCGGCGCCGGGAGCGACGTAGATCGCCAGGTTCGATACCGCTGGATCGTGCAGATACCGCAGCGCGCGTGTCCGGTCGATGATCATGAAACCCTTCTCCGTGCCGTAATCGTAGAAGATGTCGATAATGCGGAAGCGGACCTGTGCGTCTCCGAGCGGAAGCACGATGCTCTCGCCCGTTCGCAAATGATGTTTGTTGGCTAACGGCTCGCTGATGATGACGTTGTCGCCGTCCCGCAACTCGTGATTGACCTGCTCGGTCGAGCGGCCGGAGAAGAATTCGACCTTGCCAAGAGGATGCGGGCCAAGCGTGTCGCCCACGCCGAGGATGGCCGGCAGTCCCTGATAACTGACCTCGTACTCGCGGAAGCGGTCGACACCCGCGACCCCGGGCAGCGCAGCCAGCTTCTCCGAGAGCGAAACGTCGATCGTGGGATGGCGGTCAGCGGAAGGATTCGTGGCAGGAGCGACGAACAGGTCGGCCTTGAGCTGATTGTTCATCCAGACCTGTACGGTCTGACGGAAGCTGCCCACCATTATGCCGACCGAGGTGGTCATGGCAATTGCCGTCGCCAGCGCGCCGACCAGCACCGACGTCCGGCGCAGCGAGGAAGCCAGGCTCCGCGAGGCCAGCATCGCCTCAACGCCGCCAATGCGCAGCAGCATGCCGGAGGAAATCTTCGTCAATCCGCTGACCAGCGCGGGAATGGAGAACGCGGATGCAGCAATGAATAGTAGTGCTGCCGCGTATCCGAAAAACGGCTTCCCGGCGATGGCCGCCGCGAACGAAGCAGCCGCGCCCGCAATTGCCAGTGCGAAGCCGATCCAGAGATCGCGAATCTTGTGGACGCGCGTGGTGTACTCGCGCTCGCCGCGTGCCATGGCCTCGACCGGCGAGACCAGCGACGCCTCGCGCGCGGGCGATGCCGCGGAGGCAAGCGAAACGGCGACGCCAATCGCCAGGCCGAGAAGAATCACCAACGGCGTCAATTGAATTGGCGCGGGAGTACTGCTGACGTACAGATTATCGACCGTTGCTCCGAGCAGTCGCACCGCGCCGATGGCCAGCAGTCTGCCGAGGAAAATGCCAATCAGTCCGCCGACGGCACCGAAGCACGCCGCTTCGCCAAGGAATGCGCTCAACACCGCGGTGCGGCTGGCGCCCAGCGCGCGTGCGATGCCGATCTCCGGCCGGCGGCGCACGACCGACACCGAGATGGTGTTGAAGATGAGAAATGCGCCGACCACCAGCGCAACGTAGCTGAGGATGCGCAAGTTCCAGCGAAACGCGCTCAGCATCTTTCGGTTTTCGCTGCTCTCGCTGCCTTGGCGGCGAAGTTCAACGCCCGCAGGTAGCACCGAACGCAGTCGTTGCTCCCATTGCTCCAGCGAAGGTGTCGCGGAAACCGTAATCAGGATGCGATCAACGCGGTTAGCGCGGTTCAATGCACGTTGCGCCGTGCCGATGTCCATCAGGACCAGGCCGCCGGTGTCGCCTGAATCTTTGAGCACACCGCGTACCGTGTACGGATGGACCTCATCGTTGATCAGAAGACGGAGGGTGTCCCCAGGCTTCGCGCCGAGGCGCGAACTGACCCAGACATTATCAGCGGTGAGGGTTTGCGCCAGGCTGCTCGTGCCAGCGCGCTCCTCTTCCGGCAGGCTGAAGCCTTCGGGGTGGTCGGCGATCAGGTCGAGGCCGACCAGCGGAATCGACTGGCCCGTCGAAGGAATCGTGGCGAAGTCGTCGATGCGAGGCTCGACCTTGATCGGGTAAGGAAGCGTGGCCAGCGTCGCCACCACATTATCGGGAACACCGCCGACGGCCGTGACTTCCAGATTCGCGCTGCCCGTTAGCGTCTCAATCGATGAGCGGAACGATCCCGCTGCAGCATCGCCAGCCAGTTCGATCGCCAATACAACTGCAACACCCAAGGCGACAGCCAGCACCGTGAGCAGCGTACGCGCAGGTTCGCGATAAAGCGGACGGACAATCAACCGATAGAAGACCCGCAGGCGCGACATCATCGCCTGATGACCTCTTCGATCCGTCCGTCGCGCATGCGGACGACGGCGTCCGCGATATTAGCGGCTTCCATGCTGTGCGTGGCCATCAGGACCGCCGTTTTCTGCTGGTTGGCAATCCGCCGCAGCAGATCGAGAATCATGTTGCCGGTTTGCGTGTCGAGATTGCCGGTAGGCTCGTCAGCCAGCAGCAGCTTGGGGTCATGGACCATGGCGCGGGCGATGGCGACGCGCTGCATCTGGCCGCCGGAGAGCTGATGTGGCATGCGGTTGCCGAGATCGGCGAGCTCAACCAGCTGAAGGTTGTGCCCAGCGCGCTGCGCCGTCTTCGACTCGCCGGCCAGCAGCAAAGGCAGTTCGACGTTCTCGAGCACACTTAAGGTATTCAGCAGCTGAAACGCCTGGAAGATGAAGCCAACCTTCCCCCGCCGCAGGCGCGTCAGGCCGTTATCGTCGAGCTCCGAGGTCGAGACACCGTCCAGCAACACCTGGCCGGTAGTCGGGAAATCCATTGCCCCGGAAAGATTCAGGAGCGTCGACTTGCCGCACCCGCTACGGCCAACCAGCGCGACGAAGTCTCCAGCGCCCAGCGTAAACGAAACTCCGTTCAGCGCATGCACCGGCTCGCCGTCGGTGACGTAGGTCTTGCTCACCTCGCGCAGTTGCAGCAGGTCGGTGTGCCGGAGCGACGAAGGCGTCTGCGGAGCGGAAGGCTTGGCTTGGGTCAGGTCCATGGATCTATGGGGAAAGCATGATTATTTCACTAGTCTTGGATGTTTGGGCGCCGAGAAGGATATGGTCTGCGGCCCGAATTGGCTGCCCAGGTTCAACTGGTTTGCACGGCAGGAAAATAGTTTTCCGTCCGTGGCGCCGATGCCATAATGAATCCGCTCCTGCCACAATCAGGTTGATCTAAATCTAACTTCGAGGCGGCGATTGCTCGGCCGGTGGTCGAAAGGGAGGTTCTGTCTCAGGCGCATGGGCGGCGTTGCATTCGTCGTAGCGACGCTTTTGGCCGGCGCGCATGCGCAGTCGCCCGCTCCGCTGGAGCCACCACCGACCCCAACAGTCTTCTGGTCGCAGGTCGATACCTACGTTGGATTGACGCCCTCACTCGACTTCATGATGCTGGCGTCGGGCACACCAGGAAAGGACGAGTCGCGTCCTGAATTCGTCCTTGGCCCCAACCTGGACATCGCGCTGCTGAACTTCATTCCCCACCTGAAGCTGAGCAACCCGGAGCGAAGTAAGTACCTGACGTTTCGCGTGGGCTATCGCTACGTCAAGAACCTGTACGGAAAAGAGACAGCGCAAAACAACGGTGTGCTGGAGTTAACGCCGCGTCTTCCGCTGCCACTCGGTTTCCAGATCGGCGACCGCAACCGCATCGATCTTCAAGGCCTGCCGAAAGGGTTTTCCTGGAGATATCGAAACCGCCTCATGCTTGCGCGCAGCTTCCAAGTGCGCAAGTTCGCCTTCACGCCGTATGGCTCGGTCGAGGTTTTCTATAACTGCCAACTCGGTGAATGGTCGCAATACAACTGGCGGGTTGGTGTTATCTCACGCATCACGCGGAAGGTCGAGGTCGAAACCTGGTTCAGGCGCACCAACACCATCGTCGCTCCAATGACGACAACCGATGTAGTGGGTGTGAAGCTGATTCTGTTCTTCCATACTTTCGGCGCTCACTAACCAGCGGTGAACAGGCTTGAGAACGGGCCGGCAGGAACTCTTGCGACGGGCTGATCGCACCCACCGACCGGGTGACACCCAGCATCCCCCGGCGGATTAAAATCGTACCGATAGGAGTCGCCGTGAAAGCAGCTGTCCTGCATCAGCCCGCACCCATCGCGCAGAAGCCGCTCCGGATCGAAGACGTTCCCAAGCCGCAGCCCACAGCCGGCCATCTGTTGCTGAAGGTGCGCGCCTGCGGCGTCTGCCGCACCGACCTGCATATCGTCGAAGGCGAACTTCCTCCGAGGATCGAGAACGACATTCCGGGACACCAGATTGTCGGCGACGTGGTCGATGGCGCGACCGCGGAGCTGCCTCTCGGAAGCCGGGTCGGCGTTTCCTGGATCGGCGGAACGGATGGAACATGCTGGTTTTGCCGGCATGACATGGAAAACCTGTGCGACCAGCCCACCTTCACCGGTTACACGGTACGCGGTGGTTACGCCGAATATGCGATGACCCGTGCGGACTTTGTTTTTCCTCTGCCGCCGGAACTCGACGACCTGCACGCGGCCCCGCTGTTGTGCGCCGGCATCATCGGCTTTCGCGCGCTACGGGTGGCGGGCACGCAGAAGGGTGAGCGCGTCGGGCTATTTGGCTTCGGTGCATCCGCGCACCTGGCGATCGACGTGCTGCATTCGTGGGACTGCGACGTATACGTGTCGACGCGCGGAGAGTCGCATCGCAAGCTGGCTGAGTCGCTGGGGGCCAAGTGGGTTGGAGCCGAGGCGGACAAGCCGCCGGTGGAGTTGGATCGAGCCGTGACCTTTGCGCCCAGCGGCGATGTGGTGCTGGCAGCGCTGTCCAGTTTGCGTAAGGGTGGAGTGGTTTCGATTAACGCGATCCACCTGGATCGCATGCCGCAATTCGATTATGACAAGCTGCTGTGGGGCGAGCGCCAGATCCGCAGTGTCGCCAACATGACGCGCGATGATGCGCGCGATTTCCTGAAGATTGCCGCCGAGATCAACATGCAGCCAAAGGTGACGTCGTTCTCGCTCGATCAAGCAAACGAAGCGTTGCTGGCGGTCAAGCAGGATGCAATCGACGGGGCCGCGGTCATCCTGCCGTAGGGGCAGCCGGCTGAAGCCGGCTCTGGATGCTTCTTAACGCACGAAACCCAGCGCTTCCGCGCTGGGCTGAAGAAGTTGCGTCCGCCCTGTGGCGGGACTTTTGTTTACTGAATCTTCGCGTAATTCGAGTTGGAGGTGGTCACCTGGATCTGCTTCGCCGTGGCGTTCAGCACAGTTTGTGCGGCGTAGTTAGTTCCGTCGGGCAGACTTGCCATCTGGACCGCCAGCGTGACAGCGTCCTTCGGATCGTCCATGTAGGTGTTCACATTGATGGTGGCGATCTTCTTGGCGGCGGAGTCGAAGCCGATGGTCATCTGGTCGCCGTCTTTGGCGTAGTTGTGGAAGACCAACTGCGTCAGGCTCGAGCCGACGGTCTTATCGATCGACACATTGTGCTTCTGCATAGCCTGCTGGATCAGCTCCGGATTCGGCGGCACATACATCGACAGCAGGCTCTGCACCTGCTGCATGTAGTCTTTCATCTCGTCGGTTTTCTTCTCGACGACGCGCTGACGCAGTCTGCCACCCTTCTGCTGCTGCTCCGGCGGCGCTCCCATCGGAACCTTCTGCACCTGGCCGTTCGGTCCGTACGAGCACTGGAAGACGCGCTCCGGCTTCTGCTCGCCTTTGAGGGTGATCTGCTGCGTTTCGGTCCACTGATACTGATGCAGGCGCTGCTTGTTGGCCGCAGCCTGCTCCTTCAGCGCCGCAACCTTCTGCTGCAACTCGGGGTTTGAAGCCGCCCCGCCGCCCATCTGGGCGAAGGCTGTGGTGGACAGGCCGGCAATACAGACGACAGCCAACGTACGGCTCAAAAGTTTTCTGCTCTTCATAAAAATGCCCCTCTGATTTCTCATCCCTTCAGGATGCACAGTCTTCTGGCGCACGGCGACTGAATCGCAGCTCGTGCGGCTCCATTTGTCGGGACAAGTAACTATTACAGACCCGATGACGGTTTGGCCACAGTTTTTTCGACCGGCTTGAGCGGCACGTCTTTGGTTTGATCGCCAGCCTTGGGAGCGAAAGAGGAAAGCTGCGATTTGCCGTACGCGCTCCAGATGCCGGACAGATAATACTTGCCGTCCCGCAGCGCAAACAGCAGCTTCGACGGAAGGTTCTTGGTGGGCGGGGCAGATTGCAGGAAGTAAAGATCCTGTTGCGACTTGCCGTCCTGGCTGCGCAGAAGAACGTAGGTTGCAGCGATCCGGTCAAGCGTGTACGGGCCGGCGGCCATCTTGACGCCCGAAATATAGAAGTCAAACGGTATGTCGGCAGTGGCGGTGCTCGGTGGATCCTGGGCCGAGGCGAGACCGCATGTTAGGACAAGGACCGCGGTGAAAAGACAGATCAGGAAATAGCGACGTTGCGGGTAACGATCTCGCGTCATCTGCGTTTCTCCTCAACTTGATCAACGGACGGGAAACTGAGCGTCTCTAGGTTATGGCATTCGGGTCAAAACCGAGCAACGGAACCATGCGGGACTGCGAGGCGTCCCAGTACTCGGCTTCCTGGACGACGATTTTCATCAGGACGAGGTCGGGATCTTCGAGGCCGCCAGGGAACCAGGACTTGAAGTTGGGATTCCATAGCTGCCGGGCCGCCTCGCGATTACGCACCAGTTCGCAAAAGCCGCTGACCGAGACGTAGTGATTGTCAACGTGATTGGCAAAGCACAGACTGACCCGCTGAATGGTGCGCACTGCCTCTACTTTTTCACTGTTGCTGTTGGCAATGAACCAGAACGCGCCGTCATCGGTGACGCCCTGGGAAGCCATCGGGCAGCTATGCAACGTGCCATCGGGACGCAGGGTGGTGAGGATTACCGTGTCCATACTGCGGGTCAGATCGTTCAGCCGGGCAATTGCCTGGGACTGTGGCATGTAATCTCCTTGCGACTGCATGAGAATGAACACGACTGGTTCGACGTTGGGTCCTATCCGGCAACCGCGGCCACAAAATCGGCAGCCACATCGTCGGGTTTCCAGTCGTTACCAGAGTACACCTTGAGAATTTTACCGTCTTTGCCAATCAAAACGGTTTGCAGGCCGTGCACGATCTGTCCGTCCTTGCTGTTGTACGCCAACCCAAAGAAGTCAGCAGCCTTGCGCACCTGCTCCGGCGTGCCGGAGGCGAACTGCCAGTGCTGGAACTTCGGATCGAGGCGCCCGACATAATGCTCGCCGTAGCTGCGCAGTACGGCCGGCTGGTCGTTCTCCGGGTCGATGCTGATCGATAGCAGTTGCGTGGCTTCGAAGGCCTTGGGATTCTGCCGCAGTTGCTCCAGCACGCGTCCAAAGTTGCTGCTCATGCGCAGGCAATAATCAGGAAAGGGACACTGCGTATAGATGAAGGTCAGCAGCAAAGGCTTGCCGCGAAATTGGCTGAGATGGATCGTGCGGCCATCCTGGTTGAGGAGCGTGAAGTCGGGCACCTCCTGCCCTGCGTCGGGAAGATGCAGCTGTGTCGTGCCGTCGACGGAGCTGTCGCTGACCTTGTTGAAGCTGATGTCCTGCAACTCGGCATCGTTGCCGATGACCAGCGTCGCGTGGATCTGATCGCCCGGAGCGATGGCCTGGAAGACCCACGTGTCGTTGCTGCCGACCAGGAAGGGCATGGTCATGCCTTTCATCAGACCGGGTACATCGTGATGTGCGACGGTGATCTGGCGCTGCGCCCGATCGACGGCGACCACGCGGCCGTCGAGCGGAAAGCGTTTGGGTTTCGGGGTATGAGAACAGGCGGTGAAGAGCAGGCAGAGTACAGCGACTAAATGAAAACGCGTCGAGCGGGTGAGCATCTAGGAATATTTTAGGGCATCGCGGCGAAGGGTAAAGCGCCATCGGCCTTGTCGCACCCCCAAGCTTGTCATCCCCAGCGAAGCGAGCCGCCAGGCGAACGCAGTCGAAGGACCTCTGTTGTGTCATCGAGTTTTCTGCGTAGCGGTCCTTCGACTCCGCGTCCGCCGCCGCGCAGCCGCGAAAAAGGCAGCGGCGGCCGCTCTGCTCAGGGATGACATTGCGCAAACAGAAAGGGCGCAACCGAAGCTGCGCCCTGTTCAGAGACGTCAACACACGTCACATAATCGCGGTTGGCGGAGCCGGCTCATCCGGGCTGCCGGCATTGGCCAGAGGCACGCGAACCATCACGAATCCCAGAATCACCAGCATGATGAATCCGAAGGTTACATTCGGATGCTCGAAGATCACCGGCAACTTCCAATTCTTGTATTTGAACACTGCTATGACAATCCCCATCAATGCTTCACCGGCAATGAATCCCGACGCCGTCAGCACGCCCGCATTCTCGACTCGCGCTTTCTGAGCTTCGTTGAAGTTCTTGCTGTCACGAACCTTGTCGGTGATCCAGCGGATTACGCCGCCGAGGAAAATGGCGAACGTTGTTTCCAGCGGCAGATACATACCCACGGCAAACAGCATTGGGCTCTTCACTTCGATCATGATCAGCGCGATGCCCATCAGGATGCCAACCACGATGAGCGGCCACGCCATTTCGCCACCGACGATGCCGCGCGACAACATGGCCATCAGGCCGGCTTGCGGGGCGGGAAGTTGGGGGTCGCCGAATCCGATTCCGCCGCTGTTAATGTTCGCCTGATTCAAAAGCAGCAGAACCGGCAGCAGTGCAAAGCTGGCAACGGTGACGCCCATAAAGTCGCCAATCTGCATCTTGGCAGGCGTGCCACCGAGAATATGTCCGACCTTCAAATCCTGCAGCATCTCGCCCGCGACGGCCGAGGAGATACAGACCACGGCTGCCACGCCGAGCACGGCCGCGACGCCATGAATGCCGGAGACTCCCATCAGCACCATGAGGATTGCGGCGATGACCAGGGCGGCCAGCGTCAAACCGGAAATCGGATTATTCGATGAGCCGATCATACCGACCAGGTTGCCGGAGACGGCGGCGAAGAAGAAACCCACAATCATCATGACGATCGCGGCAACCATGCCCGGGCCCCACGAGTCGGCGTAGCTCTTATACAGAAACACCATCGCGATCAGCACGATGAACAGGCCAGTGAAAACGAACTTGGCGTTCAGGTCGCGTCCGGTGCGAGCAGTGTCGGCGTGGGCAGAAGCAGACTTCTTCAAGTCGGATACGGCGCGCGCCATGCCGATGCCCAGGCTCTTGCGCATGCGGAAGAGAGTGAAGCAAGCGCCGACCAGCATGCCGCCGACAGCGATGGGGCGAACGATAAAGCTCCAGACCGCTCCGGCTTGTCCTGACCAGAATGCTGTATCGGGCATGGTGGTTCCGGCAGGCGCGAACTGCGCCACCAGCGTTGGTCCGCCGAGGAACAGAATGAGCGGGACCAGCAGGCCCCAGGCGATGACGCCGCCGGCAAAGTTGAGCGATGCCAGGCGTGGTCCGATGATGTATCCCACGCCGAGGTACGCCGGGCTGATAGCCGGCGCGGCGACGGTGGTGACAGCTCCGGCAGGAAGCTTGGGAGATGTCGCCGTTCGCCCCATGCGCACGAAGCTGCTGCCCAGGTTACCGATGTTTACGATGAAGTCTCGGCTCGGGCTGAATAGGCTGAACTGCCCGAGGAGGTAGACAATGCCGCCGAAGCCCATGTTGCCGAACAGAATCTTGGCCGCGCGGCTGCCTTGCTGTCCGGCGATGTGAATCTGCGATGCGGCGACCGATTCAGGGAAGGGAAGCTCGGGATCTTCCACCATCACCCGGCGGAGCAGGGTGACGAACAGAATGCCAAGCACGCCGCCCAGCAGCATCAGAATTGACGACTTCCAATACGCGTGCTCAAAATCGAAAACCGGCCAAGCGCCGGAAATTACGAAAGCCGGGATGGTGAAGATCGCGCCCGCCGCCACGGACTCGCCGATGGAACCGACAGTTCGGGCAATGTTCTCTTCGAGGATGGAGCCCTTCATCAACCGCAGGACGGCCATTCCAATGACGGCGGCAGGATAGGTGGCGGCGATGGTCATGCCGGCGCGCAGTCCCAGATAAGCGTTAGCGGCGCCAAGGATAACGGTAAGAACAAGACCCAGAAGCACAGCCCGAAGGGTGAACTCCGGCATCGTGGTGTTATCGGGAACGTATGACCGGAATTTCTTCGGTGCTTCGGTGGTAGTAGTGCTCATTTTGGGCAAACCTCGGAGATGCGCACAAATTATAGCGACGGCGCAAGTTAGCACGCCAGACATATTGCGCACAAGTGCAGGTACTTTCGCCGGAACCCGGATAGAATGTTGAACTCGAAAGGAGATCGACCGAAGTGGACTACCTTCTGAAGACCGAGCCCACCGTATATTCGTTTGCCGACCTCGAACGCGACAAGCAAACCATCTGGGATGGCGTGACCAATCCCACGGCCGTGAAACATCTGCGCGAGATGAAGCCGGGCGAGCGCCTCATCATCTATCACACGGGCGATGAGAAGAGTTCCGTCGGAACGGCGACAGTCGTTTCCGTCGATGATGCTGATGCCAAAACTCCGCTGGTGAAGATCAAGGCAGGCAAGGCGATCGCGAAGCCGGTCACGCTGGCCGAGGTGAAAGCCAACAAGCTCTTCGCCGACTCGCCGCTGGTGCGGCAGGGAAGGTTGTCGGTTGTGCCGCTGACCGCCGCACAATACAAGGCGCTGGCAGGGGAGTAGGCTCGGCCGCTTCGATGAATCCTGGATGAATCCTTCCTGGAGGAACCTGAACCGGCATTGCACGTCAGTTGCAGACCTTCTATACTGAATCGGTCACGGTGCTTCGGGACCGGACTGAGGTTCCTCGCACCGCCGACGGGGTCCTACGCTGGTAGGACGGTTGGAGGTCGTCTTCAGCAGTTGTGAGACGCTAAAGCGAAAACGACGAGAACCGCGCGTTTCCCAACGTGCAACGGTTGTTGCGGGCCTAAAGACCTTTCTGCAAAGTATCTTTTCCGTCCTCTTTCCTTCTGATTGCCGTATTTGCCGTACGCCTCTCACCAACATCTCCAGAGTTCCTGTTTGCGGGGACTGCCTAGCCGAGATCAGCCCGACACGCGCGCCGCAATGCATTCTGTGCGGCGACCGGCTGGCCAGTGCTCAGTTGCTGATGGGCGATGGCCGTTGCGTGCATTGTCACGACAATGCGCCCGCCTTCGATCGCGCTGTCTCGTATAGCGAGTACAAGGGCACTCTCCGCGGACTGATCCATCTTCTGAAATACGAGGGTGTGAGGCCTGCAGCCGTGCCGTTGGGAGAGATGCTGGCTGACACCATTGCCGAGCTCCACCCTGATGCGCGCGCGATCTTGATTCCGGTCCCGCTGCATCAGGGTCGGCGGCGCGACCGCGGCTTCAATCAGGCCGAGCTGATCGCCCGCGCCGCATCAAAATACTTTGAGCAAAAGCTTGCAATCGCACCGGACACGCTTGTCCGTCATCGCGAGACCGTCTCGCAGGTGGGACTCAGCCGCGAAGAACGCATCGAAAATATGCGCGATGCTTTTCGGGTGGCTGACCCCAGGGCAGTCCAGGGCCGCAGCGTGATCGTGGTCGACGACGTGATGACCACAGGCACCACGTTGTCAGAGTGCGCTCGCGTCCTCAAAGAGGCCGGTGCGGAAAGAGTTTGGGCAGCCACCGTGGCGCGCGCCTTTCAGGGCGCCGATCTGCGGGAAGTTGCCGATGGCGGGGAAGAGGAGGCAATCGAAGCGGCGGAAGTTGCCGCATCGGTATAGAAGGGCTATGTCGAGTTCGGTCCAAAGCGCAGCGTCCCGATACGGAAAGTCCTTGGCCGGCTGTATGCACCATGCCCGCGTGGCCGGAGATCCCGAAGGTCCACAGTGGGCATCCATGCACGCGCCGGTGTTGGTATTGAACGCGTCGTACGAGCCGATCAACGTGTGTGCGGCCCGGCGCGCCATCATCCTGGTGCTGAAAGGCGTCGCCATGATGGAAGAGGCCAACGGCCATGAACTGCACGCCGCACGGCTGGCCATGCGTGTGCCGTCGGTGATTCGCCTGCTCGAGTACCGCCGCATCCCGCATCAGACGCGCGCTCTGTCGCGCAAGAACATCCTGCTGCGCGACCGCAACACCTGCCAGTACTGCGGCAAGGTGCTGGCCGCCGGCGAGTTGACGCTGGACCACGTGATCCCGCGCTCGCGCGGCGGCGCTTCGACCTGGGAAAATCTCGTTGCCTGCTGCCATTCCTGCAATCGCAAGAAAGGCAACTTACTTCCGCACGAAACCAGCATGAGGCTGATGCGCGAGCCGCGCGCCTTCAATCTGCATACCAGCCGGCACATCATGCGCATGATGGGTCGCTCGGATGCGAAGTGGCAGAAGTATCTTTTCTATTGACGCGCTGAGGTCGCCTCTCGACTTATCTGCATCGTGCTCATGCCAAACATGAGCACCGCAATTCTCCGCCGCGTACCAAACTTTTTTGCCACTCGCCATCGCGAACTCCACGATTCATCAACAACTTACGTATCACGAGGGTGACCAAGCCGGAACTTTGCTTGCATTTGGCCCTGAGAGCGTCGGTTATCTGCATCTTACTTGGAAGTGCTTTTGTACGAGCACGAACCGAATTCTTGGAGATGGAATGGCAGACAGCACTCTTGATCGTATTGTCGAGGATTTGAACAGCTCCGGCTCCAGCTACTTCCCGCAACATTCGGAGGTGAAGGCCGTGCGGGTCGTCGGACACACGCCCAAGACCGACCACTACACCTACGAGATCGTAATGGACTTCAACAGTGGAAGCGAGCGCGTGAATGCCAAGCTCTACCGCGGCAAGAGCAGTTCAAAGACACAGCAAGAGCACGCGCGAAAGGAAGAGCAGAATCTTCAATTCGCCCATCAGACCTTCGACAAGCGCAAGCTGAGCGGCATCCCGCGGCCGATCGGAGATTTCGCTGAACTGGGTGCGGTCGTGAGCACAAAGGTCAGCGGCCTGCCCCTGCAGAGCATCATCATGAAGGCAGCTCTGCTGCCCGACAACGGCCAGCACAATCTGCTGGAAGGCGCGGCCAAGCAAGCTGGGCAGTGGTTGCAGGAGTTCCACAAGGCGACTTCGGGCATGCCATTGCCGATCGACGGCGACGGCATGTTGGCGGATCTTGAAAAGCTCTGCGCCAAGGCTCGCAAAGATGGATTGCCGGCTGACTCTACCGATGCGATCCTGGCAACCGCGAAGAGCGCCCTGAGCAAGCAGAAGCGTCCGCTGAGATCTTCGGCCGTGTTGCAGGAATTTATTCCTCTCAATGTGCTGGTAGCCGAGGACGGTGTAGGCTTTTGCGAATTTGCCAACCTAGAGCAGCAGGGTCACTCCCTGCAGGATGCGGCCATATTTCTGGCTGCCGTCGAAGTGCTGGAGAAGTATCCATTTTGCAATCGCGACATGACTTCGCAGGTGCAGGACGCCTTCGTGAACGCCTACGGCGTGACTCCGCAGGAAGAACCGCTGCTGGATGCGCTGAAGATGAAGGTGCTGCTGCAGATGTTCGCGCAGGGCCGGCTGGTAAAGGAAAGCGCGGAGCGCAAGAAGGTGATGTGGGCCAACGTGATGAAGCGCTTCATACAGCAAGCGGCGGAGAGATCGTCGGCGCGGGTGGCGTGAGGGCAGGAGGTCTGTGTCAGGGCACGACTGAAGTCGTGTCCTGATACAAAGCAAATTTCCAACCTTGCTGACTGCCGACACCGAAGTTCAACCGCCATCTGCTAACTGCGCTTCCTACTGCTTCGGCTGCTGGCTTCCATTTTGCGAGCCCGTGTCGCCCGTCTTCGAAATCTCCTGGCCGTCGTACGTGATCTTCGACTTCGAGCCGTACCGCTTGTAGTTCTTGTACTTCACCACGTAGCGCATCTTCACGTCCTGATCACCGGCGAAGTGCAACGTGTCTTCCGCGTAGGTGTACGTCGGAAACCAGTACTGGCCGTCGATCTGCTCGCGCCAGGTCGTGTACTTCGGCGACAGGTTTTCTTTCTCCGGATGCTTGGGGTTGTGTACCTGCGGTACGGTCTCGCCGTAGGTCTTCACGATCTGGTAATCGTGGTCGTCGACCCAGATGCGGCCCTGAAAATAGCGCTCGCCCTTTTCCATCGTCTTGGGAGCAATGTCGAAGACGTAGGTGCCGAGCTCGTCTTCCTTCTGTTTGCCGACATACAACACTGAGTATTTGGCGATCTCGTCGCTAGTCAGCACGAACGGCAGCCGATGGCGGATGTCGTCGTAGTCAGACTGGGTCATGGTCACCCGCTCCAGCGAGGACTGCGGCGCGAACGTCACCTGCTCAATGCGATGTCCCTGGTTGTCGAACAGAATATCGCTGACCTGGTGATACTCGCCGTCAACGGTGCTGCCGTCGAGCGTCTGCACAGTCACATCCTGGGTATACGTGTACTGCTCGCGCGCCTGCTTGAATTGCTTTTCCTTGGCAGAAAACTTCTGAATAATCTCCTCGACCGTGATGCCTTGCGGCTGGGAGGGATCCAGCGTTCCCTCGCCGCGATCATCGGCTATAACTGGAAGCGTGAGGCACAACGTGACGATAGCGAGCAGAGCTGGCTGTAACAGAGCAAACCCGCGGAACTTCATGGAATCACCTTAACTGTCATTGTATTCGATGCAAGCGACCGGCGTAGGACCTTGCCGACACCGGAACCCTCCTCCAGTAAACCCCTTACGAAGAGAGTTCACTCGCCCGTAATGATGTAACAAACGTTTGACGGCCCATCGCGCCTCCCGTTTAATTAGGTGTAGGTGCCGATACCCGATCCCAAGCAACGCATCAGTGTTATCAATGCTCTCCGCGCCTTTGCGGCCCTGGCTGTGGCCTGGGGCCACTTCGTAGCCGGGCAGAGCAAATGGCTCAGCCCCACCGGCAAGTATGGCTACCTGGGCGTCGACATCTTTTTTGTCATTTCCGGTTTTGTGATTCCCTGGAGCCTCTACCGCTCGCGGTACGTGCTGCGCGACTACGCTCGGTTCATGCTGAAGCGCAACATCAGGCTCTATCCGCCGTACCTGGCGTCGATCGCCATCACCATCCTGGCGACAAACTTCATCATCGAGCCGCTGTTCAAAATCCCGCACATGACGGTCACCGGGCGGGACCTGATGCTGCACTTCACCTACCTCAACGACCTGTTTCATGTGCCGTGGGTGAACGTTGTCTACTGGACGCTGGCAATCGAATTCCAGTGGTACCTGCTTGTGGGACTAGTGATGCCCATGCTGGCCAGCCCCAAGCGCTGGATGCGATTTGCGATCACCTCGGCGATGGTCCTGGCCTATTTCTCGGTCTACTGGGACCGACTGGTCTTCCACTACCTGCCGGTATTTCTGATTGGCGTCTTTGTCTTCCAATATCGCGCCGAGATAATCGAACTGCGCGAGATGCTGGGGCTGATAGCCGTGATGGTCTTCACCCTGCATCGCATCTCCGGGTGGCTGGTGCCGATGGTAGCCGTGCCGACGGGACTGCTGATCGCCTTCTCCACTTACCACAATAAGAAAATGGATCGTGTGGGCGACATCAGCTACTCGCTCTACCTCATCCATCTGCCGATTGGCGTGAGCCTGATCGGCATGATGTCGCATTGGATCCCATACTCCAGCTGGTTCCTCGGCCTGCTTGATGTCATCGGTCTGGGCGCGTGTATTTGGGCGGCATGGATCATGTATCAGTTCATCGAGAAGCCGTCGCAGGAGATGTCGTCGGCCATCAAGTTTGTTCGACGTCCTGCGCCCGCCGCCGCGGCTGCCGTAGCTGCGGCCGCAGACTAGTCACTCACGTCAACTACAGCTTCAAACTACATCCAAATTTATTTCCATCACCTAGGTGGCGCGACAGACGCACATCTTTGGCGAAAGAAATTCTTCTCTATCCGATTGTGTTAGTGCCTATCTATTCGGATAGCGCCCACTTGACGCGAAATAGTACCGTCCTCAATCAGAAATTTATTTGTTTGCTGCGCAATTCTATGTAAAATGCGGCAGTTTTCCTTGAGATCGCGTAAGGATTAGTTGCACAGGGGCGTGGGCAATCCGATTGCTCAACAAAGGATCGCATTGTCCTAACGTGGGATGGCGACTCGATGGGCGAGGCCTGGCCAAGAAGTTTCGCCTTTAAACATCGCTCGGGGATTTTATGGTAACTGCGCTCTTCAGATCGTTGACGATTGCCCTGCTTGCGCTTAATGTTCCTCTGCTAATCGCACAGGCAACCCTGAAGCCGGTCACTTCCACGGCGCCTGATCCGAACCCATTCTTGAGCGAGAAGAAAGTCGCTATCGTGGTAGGCATCAGCGACTACCCTGAGGAAAGCGGCTTCCCCAAGCTCCAGTTCGCTGCTAAAGATGCGCAAGACCTCGCGGCCGCGTTGGAAAAGCAGGGCTACAAGACTCAGCTGCTGACCAACGAGCATGCGATGAAAAGCAGTATTCAGCGAGCCCTCCAACAAGCCAGGATCGAGCTGAACCAGGGCAAGATCGGCGATAGACCACTGGGCACGGTGTTGTTCGCTTTCTCCGGACATGGTGGGCAAAAGGGTACTGGTATGGACGCCAAACAGTACCTGGTAACCTTCGACTCCGATGCGGAGGCTGGCGATTTCGGATATCCCCTAAAAGACATCGCTGAGGCGCTCAACGACAGCGGAGCGGAGCGCAAGATGATGTTCATCGACGCCTGCCGGGATCTTGAAGGCGGGAGTAAGAGCGTACCCTCGCTTGCTACATTCCGTGACCTTTCGTCGTCGCAAGGCATTAAGACGTTCTTCTCAACTGCTCCCGGCGCTCAGAGTTATGAAGATGAAAAGTCGCAGCATGGTTATTTCACCAAGTACCTGCTGCAAGGACTATCGGGGCAGGCTGCGGCGCCAGACGGGCTAATCACTTTTGACGGCCTGGCTGCCTGGGTCATCCGAACCATGAAGGCCGATGGAACCTATCAAGTGCCTTACTGGAATCAGAGCGCAAGCGGCGACTTCTATCTGGCCGGAAGCCTTTCGCGTAAGGCAGCCCTGGTCATCGGCGTTGATCGCTACAGTGCGAACGCGCTACACAGCGCCATTGCGGGAGCCAAACAGGTCAACGCGCAACTGGATGCCAGCGGATTTGACACGACGTACCTCGAGGATCCTACGTACGCGGATTTGCTGGTCCAGATCAAAGCATTCGCTAAGAACATCGGCCCTTCTGACGCGGCATTGTTTTATTTCGCTGGAGAAGGCGGGGTCGCCAACGGCAAACCGTTTGTGATGGCGGAAGACGGCAAACTGCCGGACCATGTTGTTGGCGGGAAGTGGGACGCTGTGCCGGCGAATGCAATCGCGCTTGCCGACATCATCGACTTGATCAGAAAGAATCATCCTGGGCCCAATGTTTTTCTGCTTGATATGGGTTTGGCGCGCGCCAGTTCAGCCGACACTCTCGACCTGGTGTCGTTGAAGCGCGATCACACTCTGGTGTTGTTCAGTTGTAAGACAGGGCAGGACCCGGAGCGCGATGCGAATGGCACGTTGTTTTCGCGAACGTTTGTCTCTGTCTTGAAAGAACCGGGCATGTCGGCGGGTTATGCGGCCGCCAAAATCAAAGCGGCGATTTTCGAACAAACGAATGGCGTGCAATACGCAGTGGACGTCCCGATGTTGCCGGATCGGGTGTATCTCACGCCATCCCAATAGCCGGAACAGTATTGTCTTTGCGCCACTACTGCGCCAAGAGGAGAAAAAACCGATATGGTGAAGCCTCTGCTTCGAACCAGCTTGATGCTCTGCATTGCGGCTCTGATTGCGATACCCATGGCCGCGCAAAACGTAACCACGAATGGTGTGAAAGGGAGCTCGGCAAGCTCGGATGCTCACGTCAAGAGCAACGACATGACGAACTCCCTCAATCAGAACATCGCACCGCCTCCGTCGAAGGGCGGACCGAAAGCCAAAGGCGGCGCGTGGTGCAATATCCACGTCGACAATCACACTGGTTACTACGTTCAGTTCTACATGAATGGCGAATTGGGTGGTGTCATTGGTCCTTGGGGCGATTTGTATCCAGACATCACTGGAGGCTACGCGCAGTTGTATGCTCGCGCCGTCTTCAATAACGGCGATGTGCTCACTTTTGGCCCGCGCGACTACACGTGCAGCGGCGCAGACTTCCACTGGACGCTCACGCCCTAAACTGATTTAGTGAAACGATTCTGCAGGCGCCCACGTTCGCCCCTCAGTTGGGCTAACGTGGGTCCGCAATTCCCCTCACTCCGTAATGCCGAGGCGAGTCTGTAGCTGTTTCCGATAGCGACGACTCAGCCGAAGGCTGGCCCCACTCTTCGTCAGTACTGTGTACTCTCCGTCTTCATTCAGTCTGAGACCCTGAACCTGGTTCAGGTTCACAATCGTCGATCGGTGTATGCGACAGAAGAAGGCAGGGTCCAAATCCTGCTCCAGCTCTGACATGCTTCGGCGCAGCAAGTGAGTCTTCGTTCCGACGTGCAGAGCCGCGTAGTAATCGGCAGCCTCAACAAACTCAATCTCCGAGAGACTCACGAAAGCCACCTGCCCCGCGCTCTTGATGGCTAAGCGCTCCAGCTTTCTCGGTTGAGCGCTACCCAGCGCAATCTTCTGCTTCGCGCGCTGCAGCGCCTGGTGGAAGCGCGCATTGTCGAATGGCTTGAGAAGGTAGTCGAGCGCGCCGGCCTCGAATGCCCGCAGCGCGTACTGATCGTAGGCGGTCACAAAAACAATGGCCGGCGGCACATCCTTGCCCAGCAATTCCAGCACGTCGAAGCCGTCGCACTCCGGCATCTGCACATCGAGGAATACCAGCTCCGGCTGGGATCTGCGAATCTTTTCGGGCGCCTCGACACCCGATCCGCATTCGCCGACAATTTCTATTTCCGGATCGCGCCGCAACAGCACGGCAAGATTGCTGCGCGCGAGCGGTTCGTCATCCACAATCAGCGTGCGAATCTTCGCTGAAGCGCCCGCGGTCACGCGGTCTCCTTGTAGGGCACAGACACCGATACCTGCACTCCACCCGGCGGTTGATTCTCCAGGCTCAACTCGAACGCATCGCCGTATAAGCCTTGCAGCCGGGTGCGAACATTCGACATGCCGATCCCCGGTTGCGACTCGGACTCCACCGGAAGACTGGGGCCGTCGTTATAAACGCTGATGGTCAGCATGCCGATGCGACGCGAAGCCGCAATCCGAACGGCTCCTCCCTGAGCGCGCTTGGCGATCCCATGCTTGATCGCGTTTTCCACCATCGGCTGCAGGATCAGGCTGGGAACCTGGGCCCGGTAAAGTTCCTCGGGCACGTCCACCGTGAACTTCAGGCGCTCGGCAAAACGTACCTTCTGGATGTCGAGATATCGTTGCGCAAACTCGATCTCCTCGCGCAGCGGCACTCGCTGACGCTTCGAATCTTCCAGCACTCGCCGCAGAAAATCGCTTAACTCCGCAATCATGCTGACGGCATCGTCATTCCGTCCTTCGCGCACCAGTCCGGCGACGCCATTCAACGAGTTGAACAGGAAGTGCGGCTCGATCTGGCTCCGCAATGCATCGAGCTGCGTTTTCGAAAGCTGTTCATTGAGTCGCGCGGTCTCCGCCTGCTGATTAGCCAGGCGCGCTCTGGAATCCAGCCCATAGTTGACGGCCAGAATTGCGGTGTAGAGAACCAGGAAGGAAACGATTCCGTTGGAGAAATGGTTCAGAACTATCGGAGTAAATAGTTTGGGAGGACCGGGGCTGGCATAGGGATTTAGAGCAAGGTCCAGCCACGCGATCCATGCGGAAAACATCAGGCCAACCGTTGCACAGGCGGCGATGTGCACCAGCCAGTTCGCAATTCTCTTTCGCGGTACCGGAAATCGCTCTGCCAGCTGCATCACGGGGCTGGTCGACAAAGCCCAAGGTAGCCACTCCACTACCTCGGTAAAGAACAGCTTCAGCCAGGCGTGATGCATCCCTTCCGCGCGCATCACCACAACCGTCTGGGTGGCGTCGACCAAACCGAAGCCCAGCCATACGCAGAAAATCCATAGCCAGCGATACGAGCCCGCAGGGGTGAGGCTTCCATCCATAACGAAATCGTAGCCTATGACGTGCTTCGGGCGCAGGAAGATGCAGCGAATCGCCGGAACCGTGCAGCGACCGGACTGGCCAGATCCGATGGTCCGCCGGATACTACTTCAATGTTTAGCGCAGCGAAAATTGCTTTGTTGCTTTCGGCCTTCCTGCTTCCTACGGCTTTCTTTCAGCCCGGTACGGCGTCCGCGGACTCCCCTC
>DATHQX010000174.1:0-3613 GCA_035482295.1 Verrucomicrobiia bacterium
CAAGTGGATCCCGCCGAATGTCTACGGTACGACTAGCCGGCTGGTTACATCCCTTGTGGTAAGAGCCGGTTCGCGATTGCCGCATCAATCACAGCGTTCACTTCCGCTCCCAGCAGAAGCATCATCCCGGTCACATAGAACCACAGCAGCAGCACCAGCACGGCGCCGAGTGAGCCGTAGGTCGCGGTGTAGGAATGCGAAAAATGCAGGTACACCCGAAGCGCCACGGACGCCACGGCCCAGGTCGTGATGCCGACCAGCGCACCTGGTGTAATCCAGCGCCAGTGTGGGCGTTTGATGTCGGGACAGAAGTAGTACGTAAACGAAAAGACCACGGCGACGAAGGCGAAGGCTATCGCCAGCTGCAGGATTTTCCAGGTCCAGGTAGCCAGCGGGCCGAGCGCAACCCAATCGGCAACCATGTTCACTACCGTGTCGCCGCACAGGATGACGCCCAGCGCTACGATCACTAGCAAGCCGCAAACGATGGTCGCAGCGATCGCTATGCCATATACCTTCCAGAGAGGGCGTGATTCCTTGACGTTATAGACCGAGTTCAGCGTTTCCTCGAGCGCGCGCATGCCCGCCGTCGCCGACCAGAGAGCACCAATCAGGCCGAAGCTGACCTTGCCTCCGCTGCTTGTCTGGATGGTGTGCTCCATCGTCCTTGCCACCAGTTCGAACACCGCGTGCGGCATGACCGTGCCCAGGTATTCGATCAGCGTGTCATGAAGGCGCGATCCCGATCCTGCGATCAGCCCTATCACCGCAGTTAGGCAGATGAGTGCAGGGAACAGCGCCACGAAGAAGTAGTAGGCGAGCTGCGCCGAGCGGTTGAAGATGTCGTCTTCGTTGAGCGCCCGCCAGACGCGCACGCTGAGTTCCCAGCGCGACAGCCCGCCAAGGTCCCACGGCGAAACCGTCTTGTATTGCTCAATCGGCAGTTGTTGCTCGGTCGCCATCTGTGCAACCCGAATGCTAACACTATGCTGTTTGTGACGATTGGTAGAGCTGGTTTTTAGGCGAGCGTTCAAGAAGTCGTTTTGAAGGGGCGCACCTTCAGGTGCGCCGTTATGCTGTGAGTTTCGTTCTCAGAGGGGGCCTTCAGGCCGACGAGCCTCGACGCACTGGCGAGGACAACATCGCCGCTGCTAAACTGCGCCTATGCTCGCTTCTTATGCCGTCCGCATCGAGGATTCCCGCGGACGCCGCTATCCCGAGCCGCCTCATCCTTACCGCAATCCTTTCCAGCGTGACCGCGATCGCGTCATCCACGCCCGCGCTTTCCGCCGTCTCGAAAACAAGACGCAGGTCTTTACCCGTCGCTACTCCGACCACTTTCGCACCCGCTTGACCCACACCATCGAGGTCACGCAAATCTCGCGCACCATTGCTGCGCAGCTCAACCTGAACGTCGATCTTACCGAGGCGCTGGCGCTGGTCCACGATATCGGGCATCCGCCCTTCGGCCATGCCGGCGAGCGCACCCTCGACCTACTGATGCGGCAGCACGGCGGATTCTTCGACCACAATCTGCAGGCGCTGCGTACCGTCGAGGAGATGGAACTGCGCTACGCGGAGTTCCATGGACTGAACCTGACCTTCGAGGTCCGCGAAGGCATAATCAAGCACTCGCATGATTACAGTGCGGTAGAACATCCGGAGCTGGCTGAATATCTGCTCGAGCTGCGTCCACCTTTGGAGGCGCAGCTCATCGACCTGACTGATGAAATCGCCTACAACACCGCCGATCTCGACGATGGCTTCGAGGCGAAACTGCTCAAGCTGCCGCAGATCCGCGAACACGTGACCGTCTTCGAACGCTATTATCGCGAAGCTGAAGCGAAGTATCCCGACGCTCCCGACAAGCTGAAGTTCAACGAAGCGCTCAAGCAAGTGTTGAACCGCTTCGTAACAGATCTGATCGAGAACACGCGGCGTCGCGTCGAAGAATCGGGCGTGAAAACACTGGAAGAGCTACGGAAATATTCCGAGCGGCTGGCTGGCTTCAGTCCTGAGGTCGAGGCCGAGCGCCTCGAGGCCAAGAGGTTTCTCTCTGAATCACTCTATAACATCCGCCAACTGGAACCAGAGAAGCGACAGGCCGAGCAGGTCATCACCGACGTTTTCAATCATCTGGTCGCGCATCCCGAAGCGCTCCCGCGCATGTATCAGGAGCGTACCGAGAACGAGAAGTTGGTGCGCGTGGTCTGCGACTACCTCGGCGGAATGACTGATCACTACATCGAAGACTTACGCAAGAAGCTGTTGGCGGGCAAGAAAGCCGAAGCGCCGGCGCTTCCTCCAAAATGAAGAAAGGCGCAGCCCCGAAACTGCGCCCTGTAAGAATCCTGTTTTCGCTACTTCTTGTTGACCGCCTTTTTCAACTCCACGCCCGGAGTAAATTTCACTACTCGTTTGGCGGGAATCTTGATAGCGCTGCCGGTCTGCGGATTACGTCCGTTGCGCGCTTTGCGCTGGGAGATAGTGAAGGTCCCAAACCCAACCAGGACTACTCGATTCCCTTTCTTCAGCGAGCTGGTGGCAGAATCGATGATGGTGTCGATGGCGCCGTTGGCCGCCGTTTTGCTGATACCGTGAGCTGTCGCGATTTTCTCGACCAGGTCCCCCTTGTTCATGAGTCGCTCCTCGTCAGGTGGCTACCTGAATTGTGTCGGGAGTATTAACGTGCCAAGCCGGACTCATGTCAAGAAGGAATTCGCATTGCCGCCAAATTTCAGTGACCGCCCCCGCCGGTCAGCTCCCGCACGATCGAGTTCACAAACTGCTTGGCGTCGCCGAACAGCATCAGATTGTTGTCCAGGTAGTACAGAGGGTTGTCGATGCCGGCAAAGCCCGGGCTCATGCTGCGCTTAATGACCATCACGGTCCGCGCCTTGTCGACGTCGAGGATCGGCATGCCGTAGATCGGGCTGCTGGCGTCCGTACGCGCTGCCGGATTCGTTACGTCGTTTGCGCCGATGATGAGCGCGACGTCTGTCTGCGGCAGCTCACCGTTGATCTCGTCCATGTCTAGCAGCTTGTCGTAAGGAATATCGGCTTCGGCCAGCAGCACATTCATGTGCCCTGGCATGCGGCCGGCGACCGGGTGAATACCGAACCTTACGTCAATGCCCCTCTTGGTGAGCGAGTCGTACAGTTCGCGCACCTTGTGCTGCGCCTGCGCCACGGCCATGCCATAGCCAGGCACGATGACGACTTTGTTCGCAGCCGACAGAATCGCCGCAGCTTCCTCGGGGGTGGCACTACGCACATTACGCTGTTCCACCGCTCCTGCGGCCGCTGTCTGCACCTGTCCGAAAGCGCCGAATAGAACGTTGGTGAACGACCGGTTCATCGCCTTCGACATGTTGACGGAGAGGATGAAGCCCGATGCGCCATCGAGCGAGCCGGCGACGATCAGCAGCTTGCTGTTGAGTACGAAACCCATGGCCGCAGCCGACAATCCGGCGTAGGAGTTCAACAACGAGATCACCGTCGGCATATCCGCGCCGCCGATGGGGACGATCATCATGATGCCGAAGATCAGCGAGATGCCGACCATGATGGGATACAAGTGCGTGTTCGAGGGATCGCGCACCAGCATCACGGC
>DATHQX010000175.1:0-3390 GCA_035482295.1 Verrucomicrobiia bacterium
CGTTATTGTCGCGACTCCGGCTTTCGCTATCGCGGGGCCAAACCCTGACCGCGGTCCGTGTACTCGTCCAGAAGCCGGTTCTGCCGCCGTTTCGCCTCCGGAACTGCGCAGCCACAACGGTGTGCTCGAGGTGACGCTCCATTTCAAATATCAGGTCACGTTTGCCGGACAAGGACCGCCGCGCTATTGCTACGTCACCGGCGACGGCATGGAATCTCCGACCCTGCGAGTGCGTCCCGGCGATCAGCTGATCCTGCACCTGAAGAATGACCTGCCGGCGTCGGAAGCGGCGATGGCTTCCCATGGCTCGCCACCCGCGCAGGACGACTGTCAGGCGGCGATGATGTCCGCCTCGATGACCAACCTGCACTTTCACGGTACGACCATTCCGGCGACGTGCCACCAGGACGAAGTCATTCGCACTGCCATTCCAGCGGGCGGTGACTTCGAATACCGCGTGACCATCCCGCGCGACGAGCCGCCAGGGCTGTATTGGTATCACCCGCACCCGCATGGATACAGCGAGCGCCAGGTACAGGGCGGCGCGTCAGGAGCGCTGATCGTTGAGGGCATCGAGGACCTTGTGGCAGCGGCGCGCAACTTGCCCGAGCGCGTGCTCATCCTCCGCGACCAAACGTTGACCAACGTGCAGTACACCAGCCCTGACACTCCGGCATGGGACATCTCGCTAAACTATGTGCCCATCATCTTTCCGCAGAATGTGCCGCCGATCATCCAAACGCGTCCGGCTACGCGAGAGCTCTGGAGGGTTTTGAACGCCGGCGCCGACACCATCTTCAATCTGCAGCTGCTGGTGAAGGGAACAGCGCGGCCAGTGCAGATCGTTGCGATCGATGGCGTGCCGCTCGAGAGTCGTAAGCCTCAGCAATCGGAAACCAGCGTAGCGCTGCCACCGGGAGCGCGCGCCGAGTTCATCGTACAAACGCCAGCCGCAGGAGAGCCGGCCCAACTAGTCACGACCGATTGGGACACCGGCATCGAGGGCGACCGCGACCCGGCGCGGCCACTCGCCAACGTGGTCAGCTCCGCCGATGCTCCGGCGCTCCCCAGCGAGCCAGAAGTGAAAGCCCAGCGCTATAAGTTTCCCGCTTGGGATGATCTTCCAGACCTGCAGCCACACATCGAGCGCCGGCTGTTTTTCTCGCAGCTATCGCCCGATCCTGCCGAAGTCGACACATCCGTCTTCTACTTCGTTACCGTTGCCGGCGAGAAGCCGCAGGCCTATCGCATGGGTCAGCCACCGAACATCGTGCTGCATCAGGGCGACGTCGAAGACTGGATCATTGAGAACCGTGCGCGCGAAGACCATGTCTTCCATATCCACCAGATCCACTTTCGCGTTCTCGAAGTCGACGGGAAGCCGGTGCACGACGCCGCGCTACGCGATATGTACAACCTGCCGCACTGGGACGGCTCCGGCCCATATCCCAGCGTGAAGCTGCGCATGGATTTCCGCGACCCCAACGCCGTGGGAACGTTTCTCTATCACTGCCACATCCTCAAGCATGAAGACATGGGCATGATGGGAGTCATCCAGGTGCTGCCGCCGGGAGTGGCGACGGTCACGACGCTCTCCGCCCCTGCCAAAATCGACGTGGGAACGAACATCAACGTGACCGCCACAGTACGCGGGCGAAACGCAGTGCCGAGCGGGATGGTCCAGCTCGCCGTCGACGGCATTCGAACAGGACGGCCCATTGCGCTGGTCGACGGACGAGCCACCTTCACGACTTCATTCGGCGATTCCGGTGAGCACGCAATCACTGCCGACTACCTGGGCGATACCGTTCATGACGAGTCGCTCTCGCACCCGCTGAAGATCAGAGCCAACGGTCCTTAGCCCGCCATCGCCTGTGCTAGACTCGCTGCGCCAGACCTGAGTACCCTTCATCATCAGGAGCGCCCAATGCTTCGACGTATCGGAGCTGTCCTTTTTGTTGCTGTCGTACTTTCTTTCTCGGGATACGCTGTGCAGGGAAGCGGCCAGATCTCCCTGCAAGATTATTTTGTCGGCAAGCAGGTGACCTTGCAGATCGATATGCCGGGCACGCAGAAAGGCGTTGACCTGCGCATGGATCGCGACGATCCCATGGACTGGAAGCAATATTCGAGCCGGCTGAAGGAATTCGGCCCGGCCATCCGCAGCGGTGACCGCTCCACCATCACTACCCTCGTCGTGAAGAAGAATCTCATCGAGTTTCAACTCGACGGCGGCGGCTTCGGAACCTTCTGGGATGACGACAGCACCACCGTCACTCCGTATCACGTCGACAAGAGCAATTATGAAAAGCAGCTGGAGCGTGATATCCGCGACACCAGCGACCCGCAGCGCCGCCGCGACCTCCAGCGCGAACTCGACCGCGTGCGCAGCCGCCGCGAGCGCGAGCAGCGCGCCGACGATCGCGCCGCCCAGATCGCCAGCCAAATGAAGACCCAACAGGTCGCCGATAGACGCACACGCGGCGGCTCGCGCTTCAACCTTCGGTGGGATGGCAGCATTCCGCAGGACCAGCTCACGCCTGACGCGGTGATGAAGCTGCTGGAAGGCTATGTGGATTTCGGCGGCCTGCAGGAGGAGAAGCCGATCCTGCAAGCGAGGGCGGCAACTCCACCGACCCCCGGTGCCCCGGCAAACGGCGCTGGCAATGCACCAATCACGCAGCTCAAGCGTGGCATGCCGATCGGGGACGTCAGCCAGTTGATGGGCTTGGGCCGTCAGCTCTCGCAATCGACATCGGAAGAAGGGCTGAAGACGCAGATCTTCGAATATCTGCCCAACGACTATCGCGTCGAGATTACTTACGTCGACGGGATCGTGGTGCGCTATTCAATCGAATCGCGCTGATCATGTTGTTTAGGGCTGCTGCGCCTGGGCCGCCAGGGAGAGGTACTTCTGCTGATTGGCGTAATCGCCGAGCTGGTTGTAGGCAAAGCTCATGTGCGCGAAGGCGGTAGTTCTGACCGCCGGCATTTCGGCCGCTGCGCTCTGTGTCAGGTCGATCACCTGCTGAAACTGCGCAATTGCCTCGCGGGGATGACGCTGCTCTTCTTCATAAATTCCGAGGTGCAGGTGCGGGAAAGGGAAGAGCGGGTCCATTGCCTCCGCGGCACGGAAGTGATCGATGGCCTGCTGGCGATCGCCGCGCCGCTGCAGAGTTTCGCCGATCACATTTTGCGCCATCGCGTTGTTCGGCACCGCTTCCGCCGCGTGGGTCCACAGCGTCAGATCGTCGGTCCAGTAGTTGACCTGCCGGCGCGTGGCTACCATCAGTAACACCAATACAGCGATCGTCGCCGCCGGCAGCCAGATTTTCGAAGAGCTCCATTGCTCGCCAACATCAGCCACGCCCCAGCAGAGGGCGATGAACA
>DATHQX010000176.1:0-2640 GCA_035482295.1 Verrucomicrobiia bacterium
GTGCTCATTTAATGGCGAATTCGCAAAACGCTGCCGCAATCAAGTCGACGCAGCAGACAAATTCCATGACCATGATCGCACCTGTGGCGGCGTGGCTCGTGCCCGGCCTGGGGCACATCATCCAGAAGCGCTACATCCGTGGCGCGCTGCTGATGGCCGCCATCTTCACCATGTTCTTCGCCGGACTCGGCATGCAGGGCAAAGTCTATTCTTTCAACACCGGCGACCTGCTCGACATTTTGGGATTTGTCGGTGATGTCGGTGTCGGCGCGTTGTACTTTCTGGCGAAGATCATGGACTGGGGCATCGGCAACATTCATCGCGCGGTTGCCGATTACGGTACCAAGTACATTGTGGTTGCCGGCCTGCTGAACATCGTCGCCATCGTTGACGCCTACCACATCGCCATCGGGAAAAAAGAATGAACTTCGAACTCTCCCACTTCAACGCCGCCCTGCTGTTCGCGCTCTGCGCGTCGATCGTCTTCGGCATCACCCAGCGCAACACCTCGCGCGACATGGTGCGCTATGGTTCTTATTGCTTCGCCCTGTTTGTCGGCGGAGTAATTGTTGCCTCGTGGCTGATGTGGGCGATCAAACACTGAAAGCAGTTGCCAGTAGCCAGCCGGCAGTAGTCAGTGGCCGGTAGAAAACAGTGGCCAGTAGTGAGTGGTCAGTAGCGAGCACTCAGCCGTCAGTTTTCGGTCTGCAGTTTCCCGCCTGAGATTAAGCTTCCAGCGTTGTATCAGGACACGGCTTCAGTCGCGCCGAAGCATCGCTCCCTTCCGATTTGTCATCCAGAGCGGAGCGTTCGCGCCTCTTCTTTTCCGCCGCAGCATTCGCGACGCGCGGACGCGTAGCCGAAGGATCTGCGGTTCGTTCGAATAAGACTCGCCCGTAGGTTCCGGCGCTTCGTACCTAATCATTGAATCCCGAGCCTATCTCAGGGTAAACGGCTCCTCTCCGTCGGGAGAACCGCAGATCCTTCGACTACGGTGCGCAACAGAAGCGCACCTCCGCTCAGGATGACAATTTGCAAAAGGGGTGTTGTTCCGTACGACCCATTCCCCCACCACAAACCGCGTCCCGAAAATAATTTCGTACAAGTTCACCCCTCTCCAGCGTTCTACCTCACAGGAGGGCAGAATGCTCAAGCGTTGCGCACTTCTCTGTATGCTCCTTTCCGGCGCGGGCTGGACCCAACAAAGCTCGGCTCCATCGCTGACCATCTACAACCAGGACTTCGCCGTCGTTCGCCAGACCTTCCCGCTGCAGCTCAATGCCGGCACCAACCAGGTCAGCTTCGACGACATCACCTCGTTCGTCGAGCCCGACTCCGTCGTATTGCGCGATCCCAGCGGCCGCGTGCATCTCGGCATCCTCGAGCAGAATTACCGCACCGACGTCGCGTCACAGCAGAATCTGTTGCGCGCCTATGAGGGCAAGGAACTGGAGTTTCAGAGGGCAGATGGCCCAACGATTCGAGGCCGCCTCATTCGCGCTGGAGGCGCAACCTATGGAGGCGCCAACTGCTATTCCGGCAATTGCGGATACTCCAGCGAGCCCATCGTCGAAGTCGACGGCAAGATCGAGTTCGGACTTCCCGGCAAACCGATCTTTCCGGCAATGCAGAACGAATCGCTGCTGAAGCCTTCGCTGAGCTGGCTCTTGCAATCGGACCGCTCGGCACAGGTTGACGCCGAAATCGGCTACATCACCGGCGGCCTAACCTGGGAGGCCAGCTACAACGTCATCGCGCCGGAGAGCGGCGACCTGCTCGACATGGTCGGCTGGATCACCTTGCGCAACCAGAGCGGCCACACCTTCGAGAACGCGCGGCTTCAGCTGATGGCCGGTGAGGTGAACAAGATCGCGCCGACGAGGGAGAGGGATTACGCAAAAGCGGCCAACGGTGGCAACGACCTCTCCTACATCGCTGCCGCGGGCGGAGTGATGGCCACCGAGAAGCCGTTCGACGAGTATCACCTCTACACCCTGCAGCGGCCTTCGACGCTGGAGAACGGAGAGACCAAGCAGGTGGAGTTCGTGCGCGCCACGGGCGTTCCATCGAAGCGTCTCTACGTTTATGAAGGCTACCTGCTGCCCGATTATCTGCGCAGCAACTGGGAGTATCAATTCACGCAGCCCAACGTCGGGATGACCAGCAACAAGCAGGTATACATCATGCGCGAGTTTCGCAACTCGACGGCCGATCATCTTGGTATTCCGCTGCCTAAGGGGCGGCTGCGTTTCTATCGTCGCGACCAAGACGGCAGCTTGCAGTTCGTGGGCGAGAATGTCATCTCGCACACGCCGAAGGATGAGACTGTGCGCGTCTACACCGGCAACGCCTTCGACATCGTCGCCGAGCGTACCCGCACCGACTTTCATGTGGACAACGGACAGCGCTTCATCGACGAGAGCTACCAGATCAAGTTGCGCAACCACAAGAAAGAGCCGGTGAAGGTGCAAGTGGTGGAGCATATGTATCGCTGCGAGAACTGGACGATCACGGCGAAGTCTATCGGGTACGCGAAGAAGGACAGCCACACGGTGGAGTTCACCGCCAGCATCCCGCCCGACGGCGAGCAAGTAGTGACGTACAGCGTGCATTACACGTGGTGAAAGGCAGTGGCCCGGG
>DATHQX010000177.1:0-64995 GCA_035482295.1 Verrucomicrobiia bacterium
AATGCTCGGCCGTGGCCCGATAGAAGGAGGACATGTTGGCAAGTTTACGTGAGCCTAAGACGTAGCAAGTTTCTATTGATGAGTTCTGCCGCCGGCTGAAGCCGGCTCGCTTCCTTTAAGGGGTTCGGTTACCCAGGGCTCCCGCCCCGGGCTGAAGAGGTGGCATCCCGCCTTTGGCGGGACTTTCTCGCGAGGCGTACACTTTGCAAGCGCGCGGGCCAGCAGGTCCCACCGCGCGGACTAAAGTCCTTGGTCGGGATGACACACAAGAATGCCGTCTTCCTGACGAGCCAGCCTTATTTTTTAAATTCTGCACAACGCACATTTAACCTTGCAGTTCCAACAACTTCTTGACTTCTGCTTCTACTCTCCTATAATCCCTCGGCAATCGAGACGTCTCGCTCAGAGGACGTCCGAAAACGATTGCTGGCCCTTGACCGTTGGGGCCTGTGAATCGAATCGCCACTGCAGTTCTCAGGGAGGAGCACGTGATGCTTCGCAGAACTTTGCCTGTCGTCTGTTTGTTTGCCACCCTCGGTTCCGTCATTCCGGCGAACTCGTCAAATACTTCCAGGCGCTTAGCACCGGCGCAGCCGCGCTACCAGCAGTTCTTCGCCGGAGGCGCGACCTATTTCCCGGTTTTCCTGTCTTCGCCTTCCTCGCCCGACAACTGGCTGGGCGGCAGCGGCAACTGGAGCAACTCCGGCCAATGGAGCAGTGGCCTGCCTGTCCAGACCAGCGACGTCGTCATCAATACCGGCAATGACAATGTCACCTGGGACACCAGCTCCAACATCAACTCGCTAACGCTGGGCGGTGCGAGTGGCAGCTCGATCCTGGCCGATAACGTTGGCAACAACCTCACGATGAATATTGCGGGGGCGCTAACCATCAACCACTCGGGGTCGCTGAGCATCGGCTCGCTCTCGGGTGTCGGCGACATGATCATTGCCAACGCAGACTCGAGCAATGCCGGAACCATGAACATCGGGCTGTTCTCCGGCGTGCAGGTGAATGGCAACTTCACCAACTCGGGCGGCATTGGCTTGAACGGCTTTTACGGAGTCGGCGGCTCCAACTTCTCGGTCAGCGGGAATCTCATCAATGCTGCGGGCGGGGGTATCAGCGACAATGGCAGCCTGACGGGCAACGTGCACGTCGGCGGAGCCTTGCAGAACTCGGGACAGATCAGTGTTTCCACTTTGGCGGTAGTTGGCATGCTAACCAACAACACGAACGGATATGTCGAAGTCGACGGCGGCGGCTCGGCGGGCACGCTGAGCAATGCTGGCAGGATGACGATCTACAACACGTTCGACTCGGAGAATGCCACCAACAGCGGCAGCATCACAGTGTTCTACGGAGCCGAAGGCGTCAGCGGCGGCTTCTGGAACGTGGCCGGGACGCTTAACAACTCCGCAACTGGAACCATCACCGTCTCCGGCTACCCGGGCGAAGAACTGGATGCGCACATCCTGAACAACAGCGGTTCGCTGCAGTTGATTGGCGGAGGCCAGCTGCAATCCGAGAACGTCACTAACTCCGGCGTCATCGCCACATCCAATCCCCTTCCGAACACGATCGATATTTCCGGACGCTTCACCAACGCCCCCACCGGCACTCTGCAACTGCTCGGCAGCACAGGCGACACGGCTCACATCATCAACCTCATCAATCAGGGCACCATCATCGTAGGCAATACCAGCACCCTGACGGTCCCGGTGAGTTCCAACGCGGCCGGCAACGCATTGGCAGGATTCCTGAACTCCGGCAGCGTGCTCGTCCAGGAGGGTGGCACCATCTCCGCTTACGGCAAATATACGCAGACTACCGGCCAGACCGTCGTCGATGGCCACTTGTCCGGCATCTTCAACTTCGCCGGCGGCTCGGTCTACGGCAACAACGGCACGATCACCGGCAATGTTACTTCCAACGCTTCGATCAACTTTGGCGACGCCCCGTTGACCGTGGGCACACTGAACTTCGCCGGCAACTACACGCAGGGCGCGAACGGCAGTCTGACCTTCGACATCGCCAGCCAGAACAGCTACGACAAGATGAACATCACCGGCCAGGCTCACCTGAACGGCCTGATGACCATCGACCTGCTGCATAACTACGTGCCGCAGATCGGAAACATGTTCGAGATCATGAGCTTCGCCGGCGAGTCGGGAACATTTTCAAATGTGGTGGGACTACCGATCAACGGCCAGGAACACTTCACGCTGCAGTACAACTCAAACAATCTGACGCTCGATGTGGTCAGCGGACAGCTGACGGGATTGAGTTCGCTGAAGACGGGCTCGACGAACAACGAACCGTTCGTTCAGATTGCTGAAGCAGGGATGCCGGCACAGCTTGGTGAAAGCTCAGGCGGAGGCCAGACTACGCCGGAACCCAGCAGCCTGCTCCTGTTCGGGTCGGGCATGGTGGGGCTGATCGGCTGGGCAAGACGGAAGCTCAGCTAAGGTAGTTGCGATTGAAATTTTGGCTGATTGGGTTTCGATTCAAGCTGGCGGGTCGAGCGGGCTTTGCACCATTCTTCTCAGCGCGGTAACACGAGTCATGCGAAACCGCGCTGAGAAGATCTTGAAGGAATGATGACTTGCCAGCACCACTCCTATCGCTCCCTTTGCATTGTTAAAGAGCAAGCGACGTGCCATAACTCCTACCCGGCCGCACGTTCGCGCAAGGCGCTGATTTGCGGTGCTTTTGCGGATTGATACCACGCTGGCAGGCGTCGACAACCTCCCTTTTGGCTCCGCGAGACTATCTGAAAAGCGTGACTCGCTATCCTGAATGCTAGTCAGATGGCGGCGAGAGGGCCGGGGGCCATAAAGAAACATTCATCCTGAGAAACCGGAAGTGAGGAGGAGTAATTTTCTCGGAACGTTGCCGTTCGCCCTGCGGGCCGGGTTTTTGCCGTCTCAATTTAATCAGACTCACCGCCAACAACTCTCGCCTTCACTTGCGCACCGTCGCTTGCTGCTGGCATCATGACCCCTATACCTGCCCGCGATGTTCGACAGGGCTCTCTCATGTCCCGTATCCGCCCAGCCCCGGTTCCGGTAACGTGTTTGCTTCGCTTGCTAACGCTTGCGTTGCTGCTGATGGCCAGCGTGTCGCTGCTGGCGCAGTGCAACCCTCCGGAAGAAGTGGAGGACACCAGCCCGCATCCGGCGCCGCACTTCTCTGATCCCAAGCAGCCTCCGCCGCTGGAGGAGCCGATCCTGCCTGAGGCAGGCTTTCTGTCTGACACGCACTACACCAGCCAGTTCTTCGGCTTCTCGCTGGACCTGCCGCTCAATGTGCAGGGACACGAGATCATGATGGGCGTGATGCCCGAGCGCGAGCACGCACTGCTGTCGTTGCAGTTCGAGAAGGGCCAGCAGAACGGTTACATCACCATCATGGCGCTGGATCCGCGGCCGGGGCTGGATGCGAAAACACCCGATCAGCAGATTCAATCGCAGATGCGCACCTGGGCGCAGAATGGTGGCCAGTTGGCACTCTCGCCGCCGGCGTTTCCGGTTCCCGATTACATGTTGCGCACCGGAAAGTTTTACTACTCGGTCCGCCACAAGGGCGGAATGTTCGCGGCGCAGTATTGGACGGCCATCAACAACTACACGATCAAGGTCGTGATCGGCACAAACGACAAGGAATTCCTAAGCCAGGCAAAGAAAGCGATGGCCGCAGTGCAATTCTACTGTCCGCAGGATGACGGCACGCTGACGACGCCAAACGGCAAGCCGGTCAAGGTCGTGGGCGAGCCGTATCAGGGACCCACGGTGCCGACGTTTCGGGTCAACAAGGCGATCAAGGAGCAGCCCGTAAAGGACATTCCTGTCGGCCAGACCAGCGGCGACGCGTATCACAATACCGACATCGGTCTGCAGTACAGCTTTCCCAACGGATGGCAGGCGCTGACGCCCGATCGCAGCGATCCACCCCCTCCAGACGCCTCACGCGAGTATCAGTTTTTACATGCCTGCTCGCAGACGCTGGTGAAGCTGGTTCCTAAGCCTCCGCCAGGGAAAAGCTACCGCGATGGGCCGATGATCATTTTGCGGGCGCTCGACTATAACTGCCTGTCGATGCGTACGCCGGTCACGCTCGCGGACAAGCGCGCCCTGGATGAGACGGCGGCGATGCTGGAACAGACTGGGGAATTTGGGCAGATCGATACCGACCAGTTGAAGATGGTGTCGAACCACCTGTTCATGGTCTTCCATGGCATGGTGAGCATGGACCAGCGCGGCGAGGACCTCGCGCAGCGCTTCTCGCAAACAATCTACGCCACGCGCTTTAACAAGCTGCTGCTGGTGTGGTCGTTGATGGCGCCGACGACCAGCGATTTGGAACAGATTCCCACCGACGGAATAGTGCTGGGAGGGCTGCCACCTATCGAATTGCACAAGATGCTGCGCGCTAAGAACTAAGGTCGCAGTTCCCGAGTAGCTGAATTTTCCCGCAGTTCCGGCCACCTGGCTCCAGCGGCCTCCATCCAACCAAGAGCCATTTCCCTACCATGGTCGTGAATTCCCCATCACGAGTCTCGCGATGGGCGGTATGCGTTTATGTGTAATCGACAAATCCTTCTTATCGAAATTTGCTTCACGATGCTGGCGGCCTGCCTTGCGGCCGCACAATCGCAATCCAACGAATTGAGCCAGTACACCAATGCGGTTGCGCACGTGCAACCCTCCGAACGGGTAATTCAACTGGAGCGGTTCGCGATCAACGCTCAGCCCGGCGCGCTGAAGATTGACGCTCTGGAGTACGTTGTGTGGGAGTATCTGCGCGCGCACAATGACGCGCATGCCCTGGCGTGGGCACATCCGCTGGCCGATGCCGACGCCAACAATCCGGTCGCGCTGGCACTGCTGAGCAAGCAGGCGCGCGAGGCCGTTGAGAAGGGCAGCATGAAGCCCGATCGCCTTCTGGCCATGTCGAATCGCGGGCTCGACGGCTTGTCGCAACTGCGGCGGCCACTGGGAATGAGCGAAGCTGACTTCGTGCTGCTGAAGCGCGAGAGCAACGCAATGCTGAGTGGAGCGGCCGGAGCGGCCGAACTACACATGAAGGACTACGTGTCGGCGCGCGTGTATCTGCACAACGCCGTTTCGGTGAATGACAAGAATGCAGAAGACGATTACGCGCTGGCGCTTGCCGATCTGGGCGGCTCGGACAAGAACATGAAAGAGGGCTACTGGTATCTGGCGCGAGCGGTGGATCTGTCGCAAGGCACGCCGCAGGGACTCGAGATAGCGCGATATGCTCGCGCACGCTATGTGAAGGACGGAGGCAGCAGCAGCGACTGGAACGATTTTCTCGCTTCGGCGAAGCCTGCCGGCAATGAACCTCAGCGCCAGGCGTACACCGCAATGGCATCGTTGAATCCTCCAACGCCGCCGACGGCTCCCGCCCATCCCGCACAGAAAACGGCGACGCCGGTCCGCAACGCGTCGATCAAAACTCCTCCGGCCGCGACTCCGATTAACACGAAACCCGCGCCTTCGGTTTGGGCAGACACAGCGAATCCGCCCGTCATCCAACGGCGTCGCGTACCTGCGACTACAGGCCCGATGTCGCTCGGGATTCTGGTGGAGACCTCGCTTACCACCAAGGAAAACCGATCCGCAGTGGTCAACAGTCTGATCGACATGCTGCGCCACATGAGCGATCAGGACGAAGCGTTCATCCTCACCTACGACAACAACCTGGTCTTCAACCAGGATCTGACTACCGATCCGCACGCGCTGGAGGAGGCGATGGAGAGCATCAAGCCCCAGAAGGGCGCGGTGCTGGATGACGCCATCGCATTTTCCGCGGGACATCTGGCGCGCATCGCCAAGTATCCCAACCGGGTTCTGCTGGTGGTTTCGGACGGCAAGAACATCGACAGCCACTCGTCTCCGCTGCAAACGTCGGCAGAGATCAACGCGGCCGGCGTCCGCATCTTCTGCATTGGTCTGGATGTGAACGAGATGGACGGTCGCTATCGCCTGCAGGCGCTGTCGTCGAGTACGGGCGGACAGTCCAGCTTCATCAGCAGTCCGGGGCAGTTCCGCAATGCCACCCGCGAGATGGCACAGAACATGGGGATCGACTTCAGGTTCTGAGCGGGAGCGAGACGTTCATCCGCGTACCCTGGCCGGGAGTGCTGTCCGCCTTGATGGTGCCTCCGTATGCTTCCACCAGCGCCTTCGAAATCGCAAGTCCCAATCCGTAGCCGCCGGTCTCTCTCGCGCGCGAGCTATCGCCGCGATGGAAGCGCTCGAAGATATGCGCCAGCTCGTCGTGCGACATTCCCGGCCCGTTATCTTCAACTTCAACGATGCCGTTGCCGTTGTTGGCGTGCAGCCGCACCTGAACACGACCACCCTCAGGGGTAAAGCGAATGGCGTTCTCCACTAAGTTAGCCCAGACCAGTTCCAGGTCCTCGGCATCGGCGCGGATCGGCATGGCTCCGTCTTTGTTGAGCTCGATGCTCACATTGCGTTCGCGTGCAATCGGCGCCAGACGGTCAATCGCACTCTGGCAGGTAGACGCCACTTCGATTACTTCCAGATCGCGGCGCACGCTGCCGGCGGCCCACTGCTCGGCGCGCGCCAGCCGCAACATGGAGTGCAGCAATTTCTCCAGGCGCGCCATGTCTTCCAGCGCCTGCTCTAGACCGGCACGATACTCTTCAGTTTCGCGTGGCCGTTGCAGCAAAGACTGCAAGGTCGATTTAAGGATGGCAACCGGCGTCTTCAGCTCGTGGGCTGCGTTGGCCAGGAATTCGCGTTGCTGATCGAAGGCGCGATGCAGTCCCGACAGCATAGTCGTCATCGCCTGGGTGAGCGGCGCCAGTTCCATGGTCTCGCGCGCGGCATCGCTGGGATTCAGCTCCCAATTCGCGGTCGAGATCGCCGACGCGCTGCCCGCGAGTTCTGCCAGAGGCTGCAAACTGCGGCGTAGCGCCCACACGGATAAGACCGCCGTGATCGCTAGTAGAATCATGCTTCCGACCGCGATACCGGCACCGGCAAAGATAACCGCGCGGGTCATCTCCTCGGTAGGGGCTGCATAGATCACGTTCAGTACGTCGCCAGGCGGAATGTCGGGCTCCCGATCCAGCACCGGCAGCTTTTCGAGAAAGACGGCGCGATAATCCACGCCGGCGAGATCAAAGTTCGCGTGCGGGTGGTTTTTCCTGGGCGTCGGCTTCAGATCGGCTGGCCAGTCGGGCGAGCGTGCGATCAGATGCCCGTCGCTGCCGCGCACCTCGTAGAGGTCGGTGTGATCTTTCTCCAGCGACGGCGGGACCATGTCGTCCTCAAAGATTAGTCGCGGATGTTCCTCCTCGGAGTAACGCACCAGCGCCGCGATGGTCATGGCGCGTCCACGCAGCTGCGAGTCGAAGGCTTCGCGTAGCTGGCGCCACGTGAAATACACCGCGACGCTGGCGAGCGCGACCGCCAGCAGCAGTTGCGAGATCACAACCGCGGCAATCAGTCGTCGCTGAATCGAAGTCCTTGGCATCTTAGGCACGCAACATGTATCCCTGCCCGCGCAGGGTATGAATCAGCTTGCTGTCGCCCGCGTCGTCGAGCTTGCGACGCAGTCCGGAGATGTAGACTTCGATGACATTGCTGAAGCGCTCCCAGTTGAAGTCGTAGAGGTGCTCGAGCAGTTCGGTTTTGGAAACGACCGCGCCGGGACGATGTGCGAGATACTCCAGAACGCGATATTCCATCGCGGTCAGGTTCACCGGCTTGCCTTTGCGGCGGACGGTCAGGTCCGAGGTGCTGATCTCCAGGTCGCCAACCTTCAGCACCGCTGCGCTCTGTCCTTTGCCGCGCCGGATCAACGCCTTCACCCGCGCCATAAGTTCGCCGAGGTCGAATGGCTTGGCGATGTAGTCGTCGGCGCCGGCGTTGAGTAGCTTGACCACCGACTCCTTCTCGTCGCGCGCGGTCAGGACTAGCACCGGAACTCCCGAGCCCGACAGCCGGATTTTGTGCAGCACCGTCTGGCCGTCCAGCTTCGGCAGCATGAGATCGAGGATGATCATGTCATACGGATTGGAGCCCGCCATGAACAGACCTTCCTCGCCATCGAAGGCCATGTCGATGGCGTAGCCGGCGCTCTCACGCAGCGCTCGGGCGACGTTCTCCGCCAGGCGACGCTCGTCTTCCACGATCAGGACACGCATTACGCCCTATCCTATGCCGAATTGTAGAGCTGTAAAGCTGAAGGCCGGCTTAATGGCGGCGAGTGTTGTGGCCGGCAACTCTCCCGCAACCTACTGTTGGCCATAGGCGTCTAACCCAACGTGGATATCCGCGACTCCATCGCTATCGTTTCCAACTTTCTTCTGATTGGGGGATTGGTGTTTTGCGGCTTTGCCCTGTTTGCGCAGTATCACGCGACCGGACGTTGGGCGAAGAACGTCACCAACTTGTTGGCTGGCATGGGCATGCTTACGCTGGCCTTTGCGCTTACGCTGAAACCGAAGAACGTGCAGGTGTTGGAGCGGATTGCAACGACCAAGGCGCCCAGCGTGTTCTATGGCGTGAGCAGCTTTCTTTTGTTGGCGGCAATCGCGGCCTCCGGGCTGATTACGTATTGGCGGCCATTGCGCCTGCGGCATGAGCGCAAGCTGGCGCGCGAACTGAACCGCGACCTGCCGAATATCCGCTGACCGATAGCTTGCTCCCAAATATCACTCGGACTTGTCCAGTACGGTGCACCGGTATTCCTTCATGCTGAGCTTTCCTGGCTCCCTTGCGTAGATCCAAATGTGCTTTGGGCTCTTCCAGCCACTTTGAAGACCGTAGCGGGCGGGGTACGTGTTTGGTCTACCATCGGGGCCTTTGTCGGACATCGCGGTATCGCAAAGCATCCGCAGCGGCTGTTTCTGTAGATCGTTGGACAGGAAGCCCACGGCCTGAGTTGTCGGTCCAGTTTGGCTGTTCAGGACTTTGGCGCTGAGCACAGTCAACGTGAAGGAATAGGCCGGGGAAGAAGCCGTCTGCGCGCACTGAATACTTGGAAATACCAGAAATGTAACGGCCAGTTTCACCATGTTGATTGAAGTCATTGAGTGCCCAGCTTTGGGGATTAAGTCTTGCGATTGCCGCAAGCTCTTGAACGTTGACACGTAAAGCCAACGAAACGCTCGCTGCCTTGCCGAATTGCGCCAAAACCCGCTATAATCGTAGTTTACCCAGCCAGCTTGGCAATCGTCTGGAGCAACTCATGGCACAAGTTTGTCAAATCTGCGGCAAAGGGCCGCAATCCGGTAACAACATCAGCCACGCGCACAACACGCGCCGTCGCCGCTGGAACGTGAACCTGCGGCCGGTCAAGGCCAAAGTGCCGAATGGCGCGAAGCGCATGCGCGTCTGCACCAACTGCCTGCGCAGCGGCAAAGTCACCAAGGCCTAATTCTCGGCCTGCGAATTTCAAACCCTCTCCGCCGGGAGAGGGTTTTGCTTGTTTGCTCGCTGTCGCCGTTCGCTTTTCGCTATTCGCCAAACCGGGTTCCGATTGAGCTCAGCACAATTCCAATCACTCCACCCACTACCACATCGGTCGTGTAGTGATACCCGTCGTAGACCGCTCCCACGCACATCAGCAGGACAGGAAACAGCAGCCAGGGCGCGACCCGCGGCAGGTAGCGATACGCGAACATCAGCACCACAAAGGCCAGCATGATATGAGCGCTGGGGAAGGCGTTGCCGTGAACGCCGGCGTGGTTCTGGATATCGCGGACGGCCCGCTCGAAGACACCGCCGTGCGTGCTGCCGATCTGCTGCACGCCCACGCGATTGGCCGGGCTCTGGGTTGGGAAGAGCAGATACGTCGTGTAGCAAATCGCGTATCCCACGCTTAAGGTGTCGGTCAGGCGACGGAACGCCGACCCAAATAGTGGCCGCCCGCGCCAGACCCAGAGCAGACCTCCCACAACGGGGTAGAGCGGATAGAAGGCGAAATAGCCGAACTCCAGAAACTCGATCACCCAGTTGCTGGCATGCTCGTGCATCCAATCCATGGGAACTCGATGGAAGATATGGAATTCCAGCCGGATAATGAGGCTGTTCTGCCACTCGCCACGCAGAGCGAGCGACAGGAACGACACCTGCTCGAACACGGTGATGAAAAAGATTGCCGGCAGCCAGTCGTGTGCGAACTGCCACGCGTAGCCGTCATGCTGTTTGCGCGCCAGCAGGAGGATTGCTGCGACGCAAGCGAGGTTCCAGAGCAGATAGCCAGGCCAGTGCGGCACGTGCTCGTGCCGGACGCATACGAACAACGCCAGGGCGACATGCATCGCGAGATAGATGCGGTCAGAGAGATTCATCCGCAATCAGAACGGGCAGGCCAGCGAACATTGCAGCTTACGTTTGGGGTTTGTACTTCTCCCGCATGCGGGTATTGTGCTGCTCGCTTTGGCCTTTGGGAACGCTCAACGTCTGCCACTCCGCGCCCCTCCAGTGCTTGGCGAGCCAGACGATCTGTCCGGTGTGATAGGCCAGATGTGCCGCCGCTCGCTGCAGCGCCTGCAAAACTGTGTGAGGCTGCGCCCGGATGGTAATGGTCCTTTCCAAATCCTCCGGCTGGAGAGAATTGATGGTATCGAAGAGCAACTGCCACTGCTGCTCCCACCAGTCGAGGATCTGGTTGCGGTTGGTGTCGCCCGTCATGAGGAATTCCTGATCGCGATTGCGGTCAGGCTTTTCGCCGTCGGAGTTCAGGAAGTCGGTAAAGCGTGAGTGCAAGTTCCCGCCCACATGCTTCACGATGATGGCGACGCTATTGTCCTCGGGTGCGGGCGCGGCAAAGAACTGCTCGTCGCTGAGCTGCGCGATGGCGCCGTCGGCCAGACGCTTGTGGCCGCGCAGAACGCGAAACACCTCGTCGAGATAGTGGGAGCAAAAATCAGACATACTCTTACCTCTGGCTTGAGAGCGAATCAGTATGACCCAGGTCTTAAACTAACGCCTAATTCCAATCTTACGTTCTCAGCTCCACCACCGTAGCGCCGCCACCGCCTTCATTCTGTGGAGGCTCGCTGACGGTGGCCACATGCGGATGGCTCTTCAGGAATTGCCGTAACGCCTTGCGCAGGATGCCCATGCCGCTGCCGTGTACTACGCGCAAGCGCACGGCGCCGGCGAGAAACGCGCGGTCGACGAATTTCTCGACGGCCTGAGTGGCTTCGTCGACGGTCTGGCCGATGACGTTGATCTCCGTGGGCACGCTGTCGTCTTCGCGAGCCAGAGAAACATTGATGCCGCGTGAGCGCGCCGCCTGCACGGGATTGCCGCCGGCCTGAGCGACAACGCTGGCAATGTCATCGCGAGCGACTTTCATCTTCATTGGTCCGACGGCCACCTCGAAACTGTCATCATCGAAGTAGCGCAGCACCTTACCGTCGCGGCCGAGTGAACGCAGCCGAATAAGGTCGCCGATCGATACCTGCTTGACGATGTGCTGTTGCGCGTTCGGATCGCCCGCATCGGCGCCCGTACTGTGGGCAACGACGGTTGAGTCGAACTGCTCGCGAAATTCGCGGCGCATCTTGGCGATGCGGCGTTCGGCATCCTTCGACAGCTTCTGGGCCTGCGCACGGTCTTGAACGGCATTGACAGTCTCGCGTACGCGATACTCGAAGTCGTGCAGCAGGCTGTCGACTTTCTTCTCCAGCTCGCGCAGTTTCTCCCGCTGCTCCTTGCGGCCTTCGTTGTCCAGATGGCTCTTCAGGCGCGCGACTTCCTGCTCGCGGGCTCGCAGCTCGGAGCGCTCGGTGTCGAGTTGGCGCAGCTCGGTATGCAGGCGGTCCAGGAACTTCGAGACATCCTGCGCCTGAGACGTCAGGCGCTGTCGAGCCGCTCCCACAATGTCTGGGTTGAGCCCGAGCTTCTGTGCGATGTTGATGCCTGCTGAAGGTCCCGGCACGCCGATACGCAGTTCGTAGGTCGGCGCCAGCGTGTGCTCATCGAAGCCAACCGCGGCGTTCAGTACGCCGGGGGTATTCGCGGCGTAGACCTTCAGCGCGGTGTGGTGGGTCGAGATGATGCTGAGACATTTGGCGCGCCGGAAATGGTCAGCGATGGAAACTGCCAGCGCTGCTCCTTCTTCGGGATCGGTGGCTGAACCCAACTCATCCAGCAGCACCAGCGACTGGGCGGTCGCGCGATGCGAGATGAAATCGATATTGGTGACGTGAGCGGAAAACGTCGAGAGGTTCTGCTCGATCGACTGATAATCTCCGATGTCCGCAAAGACGGCGTCGAAGATCGGCAATTCGGCGCGCTCGGCGGAAACAGGAACACCCGACTGTGCCATCAGTGCCAGCAGTCCTGTGGTCTTCAGCGCGACCGTTTTGCCGCCGGTGTTCGGCCCGCTGATGATCACCTGGCGGTCGGCGCCGTCCAACTCCACCGTTATCGGGACTACCGCCAGTCCCTTCGGCTTTAACGTGCGCTCCAGCAGCGGATGCCGCGCCTGACGCAGAATCAGCGCGTCGGAGTTCAATGCATCGCTGGACTCCAGTAGCTTGACGGCAACACAGTCATAGTCTTCGGCGAAACGCGCCTTGGCGAACTGCAGCTCCAGTTCCGCCAGTGTGTCGACCGCCTGCAATAACGCGCCGGCGTGTTCGCCCAGCCGCGCGGTCATGTCGAGGAGGATGCGATGAACCTCAGCCTGCTCATCTTCCAGAAGTCGCACCAGGTCGTTGTTCTGCTCGATGGTCTCCAGCGGCTCGATGAAGACGGTCTGCCCGCTTGAAGACGCTCCGTGCGCCACGCCCTGCACTCGCCTGCGCTGCTCAACCTTCACTGGAATGACGAAGCGTTCGCCGCGAATGGTGACCAGTTCTTCCTGCACCGCTCCGCCTTCCGACAGCCGACGCAGGTATCCGCGCAGCGATTCCTGGATGGCGCGCTTCTGCTTCTCGATGTCTCGCCGGATGCGCGCCAGTTCGGGCGATGCCTTGTCATCGAGTGTTCCGTCGGGCAGGATCTTGTTCGCGAAATAGCGCAGTAGTGGGGATAGGTCGGTGATTGTTTCTGACAGCTCGAGGACTGCGTGCCAATTTTCGGCGATGTTTGCTGCCGGATGCAGCGCGATCTCGCGCCACTCCGAGGCACGATCGGCCAGCAGCAGCAGATCGCGGATCTCGAGAATCTCCAGCGCGGCTCCTGCGATACGTGACTTGTTAATCAACTGCGTGGGGTCGAGCAGGCCGTGGAAATCGAAGCGACCGCCGGCGCGCAGATAGCCGCGCAACTCTTGCGTGAGCTGCTGCTGGCGCTCGATCCATGGACGATCGTGCGAGGGCGTAAGCTGTGTCACTCGCTCTCGGCCCAGAGGCGAAGCGGTGTACGCGGCCAGCAACTGACGCAGCTGATCGAACTCGAGAACGCGTTCGCTGAAATTCGAAATCGGTGCAGGAAAACTCATCGATGCTGGCTCTATGGTACAGGAGAGAATTGTTCTCCCGTGCCCCGGCCGCACCTGGAAGGAGGTCACCGTCGCCCTGTTTACAGCTTATTCACAAGCGCTCGGCTACCGCTAAAGCTCTTCGACAGATAAACTGGTTCGGCGGATTCTGGAGCCGTGCCGGAAGATGGTTTCGCCTCGCGCGACCTCCGGAGCTGCGGCGCATCTGAATCCCGTGACCTTACGCTAGAGGAATCGATGGCAGCTCACTCTGACGCATTCGTATTTTTTGGCGCAACCGGCGATCTTGCCTACAAGAAGATCTTTCCGGCCTTGCAGGACATGGTGCGGCAAAACACGCTGAACGTGCCTGTCATCGGGGTCGCGAAGTCCGGGTGGACTGTCGATCAGTTACGGGCTCGCGCCAAAGATAGCTGCGCCCAATACGGTGGCGGCGTGGACCCCGAAGCTTTCGAGAAGCTGTGTGAGCTACTGGACTACGTCGACGGCGACTACAAGGACGACAAGACCTACGAGACGCTACACGCCAAGCTGGCCGAGGCACAACTGCCCACCCACTACCTTGCGATTCCGCCCAGCACGTTCCCGGTGGTAGTGAAAGGACTGGCAAAATCCGGCTGCGCCAAGAATGCGCGCGTGATCCTGGAGAAACCTTTTGGCCGCGACCTGGTCACCGCACGCAAACTGAACGATACGTTGCACCAGGCATTTCCCGAAGAGAATATCTTTCGCATCGATCACTACTTAGGCAAAGAAGCGGTCGAGAACCTGCTCATCTTCCGCTTCGCCAATAGCTTCTTGGAGCCCATCTGGAATCGCAACTACGTTCACAGCGTGCAGATCACGATGGCGGAAGCGTTCGGCGTCGAAGGCCGTGGAAAATTCTACGAAGAGGCGGGCGCGATTCGCGACGTCATTCAGAACCACATGCTGCAGGTGGTCGCGTTCCTGGCGATGGAGCCCCCGACCACGATGTATGTGGACTCGGTTCGCGACGAGCAGGTGAAGATCTTCCGTACGATTCCGCCATTGAGTCCGGCGAACATCGTGCGCGGACAGTTTGCAGGCTATCGCGACGAACCCGGCGTGTCGCCCCACTCCGACGTGGAGACGTTCGCCGCAGTGCGTCTGGAGATTGATTCCTGGCGCTGGGCGGGCGTGCCGTTCCTGATTCGCGCCGGCAAGCGCCTGCCGATGACGGCAACGGAAGTTTTTGTGAAGTTGCGCAAGCCCCCATTGAGCAAGATGGGCGGCGACGGACGCAATTACTTCCGCTTCCGTCTCGGACCTGACATCGAGTTGAGCCTGGGCGGCCGAGTGAAGCGCCCGGGTCCACTGATGGTGCCGATGCCTGTCGAGCTGTCGGCAGTGAAGTACACCAGCAACGATGAGATGGACGCGTATCAACGGCTGCTGACCGACGCAATGAAGGGCGACCAGCTGCTATTTGTGCGGCAGGATGCGGTGGAGGCGGCCTGGGCGATCGTCGATCCGATTCTCGGCGATTGCTGTCCCACGGAACTTTATCAGCCGGGCACGTGGGGTCCGCCGGACTCGCGCGAGCTGGCGGCGGACATCGGCGGCTGGCATGATCCCGCGTAGTGGGATACGAGGCTACGGCGTCAGCTCGAACGGTCCATCGGTACCTGTCGTGCTGAGGAAGCTGCCAGAGCTCTCCAGCGTCAGGATGGCATCCGGCTCCTGGCCATTTGGATAACCCTGGAAGGTCCAAAGAACAGTTTCTGTATACGTTGTAGGTCCGTTGTCGTGAGATGGCGTGAGCTTATACACCACGCCGCAGCCGACCGGCGAACAAAAATTCGTGTTGCCGCCTTCCGATGTTGTTCCATAAATGTTGCCGGCGCTGTCCATGATCGGTGCACCGATCGGCATGAAGCCCTCAGCCAAATTCGACTGGTTGGGAAACGTGTAGAGCCAAGTGATATTCCAGGGCTGCTCGACGGTTCGGGGAAATGTGGGTGAAGGCGTCAGCCTGTACACGGCACCGGTAACGACCGAGCCGATCAAAGCACCTTGGTTATCGAATGATGGCGCACTCTCCGGCCCGCCTTGTCCGGGCGCGCTGAATGCATACAGAATGTTCTCGATCCATCCTGGTCCCGCCGGCCGTAGCTTGAACACGATTCCGTTGCCGCCCACGCCCCCCTGCCACGTCGTGCCATAAAGATTGCCGCCGCGGTCCATGATCACGCCGCCGAATGGGCGATACCCGTCTGACGGGGAGCCGAACGTGTGCAGCGTCTTCAATGTCAGTTGATTCGTACTCGGTATCACTTCGAAAACCGTGCCGCCGTTTTGAATGCCTCCCGCTTCGGTGGCTCCATAGATATTTCCTGCTGCGTCGATTGCCAGCGCGCCCATCGGATACGAACCATCAGCGCCGCCAGTGAATTCGTAAGCGTTGCTGATGGACCAGGCGCCATTTTGTTGTGATAGCTCAAAAACAGTCCCCGCACCGCTGAATCCGCCTGAAGTCGCCGTCCCGAAGAGATTGCCGTGAGCGTCCATTACCAGCGTAGATTCAGGATTCGCACCGTCGCCCGACCCGACGAAGGTGTAGATGACGCTGCAACTCCAGCCACCCTGGCCGTTTGGGCTCAGCTCGAATGCAACTCCAACGTTGCCACCGCCGCCCAGGGCGGATACGCCGTAGTAGTTGCCCTGGCCATCTTTGGTGAGACCGCTTACGTACCCTTCACCTGTTCCGCAGTGGTAATTGTGCAGGGTTACCGCGTTAGCCAGCGGCAAAGAAAACAGTGCGACAAAACCGCATGCGATGATCTTCAGAATTGCCGACATCCTCAGCATGAGCAACCTCCTCAGTTTCGAGCCGAACAAGAGTACTACGACTCGGCATTGGGCTCAATCACTGTGCCATGAAAAAATTAGGTCAGCCTGAGTGCTCGAGCTAGCGGCATGGGATGAGGCGGGATTTTCGTTAAAGCGATCGTTTGCCTGAAACGAAGGCGTTTCCAGCGATCACGAATCGCAACGGCCGCTCGACGGCTTTGGTAATACCGATGCGCGACGTGGCAACTATCTTCTCCGGACGAAAGCTGTCATCGGCCAGCCACAGGTCCGACTCCGACGTTGTCAGATCCTTGCCGTTGTCGCGGAGGCGCGTGATGCCGAGCGCCTCTGACATGCGTCCCGGGCCGCTGGAGATCATGCGTAACTGGGCGATAGTCGCTGGTGTGGGAAGATCGACACCGCGAGCCTGGGCCATGGCCTCGGTCGCGTAGACCGGTTCGAGAGCGCGGAATAGAACACCCTCGCCATAACCCTCCGGCATACAGGAGACGTTCAGACAATAGTGATTGCCGTAGATGAAATAAACGTAGGCGTGGCCAGGCGGTCCGAACAACACAGAATTGCGGGCAGTCTTCCCCCTAAAGGCGTGCGCCGCCGGATCTTCGCTGCCGAGGTACGCCTCGTCCTCGACCACCCGTCCAGCCAGCAGTCGGCGTCCCTCGCGGCGGATCAACAGCTTTCCCAGCAGCTCGCGTCCAACGGTTACGGGATCGCGATTGAAGAACTCGCGCGAAAGCGGACGCGCCGCGCGCAGCTGTGTCGCCGTGAGTTTCTCTAAACCGGTAGCGGCTTTGCCGGGAGATGAGGTCTCGGAACTCATGGGCAAAGTCATTCAGGTCCTCAGCGCGACCATGCGCAAACGCTTGTAGTCGGCGGTCCAGACGCCGTCGTGGAAGAGCTTCGGCCGTGCCGACGCTTCCCAACGCGCGATGAGTTCCCGCTTCTGTTTAGCGGAAACGGCGTTGAGAGCGAAGCCGGCAAACATTTCGATCCAATTCGCCAATCCACGTTCGCCATCGTCCAGCGTTGTCGGACGATCGAAATGCAGAGCCACCTTCACATCGAAGCCCGCAGATTCCAGCAGTGACGCGTACTCGCCGACCGTGGGGAAATACCAGGGAATGAGCGCTTCCGGGTTCTTGACATCGAGAGAGCGCATGGCCGCGCAACCGGCGTCGAGCACCTGCTGAAGATTGCCGTGGCCTCCCATCTCAAAGACCAAACGCCCGCCGGGCTTGAGCGCCTGGGCAATCGATCTAACGGCGACGGGTTGATCGCGAATCCAGTGCAACGCGGCGTTGGAGAAGACGGCGTCGAACTCTTCTCTATAAGGAAGCTTCGTTGCGTCGGCCACGTCGAAACTTACGGCGGGATAATTCTTGCGAGCTCTGGCGATCATCTCAGCCGATGAGTCGGCACCCGTCATCAGCGCGCCGCAATTAGCGATCTCGGCTGTCAGCTGTCCGGTGCCACAGCCAAGATCGAGGATGCGCTCATCCGGTTTAGCAGCCAGAAGCCCCAGTAGGTCGCGTCCATATTCCCAGACGAACGAGTGGCTGGACTGATAGAGTTCGGAATTCCAGCTCTTGGTTTGAGAGCTCATTCGAAGATTGTAGCGATTCACTGCTTTTCGGAGATGCCGGCCTCACGGGCACGGAACTGCCAATAATCGCCGGCCGTCTCGCTCAGATCGCCGGTGGCCCGTTCGCCTCGAAAGACGCGCGAGACGCCCCGCACCACGCGCCGCATGGGCAACTCGCCTCCGGGCTCGTCAAGAAATAGTTCGCCGACCTTGCTGGTGCGATAGTACCAGCGCTTCAACAAGGCGAGATGCTCCATCCACTCCAGCGCACTGCGCAGCTTTGGCGGCTCAACTCCCGCAAGTGCCTGCGTGATGCGCGACTCCATCGATTGCGGTTTGGAACCCACTTGCGAGGCTTCAGCCTGCTTACCGAAATCGAGCTGCACGGGATCGCAGATTCTCCCACCGGCAATTTTGAACAGCGTCACGGAATCGCGCTCGGACGCCGTCTGAATCATCACGCCATTAATTTCGTCGAGGCGGCGCACGATCTCCGAGAGCTGGGCGGTGACCGTCTTGATCTTCTCGATCCGTGCATGCGTTGCCGCAGCGCCTTCAAAGTCTAGATTGGCGGAGGCTTCGTCACGCTGGCGCTCTAATTCTCTCAGTAACGACTGCCCGCCGGTCGCGAAGAATTCCTGCACGCGCGCAACCTCCGCCGCGTATTCATTGTCGGTGCAGCCTTGGAAGCACGGCGCCAGACACATCTTCATCTCGGAATAAATGCAGCCGGGGAAGGCGGGATCGGGATGGAGATCGTCAACGCAGCGGCGCATCTTGAACAGGTCAAGCGCATCATTGCAGAACTTCTCCGCGGCCATACGCGTGGGGAATGGCCCGAAGTACTGGGCGTTGCTCTTCATTCCGGCAATACGGGTGGTGACGGTCGCGCGTGGGTAAGGGTTGTCGAGGATGAGTTTAATCAGCGGAGCGAAGCGAAAGCGGAGCCGCTTGTCGTAGGTCTTGGGAAACTCGCGGCGCAGCGTCTGGTAGAGCAGGAACGAAGCTTCAAAATCAGAGCCCGCAGGTGACCATTCCACCCATCGCACGCGATCGCGTAGGCTCAGCTTGCGCGTTTGTCCATGTACCGTTCCCAAAAGCCGCTGCAGGCGACGCCGCAGGTTCGAGGTCTTCCCGACGTAAGGTTCGCTTCCCTCTTCGCCGCGGAGGACGAACACGGCCGCACTCGCCGCAGCTGCGGCAAACAGCTCGGAATCACGCTCGGGAAGGAACTCTACACGCTGCGTGGGCACGGGTAGATTTTAGTCGAGTGGGAGGGATTAGGGTCAGAGGTCAGGGGCCGGGGGTTAGAACTTAACGAAGCGAGCGATTGGACGGAGCGGGAAGAGTTTGCCTTAGGGCGCGAATCGCAAATCCTTCGACCCCGTGTCCGCCCGCCGCAAGTACGGCGGCGGAAAACCGGGCGGCCGCTGCGCTCAGGATGACAATTCATGTAGGCAAGGCGCGACGCAACACCCGGACGTACCTTGGTTGTTGTACGTCCGCGTTCGCTAATATCTGATCCCCAGACCCTAGGCTCTTGCCCCGTAGTCTCTGAGTCCTAATCCCTGCTTTTACTGTTTCGCAGCGAGATTTTATTTGGTGCGCTGAGGCGTTGGAACTGCGCGCGCTTGGAGGATTCGCGGTAATCCGGGCCTTCGATCTCGACTTTCTTACACATCTCGTGCAGGCGTGAGCGCATTCGTTCGCCGATGCGGTCGCCCAGCGTCTCACGGCGTGCGGCCCGGTCGGCGGCAGAACGGTTGCTGAGATTATCGATTTCGAGTTTGTCCTGTTCGGGCTTGTCGGGAAAGTTAGTGGTGATGATGGTGGTTTTGTTTTCGTTGTAGCGGCTGTTGAGGATGTAGTTAACGGTGTCGAAAACCCACTCGGTGCTGCGCACTACCCCCAGCTCGTCGAGGACGAGGACCTCGGCGTCGAAGACCGGCCGCAGGATCTGCATCTCGGTCGCCTGGACCGAGGCGTTGTAGGAATTCTGGATCGACTTGAGCAATTCGCGATAATCGCAGAAGAGGCAGTGCATACCCTTCTCGCGGATGAGCGCCTTGAGGATGCCAACCGAAAGGTGCGTCTTGCCGACGCCAACCGTGCCCACGAAGAGGATTCCGGTCTTTTCGATCGGATACTCCTCCACGAAGCGGCCGGCAAACATTCGAGCGTCACCGATGCTGGCTTGGCTTCTAGCGTCTGGATCGTATTCGAAGTTGCTGAGGTCGCAGTGCTCATAGCGGGCGGGAATATTCGCGGCCGCCAGCAGGCGATCGCCGCGGCCCTTCACGCGGCACTCGCAGCGCACAGCCTCGCGCTCTTTGCCACGGGCTACAGTTTGCCATCCGGTGCCGCCGCACAGCGGACATGTATCGGGCTCTGGGATCACAGCTTCGAATCTAGCTTGAGGCGCGTCGGTCCGCAACCATGGCGGCAATCACTTCATGCAAGTAACGTTGGGAAAGCTGTGCGGCGTTGTGCAAATCGGGACGAGAACGACGCGGGCACGAAGCGCAGTGCCTTAACATCAAGTCCCTTCAGCTTCGGTCGAACAGCATACCCCTCGTCGGCCTGGAGGCCTCCTCGTGATGACAATCATCCAGATCGAGCTTCCCCAGGCACCGGCGCGAATTCGGTATGACGCTCGTCAAGAGTCACTGCTTCTCCGGTAGGATGTCGTACACGTAATCGCGCGTTACAAGTGCTGAAGCCTGCATGCTGCCGGCCTTCACTCGTTTCACGAGTTCGTCACGCGAAAGATCGAAGATGGCCTCGAGTATCTGCTTGCGCTCTGTGTCGCCTGCCTCGGCCAGGATGAATAGCACGCGCGCGCTGTGTTGCAGATAATGCGGCGAAAGCAGCTGCCGCTTCAGCAACTCCATGATGACGCCGGCTTTCGTTCGGTCAAAGCGACCGCGATCGCCGCGGCGATCCAACTCGGCGAAGAATTCCGCCGTCCATTCATTGTGATAATCGAATACCTTCTGGAACAGCTCCGGTGAGAAGCGAGTTCCGGCTGCTACTTTCTCAGCGCTTGGCGCCAGCACAACGCCGTCTTCCGTCAACGCCGGCCGCTGGAGGAAACCGTCCTTGGTGATTCCAGCCCGGTGCTGCACCAGCGTCCACAACCATGAGACATCGATGCGGTAGGTAGCCAGGTCGTTCATAAAACGCTGCTTCAGTTCGTAATCGTCAATGGCGGCGGCGAAGTTGCCATTGAGAATCTGGAAGCCGTAATTGGCGGCCATATAGAACGCGTGCTGGATGTGCTCGATGGTGATGTCGCCCTTGGGCACGCCGTAGATGGCGTTCCACAGAGCCGGGCTGAGCAGTTTCTCCGGCGTGTCCATCGTCGCTTTGACGATGATGCTCGGCGTGATCTTGCCTTGCGCGTTCACCAAGCCGCGCGATTCCAGCAACGCTTTCTCGGATTCAGCTAAGCCACTCGCAACCGTGGGGACAGCTTTGCCGTTCGCGTCGGCGGTCTGACGCGGCGCGTCCAGCATTGCCTGCAATCGCTCAACTGGAGTTTGCAACGGTGCATTGCCAGCGGCCACATACTCGCTCTCCGGGCTGGCCACCCAACTCTGACGATAGGCGTCGTAAAGTTTGCCCTTTGAGCGTCCGGCAAGAATATCGTCGAGCGTGATACCGATGTCTGCCTGCTTTGCGTCGTCGGGGACGAACATCAGCCCCAGCAGTCGTTCGCGGAGCTTGTCGACCACGATAGCGCGCATCGCGACCGGGTTATAGCGGGAACGGCCGTAGGTATCGCTCGACTGATAGATCATGACCGCGGCCATTCCACCGATGGGCGCACCCTGTGTCAGTTCGCCATGCTTCATGCCCGCCATCAGCATTGTCAGCGCGTTGTAGCGCTGGTAGGCAATCATGTTCGGCGACGCCATCCCGATGGTTTGCGGATCGGGGAAAACGCCGCTCGGGTCGTCCTTCCACATTTCGATCAGGCTGCCGAGGTAATCCCAGCGGCCGACGTTAGTTCCCAGCAGCCGACGCCGAAACGTCCACGCAATTGCCGGGAGATAGCGGCCGCCATTGCCCTCTTCATACAAAATCTTGATCTTGAACGTGCCTGCCGGGACGCCGATGATCGCTTCCACCTGCGACAGCAGTTTCTCTACGATGAGCGCTTCGCGTGGAGTCTGCATCTTGGGGATGTAGAAGTAGAGGCCAGTGCCCAGGCGTTTGAGCGCGTCGTAGTCGTTGAGCACCATCAGAACGATTACCGCGATGATGCCGGGAACGGGCTGCTCGTCGACGGTGATGTGCTCGTAGACGATGTGAATGCTGGGTGGGCGAAACAGGCGTGTCGGCCACTTCCTGGCTTCGCGATCGATTTTGTATGAACGCGTCTTACCCTTCTTTACCACATCGTAGGACTTGCTATTCCACGCGCCCTCGAAGATCTGTTTGGCGTTCTGCAATGCGGCGAATGCTGCGACGGGTTGCTTTCCGTCCGCGCCGACGGGTTGGAAGTGCGCGGGGGACGCGTCTTCGAAGTCGGGCATATTCATTGGTGCGTTGCTGTTTAATGCATTGAATGCCATGTCCAGAGGATGCCAGGGGCCGGTGAGCTCCAGCCCGGGATTTTGCAGCGGGTGAACGTCGGCCGGGACAGGAACTTCATCGTTAAGGCGCCAACGCTGCTGGCTCTCCCGATCCAGAAAGTTGTCGATCAGGCCCTGTACGATCTGCCGAAAGGTCCACGAGCTTCTGGAGATTGGATCTTCGAACGACTCATCCCACTTTGGCCAGGCGTATTTCGTTTGTGCAGGTTCGGCACTCTGGAGCAGCGCACGACGGGCATTCAGGGCATCAGCAATAGCGGGGCGCAGCTCGCGCGTCAACGTCGCAATGGTTTGTTCGACGTTGACCTCCCGGCCATTGACCTTCTTGTTTCCAAACAACTCGGGGAACTGCTGAAGAATATCTTCGCGGATCATGGGCCCTCCCCATATGTCCCCATCGTCGCGCCCTGGAGCGCGGAGGGATTATCGAATGCGCAGGAAAAAGGGACTGACTTACGTCGTGCAGTCGAGTTGACAACTCGTACTGATGATCGACAACGAATCCATTGTAATCGTCGGGTATTCTATTGTGACTGGATTTGCTTTATGCCGTCTAAGCCTCGCAAGCCGAAGCCGTTTCGCGCCGCATCCGCGGTGAAGGCCGCTGCGCGCGCGACCATCGGCACGCCCCCGCCCACGCGCGCCGAACCGGCAGAAAAGAAGCGCAAGACAAAAGGCGAGAAACACAAGCCAACGCTAGGCCAGATGCTGGGCGGCGAGTAATCCGAGCATTGCGGGAGCTTAAGCCGCTCTTCAGTTGACGCAAACGTGGCAGACGACCGGAAAGTCGCCGTATTCAGAAGTTAGGTCGTTCCAGCGGCGGCTGCCATGCCAGGAACTCCTGGCGCATGCGCTCGACGTAGTTCTTCAACAATTCCTGCACGCGCGCGGGATCGGATGACTTCACGATCAGCCCCACGTGATGTTTCTTCTCGTTCATGCGCCAGACGATTTCGGGATCGTTGTAGCCCGAGGTGTCCGGCCGCTCCTGTCTTGCCAGCGATACCAGCAGTCCGGCCGCGTCCTTCTTCGGCGAAGGCGGCTTGTAAGGTGCTTTGCCCCCGGCGATCTCAACCTTCGCCCACTCCGCCCACATGTTGAGACCCGTCGCCGCTTCGATCAGGTCGACGATGTGTGCGCCGCCGACGCGCGCCGAGGTCTCGAGGAAGTACAGCTTGCCGTCATCGCGGCCGCGTATGAATTCGCTATGCGAGACGCCACGCACCAGTCCGAAAGCTTTCATCGTTTTCTGATTCATGTCGATGAGCGGCTTGGCTTCCTTCGAGCCTAGTGGCAAAGTACGTGTGGTAAAGATGTCACCCTCCTGCGATACATCCATCGGCGGGCGGCCGTACTGGCTGGCGATGGAGAACAGCAGGTCGCGCTCGTAGAAGATGGCGTCGACGTGAAAGATGTCGCCCGGAACATATTGCTCGAGTAGATAGAACGACTGCCTGTCGCCGAGTGTGTCGAGAGACCGCCAGAATTCTTCGGAGTCGTGAATCTTCTTGATGCCCATGGAGCCGGCCATCGAGCGCGGCTTCAGCACCCAGGGCGGCGGCACGCGGTCCATAAACTCGCGCAGCCGGTCGTAGTTCAGAACGTGGATGAACTCGGGCACCAGCAAGCCTTCGTCACGCGCCTTAGTACGCATGGCCAGTTTGTCACGGAAGTAGCGCGCTGTACTGTCGCCCATGCCGGGCACGCGAAGGTGCTCGCGAAGCGTAGCTGCGGTCTCCACGTCAAAGTCGTCCAGCGCGACGATGCGATCGATGGTCTCCTCGCGCGCCATGTAGCTGACGCCCAGGATGGCGTCTTCCAGCTTCCATTCCTTTTGCACGTCAGGCATGTAGAAAGTTTCGTCGATGCTCTCGTTCGGCCACTTCTCGTCCTTGATGCTGTTTGACGTAAGCAGCAGCGTGCGGCATCCCTGGCGGTGACATTCGCGAATGAAGTCCGTGCCTTTGTAATAGCTGGCCAAACAGAGGACGGTGAGCTGGCGGTTGTCCGGCGACGGCGTTGCGGATGACATGCGGCCTCCCGAGGGTACGTCCCGCTTAGGGTGAACACTATAGCAGGGGGAGGCGCGACGAGGCACAAACCGAAAACGGCGTCCCGATACGTTGGGACGCCGCTTTCCTCTGACAACCTCGTTCGACTGGCTAGAACTGCGTCGCCGGCAGCACAGCCGTTCCTTCAATCTGGACCGACTGCAGCTGGGAAGGATTAAGCCCGAGGGCGCGCAGCACGGTCGGCGCCACCTGCATGGTTTCCACCGGAGTGTTGATCGCGCCGGGGGTGAAGCTGGGGTTGGAGAGCAGCATCATCACGTTGGTATCGTCGTGCGAGAAACCACCGTGCTCGGACAACTTACTGCTGCTGCCGGTGTACACCACACCATAGTTCGGCGTGATGACGATGTCGGGGGTGCGGGGATCACCGGTTGGCGGAAGTCCCGGCGCGTTGAACATGGTGGTGATTGACGGGCCGTAGAAGATTTCTCCGAGGCCGGCTTGATTGGCATTCTGCTCGATGATGGAAACAGCGTTCCCAGTCTGCGCCGATGAGGACAGCCAGAGCAGCGAAACGTCATCTTCCGTTGGACCGATGCCGGTCTGGTTCAGCGGCGACTCGGACCAAGGGAGTAACGAAGCGATCAGGTTCGCCGGCGATGTGCCGTTGTTGCCGTTCGGTCCCGGAATCGGGAAGAACCGATTGGGGTCGATCGGCGACTGGCCATGCTTGGCAGTGATGATGATGAGGGTCGTGTTCAGTAGACCCTGGTTGCGCAACTCGTTGACCCACGCGCCGATGGAAGCGTCGACGAACTGAATTTCGTTCACCAGGAAGGATGTAGGCGTGCCTGAGGCATCGACGTATCCGCCGGTGCCAACGTTTTGCTCGATCAGCTTCTCACCCACACTGACGGCTTGGAAGTTCATGCCGAAAATAGTCGGGACAGGGGCGCCGCCCTGACCGTTGTGGGTCTTGCCGTCGATTTCGTTGAGGATTGCATTGACCTTCAGGGTGTCATAGCACTGAATGTTCTGGAAGCTGTTGGTCCAAGCGCCGGTCTGCGAAGGATCGGGAATCGGGCTGCACTGCAAGCCGGTGGGAGTGACTACGCCAGGCAGCGCGACCACGGTGGAGTTGATCTCAGGCGAGTAGTAATCGTCAACATTGGTTCCATTGCCTGGACCGCTCACAGCGGAATAGGACGGGTGCTTATCCGACCATGCGGTGTAGCCGCCGGCCGCGTGAATCACCCCAAAGATTGTGTTGGTGCGAACGAAATTCCACGGGTACACCGGGGCGCAATTCTGCTTGGGGTCGCGCTCAAGACGATCAGCGTCGATGGAAGCGATGCCGCCGTCTCCAGAAGGAGCGCCGCCGTTAAGCTGGGTCTGGTCGATGTCGATACCTTCGTCGAACTCCGTGGTGGTACCGATCGCGCCAAACGAGATGCCGCAAGGACCGCCGGCTACGCCGTTACCCGTCGTGACTTTCGGCGGGGCGAGCGAGCGGTCATAGGCTACGTCATAGAAAGCGCCGACACTGCGCGGCGAACCGCCGCTCATGAGCGCCATCAGGCCAGGAAACGAGTCGGAGGGTTTGGAGGTAGAAGCATTCAGATACGCCGTGCCCGTCGCACCCAGAGCGGCCAAGTTAGGACAATAGGGCGCACCACCATTGACTCCGGGAAGCCCGTCGGCACAGTTGACGAAGTCGAGCGAGTGCATGCCGTCGACGCTGATTAACAACACGCGCTGAATCAGGTTATGAGGATTCTTGAAGTTCTGGGAAGGGGTAGCTGCGGACAAATCAAGCGGAGCGATCGCAAGCGCGAACGCCAACATCGATGTGAGCAGGGACTTCATTTATCGCCTCCTATCAGGGATCGTCACCACGAACTTTAGCGATGCGAGGGGTGGGATAGGTCAACCTGCGGTGAAATATCGATTACAGAACCATAGCGCGCAGATTACATAAACAGCCGATGAAGATTAGATCGAGCGATGTACTACAGCGTGGGATATTCCAAAAGTGATCTTACCCTCTTTTTTGGCCAGTCTGGTGTTGTTCCTCTTCCGAGTCGATCGGCCGCGCCAGGTCAACGGGTATGAATACGAGAAGTATCACTACGGGCACGTAGAGCGCTCGAAGTTCCAAGTGTATCTTCAGGATTGTTCCCATGGCCGCTCCGATCACGTAGAACGTCCAGGTCGCTGCCAGCATCGATGCTTCTCTTACATCGCGCTGCTCAAGCGCATGTCTCACAATGTGAGAGCTGCCACTCTCGCGAACGTGATCGTAGCTCCAGAAAAGCACGCGCGTGAAGGATTCTGTGAGCTTGGTCAGCGTGCCGGTGACAAATGTTGTGTAGACGGTTAGGGCACCGATATGCGTGAGGGTTGCTGTCTGCACGCCCATAGCAAACGCCAGCAGCGCCACCAGCGCAAAATAGGCCGTAGATTGCTGATCGACGATCTGCCCTAGATGCATGGCTGGACGCGCATGGGCGAAGATGGCCAGCAACAACGCCTCTGCGCTAAGCGTGAAGGAGGCGATGCGTCGGACGCCATTGCGCCCGGCAATCTCAACCGCGATGCGTGTAACAGCCATTCCCACAACGTAGGACACGATGGCGCAGAGGGGACGCAGCAGCTCCATCCAGTTCCATTGCCCCAGGTACATGCCCACGTGGACACTGTTACCGCTCATGTTGGCGGTGAACACCTCGAAGAGCGCGATGTAGCCAACGGCGTCGACAAAGCCACCTACCGAGGTGAGCGACAGCGCAACCGCTACCTTACCGCGAACGCCGAGATCGGGAGCTTGGCTCACAGTCGTTTCAAAGCGAGTTTAGCGGCGTTGTAACCGCACATGCCGTGCACGCCACCACCGGGAGGCGTAGAAGACGAGCAGATAAAAATGTCTGGCGCAGATGTGGCGTAGAAGTGTCGGGTCGGCCGGAACAGAAATTGCGAGAAACTCATCAAGCCGCCACCGATGTCGCCGCCGATGAGATTGGCGTCCATCGCTTCCAGCGACGCTGGCGAAAAGACATGCCGCCTCAGAATGCAATCGGCGAACCCGGGAGCGAAGCGCTCGATTTGAGCTTCAATGCGGGGCAGCATGTTCTCCCGTGAGCCGTTGGGCACGTGACAGTATGCCCAGGCAATGTGCTTTCCCGCGGGAGCACGCGTGGGATCGAAGAGCGTGGGCTGCGCCAGGAGAACGAAGGGGCGCTCGGCGATTCGGCCGTGCCGCATCGCGTCTTCGGAGACAGAAATTTCTTCCAGGGTACCTCCGATATGCACGGTAGCCGATCGCAGGCATTCTTTCGCTTTCCATGGAATGGGACTGGAGAGTGCGTAGTCAACCTTGAAAACTCCGGGGCCGTACTGATATTGCTCCAAGGCTCTTCGGTAGCCGGAAGAGAAGCGCTCGCCTGCCAGGGCCAGAAGCTGCCGCGGAGTGACATCGCACAACGCAGTATCGAACTGGCCGAGTTCGGCAAGCTGGTTCACTCGCGCAGAAGTGTGTACTTCGCCGCCGAGAGTCTTGAGATATGCGCAAAGCGCATTCGTGATCGACTGCGCCCCGCCTTTTGGAATCGGCCATCCCACAGCGTGGGCGGTCGCAGCAAACATGATTCCGAAAGCAGCCGTGAGCGGCTCGTCCAGGGCCAGAATCGAATGCGCCGCCAATCCCGCGAACAAAGCTTTCGTACGGACGCTGCCGAACCTGAAATGTGCGAAGGCGATGGCGGAAGGAAAGCCCATCAATCCAAGGCGAGCCATCAGGAACGGATGCCGTGGAAAAAGCGAGACGGGCCGCAAGACCTCCGGCGCTAACTGGGGCCAGTGCTGCGCGAAAGGCCCAAATGCACGGCGCCAGTGTTTGCCGTCGGATCCCAGTGCCGCCTCGGCTTCGCCGAGATCGCGCTCCAGAATGACCGCGGTTCCATCATCGAGTGGATGGGCGACGGGCGCGGAAGGTTGAATCCACTCCAGCCCGTAATCCTGCAGAGGCAGCGTCGAGAAAAACGGCGACGCCAGCGCCATGGGATGCACCGCCGAACCGAAATCGTGCAGAAACCCGGGAAGGGTGAGAGGCAGCGTGCGGGCGCCGCCGCCGGGTTGCGGCTCGGCCTCGAAGACCTCGACCTTCAGCCCGGCCTGCGCCAGAGCAATCGCGGCCGCAAGGCCGTTTGGCCCGGCTCCGACTACGACCGCCCGTTTATGCGTTCCCGGCATAGGGAATTAGTTTATGCGACTACCACTGCGAAGTCCGACGGCTGCTGATTCACGTCGTTTGAGGCGATGCTGCGTTTCCGTGCAAGGCTTCTCCGCTCAATACTGTCGCCAGCTCTGCCGGAGTGTCGACCATCACGTCGGGAATCGTCTGCTGCAATGTTGCGGGGGCAAACCCATAGGTCACGCCTACGCTCCACATCCCTGCGTTGCGCGCAGTAAGGATGTCGACCTGCGAATCGCCGACCATCACGGTCTCCTCCGGAGTGACGCCGGCTTCGCGAATCAGTGTCTGCGCGCCCAGGGGATCGGGCTTCTTGGTCTCGAAACTGTTCCCGCCATAGATTTGGAAGAAGCTGTCAGCCATGCCAAGGCCGGTGACGATGTCGCGCGAAACGCGCACGGGCTTGTTGGTCAGCACCGCCATCTTGCGCGCCACTCCGCCGGGGCCGCGCACCTGCGCAAGAGCCTCGCGAATACCGTCATAGACCTGGGTCGTGTCCAGCTTGTGCTCGCGGTAATAGAGCAGGAAGTAGTTCAGGGCTTCCTGCAGGAACTCGCGATCGGAAGGGTCCCCAAGGGCTCGACGGATGAGCATGGGCGCGCCGTCACCGATATAGGTGCCGATCACCTCGATGGGCAGTTCTTTGCGGCCGTACTTCACCAGCATGGCATTGACGGCGTTGGCCAAGTCGCGCTCTGAATCGATTAGCGTCCCATCCAAATCGAATAGGACGAGCCTGATTTTCTTGCTCGGAATGGGACGAGAAATACGTATCATTGCTTTCCAGTATAGCGATTGGATTCAGTAGAGTGGCTCAAGCTGCTGATGCGGAAGGCTCGAGCGCAAGAACGGGAAAACGGGCCTGAGCATTTACAATAGAAGCACGTCTTTCTGACCCGAGTCGGGTATCGATTTTATTCCAGAGGTAACGGATGGCAACCACAAAAGTACAGCCAAAGACTGTCGCGCAGAATGAAGCAATCGATAAATATCAGGGGCTTACCACCCAGCAATTGATCGACGTTTACCGGCTGATGTACATGTCGCGCAAGCTGGATGACCGCGAAATTTTGCTCAAGCGCCAGCAGAAGATTTTCTTCCAGATCTCGGGCGCCGGACACGAGGCCCTTCTGGTAGCCGCCGGCCTGGCGTTGCGTCCGAGCTACGACTGGTTCTATCCGTATTACCGCGACCGTGCGCTGTGCCTGGCGCTCGGCATGACGCCGTACGAGCAGCTGCTGGAAGCGGTGGGCGCCGCCGATGATCCGAATTCCGGCGGGCGCCAGATGCCGTCGCACTGGGGCCACAAGAAGCTGAACATTGTGAGCCAGTCGTCGCCGACGGGCACGCAATTCTTGCAGGCCGTGGGCTGCGCCGAAGCCGGCCGCTACTTCAGCGCCCATCCAAAAGCTGCCGAAAAAGCTGACGGCGACTATCGCCAGTTCAAGGACGTTCAATTCCAGGGCGACGAAGTGGTCTTCGTCTCCTGCGGCGACGGTACAACCAGCGAGGGCGAATTCTGGGAGGCACTGAACTCGGCCGCGAACCTGAAGCTGCCTGTGCTCTTCGTGGTGGAAGACAACGAATACGCTATCTCGGTTCCGGTTGAGGTTGGCACTGCCGGCGGCAACATCAGCAAGCTGGTGCAGGGCTTCCCGAATTTCCATTTCGCCGAGTTCGACGGCACCGATCCGCTGGTAAGCTATGCGGAATTCAAGAAGGCTATTGATTACATCCGCACCGGCAAAGGCCCGGCGTTCGTGCACGGTCATGTAATCCGCCCGTACTCGCACTCGCTGTCGGACGACGAGAAGCTTTACCGCCCAGACTCCGAGCGCCAGTCGGAAGTCGAGCGCGATCCCATCACGCGCTTTCAACTGTTCCTTGTGCGCGAAGGCATTCTGGACGAAAAGGGTGTCGACGAACTGGAGAAGGACGTGGACGCTGAGATCCAGGACGCCAGCGATCGCGCGGTTGCGGCAACGTTGCCCGCGCCAGGCTCGTACGTTGAATTTGTCTACTCGCCCGACCTCGATCCGGCATCTTCGGCCTTTGAGACCGAGCCGAAGCATCCCACCCCGTCAGAGAAGGCTCCCGAGAAGACGATGGCCGACCTCATCAACGCCTGCATGAAAGACGAGATGAAGCGCGATCCGCGCATCGTCATGTTCGGTGAGGATGTGGCCGATTGCAGCCGCGAAGAGTATCTGAAGGCCAAGCAGGTAAAAGGCAAAGGTGGCGTCTTTAAACTCACCGCGGGCTTGCAGGCCGAGTATGGCTATGACCGGGTCTTCAACTCTCCGCTGGCTGAAGCGAACATTGTTGGCCGCGCCGTTGGCATGGCGACGCGCGGATTGAAGCCGGTCGTCGAGATTCAGTTCTTCGACTACATCTGGCCTGCGATGCAGCAGCTTCGCAATGAGCTCCCGCTGATGCGCTGGCGTTCCAACAACAACTTCTCTTCGCCGGCCGTTGTTCGCGTGGCGATTGGCGGCTACCTCACAGGCGGCTCGATTTACCACTCGCAATGCGGCGAGAGCATCTTCACGCATACGCCGGGAATGTGCGTGGTCTTTCCTTCTAACGCGCTCGACGCCAACGGACTGCTGCGCACAGCGATTCGCTGCGATGACCCGGTGATGTTCCTCGAACACAAGCGCCTCTACCGCGAGACCTTCGGCCGTGCGCCGTATCCGGGGCCGGAGTACATGGTTCCGTTCGGCAAGGCGAAGATTGTGCGCCCCGGGCACGACCTGACGGTAGTGACCTACGGAGCCGTGGTGCCGCGCGCACTCCAGGCTGCGCAACGACTGGAACGCGAAAACGGCGTCAGCGTTGAGTTGATCGACCTCCGGACACTGAGCCCGTATGACTGGGAGGCCATCGCGACGTCGGTCGCCAAGACCAATCGCGTGATCGTGGCGCACGAAGACATGCTGAGCTGGGGCTATGGGGCCGAGATCGCAGCGCGAATCGCCGATGAGCTGTTCGATGAGCTGGATGCTCCGGTGAAACGCGTGGCCGCGAAGGACACGTTCGTTGCCTACCAGCCCATACTGGAGGACGAGATTCTGCCGCAGGCCGAGGATCTGTATAGGGCAATGGCGCAGCTGGCGGACTACTAGAAGGCTTAAATCACGGAAGTAGTATCCAAGGGCTCGAGTGCACTAGCACGCGGGCCCTTCATCTTTAGCGTTCAGGAAAAGCCGGGCCTTTACTTTACCTTGCCTTGCCTCTTAATCCGTCAATTGAAATCGGTCCAGCGCCGCTGAAGATTAGCGCAAAGGCAATTGCCGCCAGCGTCAATGGGAACTGGTAGTTTCCCTGACCGAGAAATCCGTTCTTGAAGTGAACTCCAAAGATCGCTACAAGCATGTTGATGAAGACAGCGAAAGCCGAGAAGCGAGTGAAAAAGCCGACGATTAGCAGAATGCCGCCAATAACTTCGGCGGCAACTGACAGGTAAGCCATCCAACCCGGCAGGTGAAGGCTGCGCACGATCTCAACATGGTGCTGAAGTCCACCGAAGGCTTTCGGAAATCCGTGAGCCAGCATAACGGCGCCCAAAGCCAGGCGCAAAATCAGCAGACCGACGGGCTGCATCCGGTCCAGTAGATTCAATTAATTCTCCTGTGCGGCCGCCGCGAGGGCCGGCTGCGTTGTTCCTGACTCGATACTGTAGTTGATGGTAATTCCGCGCTGCGCCATCGCATTCAGGAAGAGCTGCGCCGGTACATCGATCTCCTGGCGAACGCCGCCGCGCTTGGCGATCTGCCCGTCGATCATCATTTGAAGCACAATCGACGCCGGCCAAGCAGTCGTCCGCATCATCGAGGTCAAGCCTGTCCGGTCGTCGGTAGAGTCAACCATGCTGAATGACGCGGTCACGTCTCCATGCTTTGCCTCGACACGCAGCAAGGTCACTTCCGGATCGTTGCCGCCAAACTTCTCCTCGAACAGCCGGGCCATGATTTGCCGCGGCGTGACCATCGCCCCATCAATGCGGTACTGCTCGCTGGAGAACAGGCCGAGGTCATACAGCGGGCGCAGCATGCTGACGTGTCCGGGATAGCGCAGGGTCTTCTCGAAGCACTCGCCCACCTTTCCCTGGAAGGTTTCGGGCAGCGTGGAAGTGCCTCCAGAGGTGTGAAACGCTTCCAGCTCGGGGAAGCCCTCCATGTGGAAGCTCTCGACTTCAGTCAGCGGCTCGATGGTAATCACCTTGCCGTCGCGAAGGATTTTTGCAGGCTCGCAGTATTCATTGATTAGGCCTTCGACTGAGAAGACCAACTGATAGTTGAATGGCGGACGCGGCTTCTGCGGAAGTCCCCCAACGTAAATCCTGAGCGCATCGGCTTTGCCGCCGATGCGACGTATCAGTTCGCCGCCGAGGATCGACGCCATGCCAGGCGAGAGTCCGCAGTCAGGCGCGATAGCAACGCCGGCGGCCTGCGCGCTGAGTTCTTGCTCGAACTCCTGTTGAACGACGGAATTGTTGCCGCCCAGGTCTGCGAAATGACAGCCGGCGCGAATGGCGGCCTTCACCAGTCCAAGGTTGTAGAAATAAGGCACGCAGGAGAGCACGCCGTCGTGGCCGCGCATGACGTCGAGCGCGGCGCCGGCATCGGCAGCGTCGAATCGCACTGCTCTCACTTTCTCGTTGCCGGCGAGCTTATTTAGCTGCTCGATCGCATGCCCTAGCCGAGCCTCATCGCTGTCAGCCAGCGTGACTGATTGCACCCGCTCGCTGCGGGCCATGTCGTAGGCGGCTGCCCGCCCCATCATTCCAGCTCCGATAACAATAATTTTCATGATGACCTACTAAGGAAAATCGGGATTGCGTTCCTACAGCGAACGTGGGAATGCCGCTACAGTATTGGCCAGAAACGACAGGATAAATCAGCGGACGCGTTTGACAAAGCGAACCGGAGTCAATTCAGACACAACTCGGGCCGCTTACCCTCGACAGTTGCTCTCATCGGCGACGGACGGCCACACGCTTGCGGCAGCCGGTGTTAAGTCGCGCCTCACGCTTTCTCGCGGGCGATTTCGGCGACCGTGGCGTTGGTTATGCGCAGGTAATCGACAGGGGCGAGCAGAATTTGCGTCCCGCGCACACCCGCGGAGATCGAGATGACATCCCAGAGCTCAATCGTCTCGTCGGCGTATACCGGATAATCTTTCTTCGCGCCCAGCACGGTCACGCCGCCTCGGATGTAGCCGGTCAGCGGCTGCACCTCCTTCAGAGAAACCATTTCGACCTTACGATCGCCACTCAACTTGGCCAGGGCTTTGTAGTCGAGTTCGTAGTTGCCCGGCACAACGGCGAAGCATGGGCCGTTACGATCGCCGCGCGCCAGCAGCGTCTTAAACACCTGCTCCGGCGGAAGGCCGATTTTAGCCGCCACCGTCTCAGCCGCAAGATCGTCGGGATCGACTTCGTATTCACGCAATTCGTAGAGGATGTTGAGACTGTCGAGGAGGCGGACGGCGTTGGTCTTCATGAGGCAGGAGTTATAGGTTAGGGATTAGTTTCTGGCGAAAAACCGGCGCTGAGGAACCGTGGATCCTTCCACTTCACGCAAACAGCAGATCCCTCGCTTCGCTCGTGATGACAACTCTAATCAGGGCTTATGCGGCAAGAAAGACATATGTCGTTCGATCGACTACCCCCCTAACACCCAGCCCCGATCCCTAGCCCCGGGCGCTCTTGCCCTTCGACAGAATGCCCAGGATCTCCTGCAAGCCCTGGCGTACCTTCTTCAGGCTGTCGGCTTTGTTGGCCCTGGGGAATGGCAGTCCAGACTGACGCTTCTTCGGCGCGGCTTCTTCTTTCAGTTGCTGGCGCGCGCCTGCGATGGTGAATCCTTCGTCATACAGCAGCTTCTTGATGTGCAGAACGTTCTCCACGTCGCGCTGGCGATACATGCGCTGTCCGGTGCTGCTCTTCACCGGCTTCAACTGTGGGAATTCCGTCTCCCAGAAGCGCAGGACATAGGCTGGCAGGCGGCATAGTCGGGAGACTTCCCCGATGCGGAAGTAGAGCTTGTCAGGAATGACCGGCTCGGCCGCAGTGCTCTTCTTCCGGCGTGCTTTCTTCTCAGGCATGCAGAGACAGTTTCGGGCTTAACGCTTCCGGTTGCAAGCAAATATCGGCCCGGTGACTTGTTCTGCAAGGGTTTTAGCATGATCGCAGAATGCGATACAACCCCGTCCGCAATGCATCCAGGAACTCTGCTTTTGCCTGCGCATCGACTTGATGTTTTTCGATGGACTCGGAAGGCTACTACTCCATCGACGACGCACGCAGCCGTCATGCCGGTTAGCTTCACTCCCAAAGAAAAACTTGTGACCTCCGGTTACAGCAGCTTCTACCCGGAACAACTCCGTTGCGAGCGGCTGAATCCTAGCTTCTGTCCGAACTTGCGAAAGTCCTGGCAATCTTCCGGACACAAGAGCAGGCATGTCCCCAATTTCAAGCGAGCTTCGTCAGGTCGCCCGATGGCAGAGGTAGGTTCTATGTTTCGGCTACGCAGCGCTGCGGTAGTTCTAGCATTGTCGGCAATTCTGGTCACCGTCGGATGCGGCGGAGGTTCCAGCAACAACTCAAGCTCCGGTGGTAGCGGCAGTGGCGGCTCAGGTGGCAGTGGTGGCTCGGGCGGCAGTGGAGGCTCGGGCGGGAGTGGAGGTTCGGGCGGCGGAGGAGGCACGAACACGCCGACGGTGAGCAACTTCTCAATTTCTCCTACACTCGCCGGTACCGGAGCTAACGGAGTCGGTCAGTTCATCAATTTCAACTGGACAACGACGAACGCCACAGCCTTCAACGTCACGCCAACGATCAATGGTGACGATCAGGCTCTGCCGTTACAAGGTCCGTATCAGGACACGGGCGCTCCCACTCAGACCACGACCTTCACCGCCATAGCGAGCAACGGGTCGACACAATCTCAGCCGGCGACAGTTACGCTGACGATGGTTCCGGTGAACCTGACTGCATCGCAAAACAACATTCCAGCGGGAAATTCAGTCATCCTTACGTATACCGGCCCTAACAACAACAGCACCTGGGGTCTTTTGGTTAACGGAGGTCAGAATCCCCAGCAGTTGCCGACGCCGACATGCAGCGGCAACAGTTGCACCGGCACCTATACAACTCCGGCGCTGAACACCAATACGACTTACACTCTCGCCGTGACCGGACCGGCAGGCGGACAAGCCGATTCGAATCCGGTCTCTATCACCGTAGGCGGCGCAACGACCGTTACCCTGACAGCCAATCCGCAGAACATTCAGCCGGGCGGAAGTTCTACGCTGACCTGGACCTCGCAGAACGCGGCTTCCATCTCGATTTCTCCAGGATTGGGTAACGAACCTCTGCAGGGATCGGCCCCGGTCACGCCGACGCAGACCACCACCTACACCGCGACGGCGACGTCGATCTATCCGGGCACGCCTCCTGTGACGGCTCAGGTGACGGTGACCGTGAACACCGGCGGTCTGAATAACCTGAATCACATCATCTACATGCTTCAGGAGAATCGTGCCTTCGATAACTATTACGGTGTCTTCGCCAACTATCGCGTGAACATCGACCACATTCCGGGCGCGCAGATGAGCGACGTGAACGACTTGCACACGTTGCCGGCGAACTACCAGATCTGCAATCCGCAGGGCCTCTGCTTCGGACCGTTCCACGCCCGCACCGAGTGCATCGAAAACCTTTCGCCCTCGTGGGATGAGACGCACTACGACATGGACCTGGTGGGCAACGACTGGATGGACCTTACGCTGCAGTCGCAGTATCTTATGGATCGCTTCCTGGATACCACGCTCTCCGGTGGCAGCGGCGATCAATACGATCCCACGCACTCCCGACCGCTCGGTTATTACGATCAGACCGACATGCCGTTCTACTACGAACTGGGCGCGCAGTTCACGACCAGTGATACCTGGTACTCCCCGATTCCGGCGAACACGGTTCCTAACCGCATGTACCTGTTCTCCGCTACCTCGCACGGACACGCCTTCCCGCCGACCGATCCCAACGATCCGGCGTGGCAGGTGGAGACGTTCTTCCGTGCACTGACCAACGCCGGCGTGACCTGGCGCTATTACTACCAGGACAACAGCGTCTTCCTGGCGAACTGGGCCGACTGGAACGATCCGCAGATTCAGGGGAATGTGCGGAATATCCAGGAGTACTACAACATTCTGTCCAGTCCGAATGCTGACCAAAATCTGCCGCAGGTAGTGTTCATCGAACGCGCCAGCGCGACCGGCTTGGACGAACATCCGGACAATAACGTTCAGAAGGGCGCAGCCGATGTGCAGAACATCATCACCGCTCTGCTGAACAGCGCGGCTTGGCCAGACTCCGCTTTCATCCTGACCTTCGACGAAGGCGGAGGGTTGTTCGACCACGTCGGCCCGATCCTGGCGACGCCTCCGGATGATTTGCCGCCGCAGGATCTCGGTCCTCACGATCAGCAAGGCCTGTTCAACGTAACCGGCTTCCGCGTACCCGTGATCGTGATCTCGCCATGGTCGAAGCCGCATACCGTAGCGCACCTGCCGATGGACTATACGGCCATCTTGAAGCTGATCGAAACTCGCTTCAATTTCCCGCCCCTGACGCAGCGCGACGCTACCGCCGGCGACATGGCCGATCCGTCGAACGGCTTCTTCGACTTCAGTGCGCCGAATATGTTGCAGGTGCCGCCGTTGCCCACCCAGCCTACAAACGGAACATGTAACGAACAACTGGAAGGTCATCCGTAAGACGGGGTGATCGAAAAAGTGAAGGGCCTCCGCGATACCACAATGCGGAGGCCCTTGTTTTTACAAAAAAAGAGCGAGGCCAAATTGCCTCGCCAGGATCACTTACTTCTTTTTCTTTTTGGCAGCCTTTTTGGTGGCCTTCTTCTTCGTTGCCATGGATAAGCCTCCTTGTATAGAACTTGTGGAACTTTCCCCTTGAAGGTCCCTTGTTCTTGCCCAATATGTTGCATGGGCAATACAGCTACGCAAGATATTGCGGTTACTTCCAATGAATGTCAACAAAAATCGTACAAAATTTTCTTGCGCGAGCTCCGCTTTTGTGCCCTGCACCTTCGACGAGGCAATCGGTGTAAGAGCCGGCCCTCCTCGACTCGCTAGTCGCGATACACTCGCGAGCATGCGCAACGATCCGGTTGAGCTGGAGGTTTTCAAGCATCTCTTCCACTCCATCGCCGAAGAGATGGGAGCTGCGCTCCGCCGCACAGCATTCTCGCCCAACATCAAGGAGCGTCGCGACTACTCATGCGCGCTGTTCGACGCAGACGGCCAAGTGCTGGCGATGGGCGATCACATGCCTGTGCATCTGGGCTCGATGCCGATGTCGGTGCGCGCCGCGATCAACGCGCTGGATCTAGCCTCAGGCGACGTCGCCATATTGAACGATCCGTTTCGCGGCGGTACGCATTTGCCTGACATCACGCTGGTCGCGCCGGTCTTTGTTGGCGCAAAGGCGGAGCGAGCTCGCCATAAGAAACGAAAAGCTCCCGCGCCAAATTTCTTCGTGGCATCGCGTGCGCACCACGCCGACGTTGGAGGAACTTACGCCGGATCGATGGGACCTTGCCGGGAGATCTATCAGGAAGGTTTTCGCATTCCGCCGGTGAAGATCGTGCGCGGTGGAGCGGTCGAGCGCGATGTCTTGGCGCTGTTGCTTAACAATGTTCGTACTCCGGACGAGCGCGAGGGCGATCTGCGGGCGCAGTTGGCCGCTTGCCACACGGGGATCTCGCGATTGCAAGAGTTGTGCAAGCGCTATGGCTTGCCGCGGGTTGAGCGCGCGGGACATGCTCTATTGGAATACTCCGAGCAGATGATGCGCGCCTTGCTGGCGACGGTGCCGGTGGGAAGCTACGCAGCCGAGGATTTTCTCGATGACGATGGCGTGAGTGACAAGCCGGTTCGCATCGCGGTGAAGATCACCTTTCCGCGGGCGGCGAAGGCGCGTCGCGTGGTCGTGGATTTCAGTGGCAGCTCGCTGCAGGTCGGCGGCAGCATCAATGCCGTCGAGGCCATCACCTACTCAGCGTGCTTCTACGTCTTCCGCTGTCTACTCCGCGAAGACGTTCCGGCGACCGCCGGTCTGATGCGGCCAATCCAGCTCATTGCGCCGTTGGGCACAGTCGTCAACGCAGCTCCACCATCCGCAGTCGCCGGGGGAAACGTCGAAACTTCGCAACGTATCGTCGACGTGCTGCTGCGTGCCCTGGCCCGGGCGTTGCCCGACCGCATTCCGGCGGCGTCCTCCGGCACGATGAACAATCTCACCATCGGCGGCATAGACGAGCGCCACGGTCAGGCAGTTCCTTTCGCCTACTACGAAACCATCGCTGGCGGATCAGGCGCCAGCAACGCACACGACGGCGTATCGGGCGTGCACACCCATATGACCAACTCGCTCAACACGCCCGCCGAGGCGCTGGAGTACGGCTATCCTTTCCGTGTCACGCGATATTCGCTACGGCCAGGCAGCGGCGGTGACGGGCAGCACCGAGGAGGCGACGGCATCGTACGTGAACTGGAGCTACTGACCAATGCCGAAGTCACATTGCTCTCAGACCGACGCAAAACACGACCGTACGGACTGAGTGGTGGAAAGGATGGCGCTGCCGGCCGTATGGTGGTCCGGCGCAACGATGGCTCTGAAGAAGAGCTGCCCAGCAAGGGCAGCACCCGTCTCAAGCGAGGTGAGCGCGTCCGAGTGGAAACTCCCGGAGGAGGAGGATGGGGTCTGCCTCTGGACGATTCGAAGGAATAACCGCGGATAGAAAACGCAGAGGAGGATGCCCCCATTCAAGACAGTCGACGCTGTAATATAGCCGTACCTGTTTGTGGGAGTTTAGAATGCAGCGCTGCCCTTCTTGCGGTTCGGAAAATGCGCCGGCCTCGGCTTTCTGCGCCCAGTGCGGAACTCCGCTTAGGCGATCTTCGTCGGCGGCTTTGAATGCCGAAGCTCCCACCATGATTGCGGTGACGTCGGATGCGCCGACGTATCCGCCTCCGCCGCCACGGTCCTCGTCGCGGCCTTCGTCGCACAGTTCTCGCGACCAGGGACGCTATACCCCGGGCATCATCATCGCCGAACGCTATCGCCTAATTGCGCTGCTGGGTCGCGGTGGCATGGGCGAGGTTTATCGCGCCGACGATCTCGGCCTCGGCCAACCGGTCGCGCTGAAGTTTCTACCCGAACACCGTACCGACGAATACACGCTGGAGCGCTTCCGCAACGAAGTGCGGATCGCACGCCGCATCTCGCACCCAAATGTGTGCCGTGTTTACGACATTGGCGAGGCTGACAACCGAGTATTCCTTTCGATGGAGTATGTCGACGGCGAAGACCTGTCGTCGCTGCTGCGGCGTATCGGCCGCCTGCCCTCGGACAAAGCTCTGGAGATTGCGCGCAAAATCTGCGCCGGATTGGCTGCCGCGCACGACAAAGGTGTGCTGCATCGCGACCTGAAGCCCGCAAACATCATGCTCGATGGGCGAGGCGAAGCGCTGGTCATGGACTTTGGCCTTGCGGGCATCGCGCAAGAGATCGAAGACATACGCAGCGGTACTCCCGCCTACATGGCGCCCGAACAACTGGCCGGCAAAGAGGTTACGGTCCGCAGCGACATCTACTCGCTCGGCCTGGTGCTGTACGAGTTGTTTACGGGCAAGCCAGCCTTCGATGGCAAGACATTGGATGACATTATCAGGGTGCGCCGCGACAGCACGCCGCATCGTCCGTCGACGCTGGTGCGCGACATGGATCCGGTGGTAGAGCGCGTCATCCTGCAGTGCCTGGAGACTGATCCGGAAAACCGTCCTACATCGGCACTTATGGTTTCTGCCGCCCTGCCGGGAGGCGACCCGTTAGCCGCTGCGTTGGCGGCGGGCGAGACTCCGTCACCGCAGGTGGTGGCCGCCGCCGGAACGACCACCGGGCTTCCAGTGCGTACGGCACTTCTTGCATTGGCTGGCGTGCTGGTCGGACTCGTGATCTTTTTTGTTTGCGAAGCGCGCACCAGCGGTATGTCGCAAGTCGACACACCATATTCAGCCGAGGTGCTGGCACAGCGCACGCGCGACATCGCAACAGAGTTGGGATACACCGCGCCTCCGGTGGACTCCACTGGCGGCTTCGATTGGAACGACGACTATCTCGAGTTTCTCGATCACGCGGGAGGCGAGCATCCCAACTGGGACCAGGTGATGAAGCACCGGCCCACCCTGCTGCAATACTGGCGGCGCCAAAGTCCCGACTACCTGGAAGCGGCCGACATCCACAGCGACCTGCTCACGCCGGGGATGGTCGATCTCACCGATCCTCCGCCGATTCTTTCCGGCATGGTGTCGATGACGCTAGACCCGGAGGGGCGACTGATTCGCTTCGCGGCCATTCCCCCACAGAAGCAGAGCACGCCGACCGCAGCGCAGGCATATGACTGGAAGCAACTGTTCGCTCTGGCCGGGCTCGACATGACCCAGTTCCAGTCGGCCGAGCCTCTATGGAACTCTCTTGGTTCGTCCGACCAGCGAGCCGCATGGACCGGCGTTTGGCCGGGAACGTCTCTGCCGCTGCGCATCGAAGCTGCAGCATGGCGCGGGAAGCCAGTCTTTTTCCGCCTGATCGGCGACTGGACGCAGCCGGATCGAATGCTTTCCAGTGCCAGCCCGCACTCCAATGCGCCTCAGGTAGCTTTGGTGTTCTTCTTCCTGATCTTGCTGGCGGGAGCAATCTGGTTGGCGCGGCACAACTATCGTACGCAGCGTAGCGACCCGCAGGGCGCGCTGCGGTTAGGACTGCTGATCCTCAGCTTGCAGATGCTGGTGTGGATCTTCACCTCGCACCTGGTGGCAAGCCTCGGTTTATTTGAGCTGTTCGTCAAGGCTGCCAGTGGAGCTGTGTTTCTCTCGGGTCTGGTCTACATCGTCTATCTGGCAATCGAGCCTTATGTTCGCCGGCATTGGCCACACGCCATCATCTCGTGGTCGCGTCTGATGGCCGGACGCGTCCGTGATCCTCTGGTAGGACGCGACACGCTATACGGAGTGGTACTGGGCGTCGGTTGGGGCGTGATCTTCGCGCTGATGAGCCTGGCAATGAAGCACATCGGCGCGGCGCCGGGATTTGGCTCGACCATGTTCATGGAAGGCCCCAGGCGCGTGTTCGGTTCCTGCCTCACGCATGTATCCACATCCATCGAAGCGACGCTTGTCTTTTTCTTCCTGATGTTCGTTTTCCGGGTGATCTTCCGCAAACCTTGGCTCGCTGCGATCGTATTTGTGGCGTTCTGGGTTGGCATCAAGAGCTACGACAACCACCACTGGTATCTCGCCGCTCCGGCGTACGCGGCAGTATACGGCATCGCGGCGTTCGTCGTCTTGCGCTTCGGCTTTGTTGCGCTGGCGGTGGGAATCTTCTGCGTCGATCTGATTGGAAGCGTGCCGATCACAAGCGACATGTCGGCTTTCTACATCGGAGCTCCGGCGTTCGTGTTCCTGCTGGTTGCGGCGCTTGGGGTCTGGGGATGCTATATGGCGTTAGCAGGACAGAAGCTGGTCAAGGGAGATTTGTTCGAGTAATGAACGCCCTTGGCGTCTCCGATCTACCAGGCAAGGAAGAATCGGCGGCGACTGTAGCACGAGAAATCGGCAGCAACGCTAGCCTTCGTAAACCATCTTTCCGCCGACGATGGTGGCGACGGGACGGCCAACGAAGTTCCAGCCATCAAAGGGCGTGTTCCTGGACTTCGAGAGCGACTGCGAGGCGTCGAAGGTCCACTTTTTCTTGGGATCGAAGATGGTAACGTCGGCTGTCGAGCCTTCGGCCAGCGTGCCGCGTCCCGTCAGGTTAAAGATGCGCGCGGGATTGGTCGCTAGCAATTCCACAATGCGCCACAGTGTCAGCTTGAAGTGATGGTGCAAGACGGTGAGCGCGATGGGCAGCATCGTTTCCAGGCCGGTGATACCGAAGGCGGCGCGTTCGAACTCGACCTCCTTCTCGTGGAAGGCGTGGGGCGCATGATCGCTGGCAATGACATCGATGGTGCCGTCGAGAATCCCTTCGATGAGAGCGTCACGATCGGCCACTGAACGCAGCGGCGGATTCATCTTGTAATGCGTGTTGAACTCGCCGACATTCTCGTCAATCAGCGTGAAGTGATGCGGCGTGACTTCGGCGCTGACGCGCAGCTTCGCCTTCCTGGCGTTGCGCACGGCTTCCAGCGCTTCGCGCGTGGAAATGTGGGCAACGTGAACATGGCCCCGCGTCTGCTTCGCCAGCGCGATGTCGCGTTCGACCACACTTGACTCAGCCGTGTTCGGCATGCCGTGAACGCCCAGACGGAACGAGGTCGCGCCGTAATTCATCGAGCAACCAATCGTGGCGCGCGTGTCCTCAGCGTGCTGCACTACTGGGATCTTCAGGCGCGCGGCGGCGGCCAGCGCGTCACGCATCAGTTTGTCGTCGAGGATGGGCTTGCCATCGTCGCTCACTGCGACGGCTCCGGCTTTCTTCAAGGCGGCGAAGTCGGTCAACTTTTCGCCGGCACTGCCAACGGTGGCAGCCGCGATAGGAAAAACGTTAACCATTGCGCCGCGTTGGGAAGCCGTCATCCAACTCGTGATTTCTGCCGAATCGTTCACCGGATTGGTGTTGGGCATGGCGCAAACGGAAGTGAAGCCTCCGGCGGCGGCGGCGGCGGTTCCGGTAACGATGGTCTCTTTGTGCGACTGGCCGGGCTCGCGCAGATGAACGTGCACATCGATCAGTCCAGGGGCGACGATGCAGCCGCGCGCGTTGAAGGTCTTGTCGGCCTGACCACTGAGCTTGCCGGGAGCAGCAACGGCGGCTACATGTCCGTCGCGCAGCAGCAAGTCCATGTCCTGATCGATGCCGCTGGCCGGATCGATGACGCGTCCGCGTTGTATGAGTATGGATTCCATCTACGCCGCCCCAAGCGTCATCGCTAGAATGGCCATGCGCGTCTTCACACCGTTTCGCACCTGCTCGTGAATCACCGACTGCGGACCATCGGCGACCTCGCTGGTCAGCTCGATACCACGAATCACCGGACCCGGATGCATCAGGATGGCGTCCGGCTTGGCCAGCTTCATGCGTTGTGGCGTGACCTGGTAGTTCGCGACGTAGTCCTCGACGCTGTGGTGTCGTCCAGCGAGCCGCTCCTTTTGTACGCGCAGAGCCATCACAACGTCGGCACCCTGAAGCGCGGCGTTCAGGTCGTGGCTGACCGTTACTCCCGGGGCGAGCGTCGAAGCGACCTCCGGCACGAAATCCAGCGGGCCGCAGAGGATCACGTCGGCGCCGAAACGCGATAGCAGTTCGGCATTCGATCGGGCGACCCGGCTGTGATACACATCGCCGACGATGACCACGCGCAGTCCGCGCAGTTCCTTTTTGTGATTGAGCATGGTCAGGGCGTCCAGCAGCCCCTGCGAGGGATGCTGGTGCATGCCGTCGCCTGCATTGACGATGGGCACGTCGATGTAACGTGACATCAGGTGCGCCGAACCGCTGTTGGGGTGGCGCATCACGATGACGTCGGCCCCAATGCTCTGCACCGTCCAGCCAGTATCGATCAGCGACTCGCCTTTTTCGATGCTCGATGAGGTCGCGGTTACGAGCGTAGTCACAGCGCCCAGGGCCTTGGCGGCGAATTCAAACGAAGTGCGGGTGCGGGTCGAGGCCTCGTAGAACAGCAGCACCACGCGCTTGCCATGAAGAATGTTGCTCGTCTTGTTCGGATCCATCCGCCGCGCCAGGCGCAGAATGGCTTCAATCTGTTCGGTCCTAAGCTGGTTGATGCTCAGCAGTGAACCCAATCGTGGCTTCATTTCTCCTCGGGTACCCGCTCCATCAGCAACACCTTGTCGGCGCCGTCGCTCTCCTGCAACATGACCTCGATACTTTCTTCTGGCGTGGTCTGGATTGTGCGGCCGACGAAGCTGGACTCGATGGGCAACTCGCGATGGCCGCGGTCGATGAGCACACACATTTGAATTCGCCGCGGGCGGCCGTGATCGAAGAGTGCGTCCATCGCGGCCCGCGTGGTTCGGCCAGTGTAGATGACGTCGTCCACCAGAACGATACTCTTGTCCTGGATATCGAACTCCATCTTGCTCTTCTTCACTTCGGGACGATGGCCGACCGTGGAAAGGTCGTCACGATAGAGCGTAATGTCCAGCGTTCCCACCGGCACCTGGGTCTTCTCGATGCGGCCCAGGATCTTGGCCAGGCGCTGCGCCAGCGGCACGCCGCGACGCATGATGCCCACCAGTCCGAGGTTGGCAACGCCGTTGTTTTTCTCCACGATCTCGTGGGCCAGGCGCACCAGAGTACGCTCGATTTCGGAACCGGAAAGAATTTGCGCCTTCTCGCGAAGGTTGGGAGCTTTCGTGGAAGCTTTACTCATGCCGCTCGAATCATACGCAATGCGCAACCCGGGGAGCAACCGGAACCGGGTCGGGTGTGACCAGGAACACGCGCCTATGTGACATATCAGCAGGACCCTAGTGGAACTCCCGTCGTGAGCCGCGCATCGAAGCGCCCAGGGCTCCGCCAGCAGCGGTAACCAACAGGAAGATCACGCCCATGAAGATCAACACCAAAATCATCATGGTGGCGGCGCCCTGCGGCGTCGCCATCCAGTCGAGCATGTGCTGCATGATCTCCTGCGCCTTGGGATCGGGTGTAGTGGCCATCTGCTTCTTCATCTGCTCTTCCATCGCCTGGCGGAAGGTGCCGCTGCTGCGCTGAACCACGAACGAAATCGTCGTTACGATGGCGTTGATGACGAATCCGAATACGCCGGCGAGCGCTCCCAGCCTCATGCCCATGCCGGGCGTGATCACTGCGTCAGGCACCTGCTTGCGATAGAGATTGACCGTCATCGCGCCCGCGGCCAGCATCCACAAACAGCAGCCCAGCGAGACGAACGGGATGGCCGAAAGAAGGGCCGCACCCACGCCGCACAACAATGCACTCTTCCACGCCAGCTCCCAATGAATGACTCCCGGCGCAGCCTGGTAAGGCATGCCGCTCTGCGTCCAAATTGGACCCTGCGGGGGAGCGTATGGGGGCGTTGCCTCCGGAGTAGCAATGGGCGCCGGTTGTGCCTCTTCTTCCGGCGAAGCTACGCGAATCTGAGGAGCGCCGCAATGCGGGCAGAAGGCAGTGCCTTCGGGAATGTCGGTTTGGCAGCGATAACAAGGATGGTCCACTTGCCGAAGGTTACAGAAAGCGTCGAACACTGGCAAGGTAGCGGTGCTCAACGGCGTCGCCGGCAGTAGAAAAGCCCCGACCGCAACCGGGGCTTGGCATCTCGAGAGGGCTATTGTGTCTGCGCCGAGGAGAACGTGCTCAGGACCGGAGTCGCACCTGAGGGCAGCAACACGACCTTCTTGGCGGAAATCACATACATGACGCCTCCGAGATTGCCGTTGGGATTCGGCGTTACCACGGCGCGGCCGCTGGCATCCACGCTGTAGGTGGCCGACAGGTTCTGCGTACCTGAGCCCGAAGAGCCACTGTAGTTCTGAATACCATTCAGGTTGCCGTTGCCGTCCGCCTGGAAGAAGCTGACGGCATCGGTGATGGAAGCCTCCACTGGATTGAGCGTTCCGCCAACGTAGATTCCCAGGATCGACTGATTGCCGAGCGGAGGCGTCGCCGTCTGTTGTTCCAGCAGACCGGAGAAGACGGTACTGTCCTGGCCGACGGCAAAGCCCTGGTTGAAGTTGTACAAGTAGAAGATCGGGTTGCTGGCGCCGATGCCCGAGGTCGTAGTGCGACCGTTGGTCCCGACGTTGTAGTTGCCCTGCAGCGTGGTCCGGGTCATCGTCCCGCCCTTATTCTCATCCAGGCGGGTCGCACCTCCTCCTGCGCCGTTCCAGCTCACCAGTCCGAGGATGGCGTCCGATACCGAGCTCCCTCCATTCGGATTCAGTCCGTTGATCTCCAACACGCTGGTTCCGCTGAGGGCGGCGTCGCTGAAGTTAGGCGCCAGTTGCCTCTGGATGGTCCCCAAGGTCAGCGGATCCGGTGCGCTTACCTGGTCAATTCCCATCATGAGGTACTGGCCACTCGATATGACGTAGTACGCGTAGTTGTTGGTTCCCCCGGGAAAGTTCAGTCGTGCCTGCCCGCGACCATTCAGTGCCGTCGGCGGCAGGAAGTTACCGGTAAAGTTGCGGTTGGTCAGCGTTCCGGCGTCGTTCACATCCTCCTCGCCGGCGGTGACGTTGCCCGCCGAACCCGAGACCGTGAACACCCCGGCCTTGGCGTAGCGGGCAAAGTTCTGATCCGCTCCGTTCGTACCAACGGCATACGTGCTGACCGCGGGCGGCACGAAGGCTATTGTGTTTTGAACAAAGAACGCCCCTGACCCACGCGTGTTCGGATCGGAATTATCCAGGATCATCTGGCCGTTACCGACGTTGGAAAGCGAAACGCTAAAGTGCATCGAGCCTAGAGTTGCCACGTTGAGGAACATGTCGCCCAATCCGTCGGCCTGAATGCTGTAGGTTCCGGTGAACGAATAGCCGCCTGTCGTCTCCCCCGTTCCGCTGTTTGAGTCGAGCAAGCCTGCCAGGATGTTGCCATTACCGTCGGCTGTGTAGCTACCGACCATGTATATCGGCTGTCCGTTGCTGTAGCCGCTGAACGAGAACGCATAGTGGCCGCTCAACGAGCCGTTAGTTATAGGCGCATTGATGGTGATCTGCAGATTGGCTTGCGCCGTGTTCATCTGCGAGTCCGTCACCTGCATAGTGAATTGCGAATTGCCGGGCGTCGTCGGCGTGCCCGAGATAACGCCGCTGTTCGGGTCGACGTTCAGGCCGTCGGGCAGAGTTCCGGTGGCAACGCTCCATGTGTAAGGCGGCTCGCCGCCCGCAGCGCCCAGCGTTGCGCTATAGCCGACGCCCTGTGTTCCATTCGGCAGGTTGGCCGTCGTAATGAGGAGCGATCCCTGGGCCACGGTGAGGCTCAGCGACTTGGAAGCCGTGTTCTGGAACTGATCGGTGACCTGTATCGTGATCGGGTAGCTGCCAGCCACGGTCGGGATACCGCTGATCGCACCTGCACTGGAAAGAGTCAGGCCGGGAGGAAGCGTACCGCTGGTGATTGACCAGGTGTACGGCGGCTCGCCGCCGCTGGCCGCCAACTGCGTCGAGTAGGGCTGGCCCGTAGTTCCACCCGGCAGAGAACTCGTCGTAATCGTCAACTGTCCGAGCGGCGCCATGTAGCCTGACAGGTCCAACAACAGGTTGGTTGTTCCAGCTGCGTAGGCATCGATGGAGCCGTTGGTGGTTCCGACGATTGCCATGTTTGAGGTGTAGGCACCGTCGATCGCATTCAACGTGGAAGCCAGCGGCTGCGGCCCGCTAGGCCACAGCGTCAGATAACCTAGACGCCCCAGAGGCAGCGCTGTAGCGTTCATCGTGTATCCCTGAGCAACGCTGGGAGGCTGGCAGGAACTGCCTTCGATATTGAAGGTCTGCTCTCCGCTGAAGGGACCGATGGTTCCGCGCGTATCAATGGCACGGCAAGGCGTCAGAGCGAAGAACGCCAGACCTTCTCCCTGCTGCGCTTCCGCAAAATACCCGCCTATATCGATGATCAAATCCGTTGTGTCCGAAGGATAGACGGCAACTTCCCCGTTTGTACCAGCGGACGAGAGCAGAGCTGCATTGGCTACGATCGTCCCAGTTGGATCGTTCAGAGTAGAAACCGTCGGCTGAGGTTGACCTGCCGGCCACACCGTCAGATAGTGCAGGTCCGATCCCAAGGGATTCGGGATGGCGGTGAAGTTCAGGGAGTAGGCCTGAGCATTCGGGGGGATTCCGCAGCTTGTACTAAGGACCGGAAAGTCGGTTTCCTGCCCTCCCGGCAACGGTTGGCCGTTGCGGGTATCCGCCAGTCGGCACGGTGTCGGCAGCGGATAGTAAGCGTAAGCGCTGGAATTTGCGGGCTCAAAATAGCCATCGACATCGATCAGCACGTCCGCGGTATTGGTGACATAGATGCTGACGTTGTTGTGACTGCCACCGCCGCCGAGGACGATAGTGGCATCTGCCTTGATGCGCCCGTCATGCGAGTTCATCAACGAGATCACGGGTTGCGGCTGGCCGGTCGGCCATATTGTGAGATAGCTCAGAAAACCGTGCGGCAACACCGTCACGTTTAGCGAATAGGCTGTCGCTGGCGCCAAGCTCTGCTGGCATCCGACTACTTGCCCAAGTAGAGCCAGGTTGAAAGACTGCGAAGTTCCGCCTTGGATCGGGCTCGATTGGCGCGTGTCCAGCACTCGGCAGGGAGCGATCGGCACAAACTGCATGGCCTGCGAATGCACCAGCATAGGAATCGTGAGAGAGAGGAAGGCCGAGACATATAGGAAGACACGACGGATCGTTCGCATAGGGATTCTCCGCTACCCGTGATTGCGCAGTTGAAATGTTCCTTGGGGTGCCGTGCACGGGGCTGAGCAAATACGTGCTTGGCACTTTTCGGGAGCAATTTTTTGATTAGTTCGCGTTGAACATACACCTGTGTTGCTGGTTGTTGCAATAGTGCAAATGCATTAAACGAGGCATTATTCCTAGGTTGGAAAGTAGTCTCGAAAGAGAATAGATAGTAGCTCTACCGCGAAGCTGAGGTAGAGCTACTTGAAATGACATAGCAAAGACGGATTGTTAGAGTGGGGTCACTCGCGCGTAGTGATGCGCGCCATCAGACTACGCGACGCCGGGTCGCGTATATCATTCTGAAGATCAGCCAACCGCTTCCGGATCGCAACCATTCGCGAAGCTAGATCTTCTCCAGCACCGCCTTCAGGTACTTCCAGAAGCCCTGCACCGACGGAATCTCGACGCGCTCAGCCGGGCTGTGCGGGCCTACGATGGTTGGGCCGAACGACACCATCTGCATGCCCGGATACTTCTCGCCAATGACACCGCACTCCAAACCGGCATGCATGGCAATGAGCTCCGCCGGATGCCCAAAGACCTCTTCGTGCACCGACTGACACTTCTTCACGATGTCGCTGTTAGGCTCGGGCTTCCATCCCGGATAGCTGCCGGTGTTCTCGGTCTCGAATCCGGCAAGGCGACAGACGGTAGCCACCATGCGCGCCGCGGCGATCTTACTGCTCTCGATGGCGCTGCGCTGGCTGGTAACAATCTCGACGGTGTCGCCCTTAGTCGCGATAGTCGCGAGGTTGGTCGAATCCTGAACCAGGCCCGGCACATCGGGGCTCATCGCGATGACGCCGTGATGCAGGCTGGCCAGCAAGTCAACGCATCGGCGGGCATCCTCCTGCGAGAAAACGTCCTTCGGGCGATTAACCTTCTCCAGCGTGATCTGAAGTTCGGGATCGAAACCGCCCAGGTCGGCCTTGTACTCGCCCTCCAGCTTCGCGAGCTGCGACTTCAGCTTCGCCTCGTCGGCTGCCTTCGTCAGGACGATGGCCGAGGCCTCGCGCGGGATGGCGTTCTGCGCGCTGCCTCCAGTGACATTTGCGACCTCGACGGGCGCCGTGTCCATCACGCTCTGCAACGTTCCGCCGAGAATGCGGAGCGCATTGCCGCGTCCCTGGTTGATGTCGATACCGGAGTGGCCGCCCTTCAGGCCGGAGACCTTGATGCGAAACGCGCCATCGCCCTTGGCCGGCTGCAGGTTAACCTTGCGGCGCGCGGTGGTCTTGATGCCGCCGGCACAGCCGATGCAAATCGTGTCTTTCTCTTCGTTGTCGAGATTGAGGAAGTACTTCGACTTCAGCATGCCGCCGGGAAACTCGGCCGCGCCGGTCAGGCCGGTCTCTTCATCGATGGTGAAGACAAACTCCAGCGGACCGTGGGCGATGTCCGTGCTCTCCATGACGGCGAGCGCGGCTGCGACGCCGACGCCGTTGTCCGCTCCCAACGTGGTGCCCTCAGCCTTCAGCCAGTCGCCGTCCCGGCGAACCTGGATCGCGTCGGTGTCGAAGTTGAAGGCCGTACCTTCGTTCTTCTCGCACACCATGTCGAGGTGACCCTGGAGCAGCGCCATCGACGCGTTTTCGCGGCCTGGTCGCGCGGGTTTGCGGATGACCGTATTACCGACTTTGTCCTGCACTGCCTCGAGTCCGTGTCGCTTGGCAACCGAGAGGACATAGTCGCGCGCGGCGGCTTCCTTAGTGGAGGCGCGCGGGATTTTTGTCAACTCGGCAAAGTGCTTCCAGATCGGTTTCGGTTCGATTCCGGCAAGGGCAGGTGTGCTCATAGAAGTCTCCATGGCTCGAATAGCAACCTTTCATCCTACAGTGGAAGCCGCTGGGTCGTCGAAGAGGCAGGTCTTCCCGTTCCGGAACCCAGCGCCCAGATAAGTCGCCTCATATCACTGTGAAGAGCTGTTTCTGTGCGCTAACGTCGAGCTTCAATTCCTGCGACGTGGTAGGTCACGGCGCGACACATTCGCTCTGCGACGCGTCTGCGCTCGCGCCGTGCTGATTCTCGCTCGGCGGCCCTGAGGCCTTCATTTCCATAGACCCTCCAATTTTTCCGGCAGCGCGTTGGCGGCGGGTCAACACGTCCATCGCTTCCGGAATGACCCTGGGAGCATGGCTGGATGTCAACAAGGTTGAGGAAGGTCGCCGCGCTGACTGGTGCGGCATTTTTCGTGGTCCTGGCGAGGCCGGGCTTGGCACAAACGCTGATCACGAACGTCCCGGTCGGGTCCTACCCTGTAGCGGTCGCGGTCAACACGCAGACCAACAAGATCTACGTCGTCAATCAGAGCAGCAACAACGTCACCGTAATCGACGGCGCCACCAATCTTCCAGCCACTGTCGGTGTCGGCACGTCGCCCACGGCTCTGGCGATCAATCCAGTTACTAACAAAATCTACGTGACCAACGGAGACGGCAACAGCGTCACTGTGATCGACGGGGCGACCAACAGCACCACGACCGTCAGCGCCGGCTTTTATCCCGTCGCGATCGATGTGAACCCCGTCACCAATCAGATTTATGTCGCGAACTTCGACAGCGCGAACGTTACCGTGATCGATGGCGCCAGCAACACCATCCGGACCATCGGCGTGGGCACGACGCCGTGGGCCGTTGCTGTAAATGCGTTGACCAATTTAATCTACGTCGCCAATTACGGCACCGGTACAGTCAGCGTCATTAACGGCGCGACGGGTACAACCGCGACCATCACTGTTGGCTCGCGCCCGCGTGCTATCGCCGTGAATGTTCTCACCAACCAGATTTACGTCGCCAATTTCGGCAGTAACACTGTCTCTATCATTGACGGAGCGACCGACGGTGTCACACCCGTTGACGTCGGCCCGGGACCGGTGGCACTCGCCGCGGACGCCGTCCACAATCGCATCTACGTCGCGAACTCCAACGGCGATACCGCAACCGTCATTGACGGAGCCACGCTGAACACCACGACGGTCACCATTGGCAGCTGGCCGAACGCCGTGGCTGCCGATCCGATCAGAGCTAAGGCATATTTCAACAATCCCAACGATCCAGGCGGAGTGACTGCCGTGAGCGGCCTGGACGGCTCGACGGTGAATGTTCAGACCGGCCCGTACCCGATGGCAATTGCGCTCAACCCCATCACCAACATCGTCTACACGGCCAACCAGGGGAACAACAGCGCGTCCGTAGTCGCCGGCGCTCAGTCCGACCCGCTCCAGTTCATGCCCATCGCGCCCTGCCGCATGGTCGATACCCGCCAACCTCCGGGGCCCTTCGGCGGGCCGGCGATTGCCGCCGGTACTTCGCGCAGCTTTGTCCTGACGCAGAGCGATTGCGGTGTGCCGCCTACGGCATTTGCTTATTCGCTGAATGTAACGGTTGTCCCAAGCGGTCCGCTGGGGTTCTTGACGATCTGGCCGACGGGCGAGACACAGCCCTTAGTCTCAACGCTGAACTCGCCTGACGGACGAGTGAAGGCCAATGCTGCCATCGTGCCCGCCGGAGCCGGGAGCGCGGTTAGCGTCTTCACCAGTGACACAACCAACGTCCTGCTCGACATCAATGGCTACTTTCAGCTAGCGAACTCCGCGACGCTTGAGTTTTACGCGCTGGCACCTTGTCGCGTCTTCGATACGCGCAATCAGACCGGTCATCTCGGCGGCCCGTATCTGCACGGCGCGCAGGAGCGTGACTTCCCAGTGCTGGCAAGCAATTGTCCGGTGCCGGCCAGCGCTCTTGCCTACTCACTTAACCTCACCGTCGTCCCGTGGCAAGGCAAGCCGATGGGCTATCTATCCACGTGGGCCGCGGGCGGCAATCAGCCGCTGGTCTCGACCCTAAACAATCCGACTGCGACCATCGTTGCCAATGCTGCGATCGTGCCCGCCGGTGATGGTGGGGCCATCGCCGTCTATCCCAGCCAGGACACCGACCTAGTGGCGGACATCGACGGCTACTTTGCAGCTCCGGGCACAGGCGGCCTGTCTCTGTATTCCACGTCACCGTGCCGCGTGATCGACACGCGCTCGAACGGCGGTGGCTTCAGAGGACAACGCAATCCTGCCATAAATGTCGAGGCCAGCGGATGCGTGATTCCCGCCAATGCCGCTGCCTGGGCCTTCAACTTGACCGCAATCCCGACGGGCCCGCTGAATTATCTGACGCTCTGGCCTGGTGGCCTCCCGATGCCGCTAGCTTCGACGCTGAACGCGAAAGATGGAGCCATCACCTCCAACATGGCTATCCTGCCCAATCAGAATGGACTGCTGGATGCTTACGCTGCGGGTATGACGCAATTGGTCCTCGATATCTCGAGTTACTTTGCGCCGTAAAACAATCTCTTTACGTCCCGCAGTGGTGACTCTCAAGGTTCGCCGCAGAATGAAGCGCTGTCCGCGTCAATAAAGCGCTTGACCGCGTGCCCTACGGCGGTAAGAATTTTCTTCTACATTGACTGTTCGACTCGCGTTTAAGGACGGGGATTCCGGTAACACTGCAGTTTGCATTCGTTGGCGACTCGATCCATCCCTTCTTTTAGTCCTTACGATCAAAGCCGGGGGAACCCTATGAAGACAATTCCTGTGCAGAGCCTACGCTACATTCTGTTTTCGGTTGTGGCCCTCATGGTGTCAGCTGCCTTGATGCCTGTCAGGGCACAGGTGGTGACGGCGACCATTCCCACCGGCGTGGATCCGGCCTCGATCGCACTGAATGCGACCACCAATAAGATTTATGTGGTTAACAAGTGCGGAAACTGTCAGAACGCGGCTACAGTCACAGTGATCGACGGCGCTACCAACAGCACCTCGACCGTCACTGTCGGTTATCAGCCGCTTTCGATTGCAGTGAATGCCGTGGCCAACAAAATCTACGTGGTGAACAATTGCGGCAGCGACCCTAACTGCGCCAGCGCCGGTACGGTCACCATCATCGACGGAGCGACCAACAATACTTCGACCGTCACGACCGGCTACTACCCGTTCGGCGTCGCTCTGAACTCGAGCACCAATAAGATCTACGTCACGAACTACTGCGGCAGCAGCATCAACTGCCAGAATCCTGGCACGGTTACGGTGATCGACGGCAGCACCAACGGCACATCGAGCGTTACAGTCGGGTACCATCCCGAGGCCATCGCGGTGAATCCTGTCAGCAACAAAATCTATGCCGTGAACCTGTGCGGCAGCAGTCTCTCCTGCCCAACTGGCACAACGACTGTCATTGACGCCAACAATAACAACAGCACCTCAACTGTTACGGTGGGCGTACACGCGTACTACCTCGACATCAACACGGCGACCAACAAGATTTACGTCTCCAACAAATGTGGCGCCGACCCCACGTGCAGCAGTTCCGGCAGCGTGACCGTGATCGACGGAGCGACGAACGGAACGGTACTCGTACCCGTCGGCGACTTCCCCAACGGCGTCGCCGTCAACTCCACGACCAACAAGATTTACGTGGCCAATGGGTGCGGCAGCGACCTCAGCTGCAATAGTCCCGGCTCGGTAACGGTGATTGACGGGTCGACGAACAACACTTCGACCATCGGCGTGGCAGTTTCGCCATATGTAGTGGCAGCTGATACTACGCACAACAAGGTTTACGTGACGGACTTCTGCGGCAACGATCAGACCTGCCAAAGTGCGGGACTGGTCACCGCAATCGATGGGGCCAGCGGTTCGACTGTGCCCGTGGCTGTCGGCAACGGCCCGGCGGGGCTGGCCGTCGATACTCCAACGAACACCGTTTACGTGCCGAATTCGCTCGACAACACAGTCTCCGTGATCGGCGCATCGACCACACTGCAGTTGATGACCATGACGCCCTGCAGGCTGGTCGACACTCGCAATGGCAGCCCGATTCAAGGTCAGACTTACCAGACGTTCAACCTGCCGCAGTTGGCCCAGCAAAACAGCTGTGGAAGCCTCGCCACCGCGGCCAGCTTCTCTCTGAACGTCACGCTGGTGCCGAAGAATGGTCATCCAGTGGGTTATCTCACGATCTGGCCCGCTGGCCTGACGCGACCTAGCATTTCGACAATGAACTCCTCCGATGGCCGAACCAAGGCTGACGCCGCGATTGTTTCCGCCGGCGCGAGCGGAGGGGTGAACGTCTACGTCACCGACACAGCCGACGTCATCCTCGATATCGACGGTTATTTCACGCCGTCGAATTCTTCGACGCTGGCGTTCTATCCGCTGACGCCTTGCCGCGTGATTGACACTCGCGGAGGGAACTATCTGGTGGGCGGAGTGGCGCGCGACTTCGCGGTGTCGCAGAGCGCTTGCCTCAACGGAGTCAATGCCACCGCGTATTCGCTTAACCTCACGGCACTGCCGTACCCCACGCTGGGATCGCCGTTGCGCTATCTGGAAGTGTGGCCGACCGGCGATGAGCCGCAGAATCCGGTGTCCACCCTGAACAACAAGACCGGCACGCGCGTGGCGAACGCAGCCATCGTTCCCGCGGGCACGGGCGGAGATATCACAATCTTTGCGAGCGATAACACCGATTTGCTGATCGATATCAACGGCTACTTCGCGCCAGCCGGGCCGAACGGCCTCTCTCTCTACCCGACGGCACCATGCCGCGTGTTTGACACGCGCAGCATCGGAAGTGGCCAGCCCTTCAGCGGCACGCTCAGCCCGCCCGTAGATGTGACCAACAGCCCGTGTGCGCTGCCCACGACAGCGGGAGCTTATGTATTCAATGCAACGGTTGTTCCCTACGGCAGCCTCGGCTATCTGACGCTTTGGCCCGATACCGAGCCGATGCCTAACGTATCGACGCTGAATGCGGTCGACGGGCTGATCACGTCGAACATGGCCGTCGTGCCGAATGCGGGAGATGGTAAGGTCGATGCCTATGCTGCCGGGCGCACGCAGTTGATTCTGGATTTGTCCAGCTACTTCGCGCCGTAGATTACGGCAGGTGGCGCGCGATCTCAACCGCTTTGTCGGCAGCCAAAGCGCCACTCTGATTGACGGCTACAAACACTGCCATGTCTTTGGAGTGATTGAGCGCAATCGCAGTACTGAAGCCAACGGTGCCGCCGTCCTTCACGATTACGGGATGCAAGTTGGGATTACCGTTACCCATGTTCACCACCCATGCCATGGCTTGCTTGTTGCGGCCGTTGGGCATGGTGTAGATGGGCTTCTGCGCGAGTTCCATCGTCTCGGTGAGCTCAGATGAAACAGCTTTGCCACTGACCTGCTGGTGGCCAAGGTTCGCCTCACCGAAGCTCAGCATGTCTTGCGCGGTCGAGCGCAATCCGCCGGCGGCATACCAGGCATAGATCGGCCACGGCGGAGCATCGTTGCCGTGAACCATGTGTCCTTTGGCCAGACGCTTCCTCTGCTCGGGGCTGGGACGCAGCGTTGTGTCAGGCATGCCAAGCGGATCGAGAATCACGCTGCTGAGCTGCTGCTCCCACCCGGTGTTGGTCGCGGTCATCACTAGATATCCCAGCAAGCCGATGCCGGCATTCGAATACAGATACTGCGCTGGCGGCGCACTTGCCGGCTTCCAGCGTGAAATCCACGTGAGGAAGTCCTTGGTGGTGTAGTGCTCGATGCCGCGCATCTCCAGACGTTGCGGGAGATTGGGCGGGTCATCCGGCAGCCCCGACGTGAAGTCCGCCAACTCCAGCGGGGTTACCTCCTGCGCTTCCGGACGCAGCGTGTAGCCCGCCGGCATGTACTTTTGAATCGACGCATTGGGAACCATCTGCTTGCGATTGATGGCAAGCGCGAACAAGGTTGTCGTAAAGGTCTTGGTGCACGAGCCGATCTCGACCAGCGTGTCCGGCGCGAAGGGCGCGCCTGCGTCATTGGCCTGCCCGTAGGGGAAGTAGTAACGCTGTCCGCGCAGCGACACCGCGACGATCGCACCGGGAAAATGATGCAGCGCCATGTATGGCTGCATGATGCGGTCGACGATGCGCTTGATGGCTGCTTCCTCGCCATTCACGGATGCCGCCTGCTGCGCGAAGGCGGCGATGCCGGCGGCGAGGACGAGGAAGTGGACGACCACGAAACGGATGCGATGATACATGTTTTTTCTCATACTTGGATTGGCGCAGAGATGGTATCCGGGGTGACGGGCGACGAGCAACTCTGCTTTCGAGGACGGCTGACCAAATACGAATTTCTCGCCCGGCCTAAATCAGGGAGGGCGAACCGCATCCTAAACTTTGGCCATGAAGTGCAGCGCGAGGATTCTCTTAACCAGCGAAGACAGATGCTCCAACTGTTGGGAGGCGAGTTCCAGGTACTGCAGATTTTGCCCGGGCTGCTGGGAGGCAAGGTACAGCGCGCTTGTCATACTTTGTAGTGGGTTGTTGATCTGATGCGCAAGCTGGTTCGCCATGGCCGCAGCTGCCGCCGCGTTAGCTTGCTCCATTAACTTTTTCTGCTGCTGGTCCTGGCGAATGGCCATGGCCGCGAAATCTGCGAGCAATTCCATAATCCGCGAATCGTCGACGTCGAAGGCCTCCGTCCTTTCGTGCGACATGATCCAGATCGTGCCACAGGTGTCTTCCACTTCCCACGGAATGAGAATGCCGTCCGTCACGACCGGAGCATCAACTCCCATCAGGTCGAAGAACTGCTGCGATACCCGAAACAGCTGAGGCTGTCTGCGCTCGATGGTCAAACCACACGCACTAGGAAAGCTAGGCAGTATGGCATTGAGAAAGCGTTCGTACTGGCCCGCCGTGGCGACCCAGCGATAGGACTTTTCACCGTTTTCGTTCTTGCTTTGGAGGCTGATGCCAGCGCTCTCGGCCCCGCACAGATCGACGGCAGTGTTCACCAGTTCCTGCAAAATCGTTCCAGGGTTTTCCACGAAGGCGCGGGCCAGGCGGCGCATGCCTTCCAGCTGCTTGGCGGGATTCCGGAAGCGTGGAAGCCGGTTCCGGAAGCGGGAATCGCTGTAGAGATCCAGCACTTCCAGACCAGTATCGGCCAAGTCGGCTGAGTTTTTCGGCATGCATAAATTCTACTCGTTTATCGCCGGGCTCAGGATCTCACACGGTATCGCTGATGACCTGCGACACCGGCCTTTCCCACACAGAATTTCTCCCTACTCCTCGTCGTATAATCAAGAGATGCCCACTCGCCGAAATTCCCTTCTGTGAGGCTTCCCAACGAATTGAGCTGGCCCTTGGGCGGGGCCAACGTGGCATGGAATTCCGACTCGTCAGTCCGTACAAACCCCAAGGCGACCAAGGTAACGCTATTCAGTCGTTGACCCGCGGCATTGCTGACGGTGAGAAGCATCAAGTGCTGCTCGGCGTCACTGGTTCCGGCAAGACCTTTTCGATGGCCAAGGTCATCGAGAACGTGAACCGCCCGGCGCTTATCCTGGCGCATAACAAGACGCTGGCGGCGCAGCTCTACCACGAGTTCAAACAGTTCTTCCCGCACAATGCGGTCGAGTACTTCGTCTCCTATTACGACTACTATCAGCCGGAAGCCTACATCCCCGCAGGCGACGTCTACATCGAGAAGGAAGCCACGATCAATGACGAGCTCGACAAGCTGCGGCTGTCGGCCACCAAGTCGCTGTTCGAGCGCCGCGACTGTATCATCGTCGCGTCAGTAAGCTGCATCTACGGTCTGGGCTCGCCGGACGCCTACTACGGCATGCTGTTGTTCCTCGAAAAGGGACAGAAGATCAAGCGCGAAGACATCACGCGCAAGCTGGTCGAAATTCTCTATGAGCGCACTGACGGCGACTTCCGGCGCGGAACCTTCCGCGTGCGCGGCGACATCATCGAAGTTTTCCCCACCTACGACGACTCCGCCTACCGCATCGAGTTGTGGGGAGACGAGGTCGAATCGCTGTCGCAGATCGATCCGCTGTTCGGAACGGTGAAGCAGAAACACGCGCGGCTGCCTATCTACCCGAAGACGCACTACGTGATGAAGCCGGAGCGCAAGACCGCCGCCGTCGACTCGATTCTGGAAGAGCTGGCCTGGTGGGAAGTTGAACTGGAGAAGCAGGGCCGCATCGTCGAGGCCCAGCGAGTACACCAGCGCACACGATTCGATCTCGAAATGATCAAGGAAATGGGCTACTGCCATGGTATCGAGAATTACTCGCGACACTTCACCGGGCGCTTGCCGGGAGAGCCGCCGCCGACGTTGCTGGACTATGTGCCCCGCGATTTTTTGCTCTTCATCGACGAGTCGCACCAGACCGTGCCGCAGATTCACGGAATGTGGCACGGTGATCGCTCACGCAAGCAGAACCTGATCGAATACGGTTTCCGCCTGCCCAGCGCGCTCGACAATCGCCCGTTGACCTTCGAAGAGTTTGAACACCGCGTAAACCAGGCGGTCTACGTGTCAGCGACGCCGGGGCCATATGAGCTGACGAAGTCCGCGGGTGTCGTGGTCGAGCAGATCATTCGGCCGACCGGACTGATCGATCCCGAGGTGGAAGTTCGTCCGGTGAAAGGACAGATCGACGATCTGCTGCACGAGATTCGCGAGCGTGCCAAGAAGAACGAACGCGTCCTGGTCACCACGCTGACCAAGCGCATGGCCGAGGACTTGTCGGAGTATTACGCAGAGGTCGGCGTGCGCTGCCGCTACATGCATTCTGAGATTGAGACGTTGGAGCGCATCAAGATTCTGCGCGATCTGCGCAAGGGCGAGTTCGACGTGCTGATCGGCATCAACCTTCTGCGCGAAGGCTTGGACCTGCCGGAAGTCTCGCTGGTGGCGATTCTCGATGCCGACAAGGAAGGCTTTCTGCGCTCGGCGGGCTCGCTGATTCAGACCATCGGACGCTGTGCCCGCAATATAGAAGGACGCGCGATTCTGTACGCTGACAACATGACCGACTCGATGAAGAAGGCCATCGACGAAACCTATCGCCGTCGCGCCATTCAGCAGGCCTACAACGAGGAGCATGGCATCACGCCGGAGAGCATCAGCCGGCCGCTGGACATGTCGCTGGTTGCGGTCGCCGAGGCCGATTATGCCGATCTGACTAACGAGGTCGAAGGCATGCCGGAGTTCAAGTCGCAGGAAGAACTGGACGGTTACATAGCGAAGTTGGAGAGCGATATGCGCGAAGCGGCCAAACGCTTCGAGTTCGAGCGGGCAGCCAAGCTGCGGGATACGATCCGCGATCTGCGAACGAAGGAATTCATGTTCACGTAGTTGTTAGCCATTAGCTATTGGCTTTTGGCCAACCCAATGCCATGCTCGCCAAACGATCACCGCGACGCAGGATACAAACGGCGGAGCACATGGTCCGCCGTCGTTTCTTGCTAAGAGCTAAAGCTAAGTGCCGCTCTACTGTGTCAGGATCATCACCGGCTGCTGCAAGGCGCAGCTGCTGGTACAGCCCGATAACTGAGTTGGGGCAGGTATGCTCTGCGTGACCGTATTGTTCGACGTCTGAATGATCGTGGTCTCGCCCGTTCCCTGATCGGCTACATAGACCTTTGCCGCGGTGGGATCGGAGGTGATATATACCGGATTCGCTCCGGTGGGCAGCGGCACGGTTGTCAAAGGCGAGAAGCTGCTCTGGCTCACCACCGTCACGGTGTTGTCGCCCGCGTTGGCTACGAAGAAGTTCGATCCATCGGTCAAAGCCGTGACGCCGATGGGAGTAGTTCCGACCGTCACCTTGGCCAACAATGGAACGGAAGGCGACGATGGATTAATCGCCGACACATCGAAGACGCTGACCGAGTTGTCTCCACTGTTCGTCACATACAGGCGGTTCCGAGTGGGATCGAACACGGCTTGCGTCGGCAGCACACCCAGCGGAGCGGTCGCTGCAATGTTGCCGTTTCCGGAGTAGACAAGATCGAGCGTACCCGGATTGACCTGATCACCCTGGGTCACGATAAAGATCCATCCCTGATTGTTGGCCGCGACCGCAACCGGGTTCAACCCTAAACCTACGGAAGGTGTGATGCTCGCCTTCAGCGCCGAACCATCCGTCAGCATAACGGAAACGGACGGCTGGTTTTGACCGCTGGGGCCCTGGTTGACGACGTAGATAAAGCCGTTTGCCGGAGACTGCACGAACGCCGTTGGATTCACCCCCACCGGATACTGGCCCGACGGAATCGGATCCGGCCCAAGGCAGACCGTTGTCGCCACCGAGAGAGTCGCGGACGAAATCGTACTCAGCGAGCCGGTCTGCGAGCAGGCCGAGTTCGTGCCCGAATTCAGAACGAACATGGCGGTGTTGGTTTGCGAAGTCAGGGCAATCGGATGCGAGCCCGGCAGCAGCGAAATCGTGGTGATCGAGCCCGCCAGCGTAGGCAGATACTGCATGACAGTGTCGTCGCCGGCGTTGGCAACGTAGAGCGACAACGAGTTGGTGGGGAATGCCTCCGCGCTGGTGCCGACACCCATGGTGTTGACCGCAAGATTCGTGTCGCCGGAGACATCGATTTCCGTCGTGCTGCCGTCGCCGTTCGGGTTGTAGTTCACAACCCAGGCGAAGTGTGAGGTCTGCGGCTGGCCGCCAGGGCTGACGACCGGATTGGCTACCGGGCGGTATTGATCGCCGCAACCCAGTTCAGCCAGTAGAACAAAAGCGGTGAATGTTAAGAAAACGGTCTTGCGCAAACCCCTCATCCGCACTCCCAAGGTGGACTGCTGAGCCTTCATCGTAAGATGCAGCAGGAATTTACATTGTACTAGCGCGCCGCCATGCGTCATAGGGCTGCCCCGCCCGTTTCCTCTAAGCCTCCGCCAGAGCAGGAACTTGCGTGCCGAAACTGGACCATGGGACCGGCGCCATCTGACAAATGTCAGGTTCCTCCAGTGACGAAAGCCACTACTGCGCCTCGCCCGTTTCCTGCAGGATGGATGTATCTCGTGAGGTGAAAACCATGACTTCAACCGTAGCACTACCCGAAACCGCAAACGCCCTCAACACGACTTCCGATTGGCGTCCGGGTGCCATGACGGGCATGGCCTTCGGCGCGCTTATCATGGGCTTCTTTGGCTGTGTATGGCTGCTGTGGGGACTGGCCGCAATGAATGTCCGCACTCCCATTATCATCGCCGCCACGATCGCCTTCGCAGCGTCAATCTGGATTCCGGGCGTCGTACTGCTGCGAAATGCCTCGCGCGCCACCAAAAATGCCGCACCGCTTAGTGCTGCAGAAGAGCGGGAGCAATCGCGGATGGGAAAGATGTTCGGGCTGGTTTTTGCCGCGGAAGGACTGTTGATCTTCCTGGCGGTTAACGTACTCAACAACCTTCATCTGGGCGACTACGCCATCTCGGCAATCGCCGCGGTCGTGGGACTGCATTTTCTGCCCTTGGCGCGCCTCTTCCGTCGTCCCATGTATTACGTGGTCGGAACGATCATGACAGTTGCGGCGCTCGTCTCGATCGCGATTCCAGCGTCGATTCGCATTAGCGCGTTGTCAACCACGATAAGTGTGATCATCTGGCTTACGTGTGTGCTGATCACCCGTAAGGGATTCGCGCTGGGGCGCGAACTTCACCCGGCAAGCTAGCGGATCATTATCCCGTGGCCTGATTTTGCCGGTAATCGGAACCGGGAAATCGACCCTGAGAAATAAATGTAGGCCTGTCTGGCGGCTCGCGCCGGGCGGCAAGAATTCTGGGACCACAAACACTCCTGCCATCATTACAACGGTAGCTGCATCTTTTCCAGCAGTTGGATGTAGCGCGGGTTCTGGCGCAGGCCCTTAAACAGCCCATCGGATTTGAGACCCATCAGGCCAGAGTCGCGCTGTTCGTAGGCCCGGTTCAACCACTCCAGGGCTTTGTCTACCTCCCCGCGATATGCATAAACTTGAGCGATCTGATATGCCCCATCGTTACCATGGCTGGCGATGAGTTCTTTCAATGCGGCTTCCGAAGCCTGTCGATGGCCCAGGGAGTGATAAGCGAACGCCTCCCCAGCCAACTTCAACCCTTCGTTGGGTTCCTGTTGCATTTCCACCAGAGCTTCTTGCGGGCGCCCTCGCGCCAGTAAGCTCTGGCCCCGCACAAAGTGAACGAATCCCTGTTGAGGGTTCAGATCCAGAGCCTTCTGCAACGCTGCGTTGGCTTCGTCGTACTGTCCAGTTTCGTAAAGATCACTTCCCAGAAATAGATAACAGGAAGAACACAGCGGATCTAAGGCGACTGACCGTTTCCGTAACTGGATGGCTTCGTCCAGATGTCCCCACACATCCGCCAAATCTGCGCGAGAGAAGAGTAGCTCAACACTTCCTGGCTCCAGCGCTGCCGCTTTGTTCAGGGCAGCTTCGGCGCCTTGCCAATCGAAGTCATGAAAGAGACGTATATTCGCCAACGCAAGGTATCCCGCTGCGGAATTGGGATCCAAAGCAATGGCCTGCTCTGCATCTGTCTGTGCACGGCGAAATCCTGGTCCAGGATCCATGAAGCCGTCTCCGGACATGCCGGCAAACACGGCTGACCGCAGGGCCCAAGCGTCGGCGAAATTCAAGTCCAGCTTGATCGCCTGGTCGGCGTAAGCTAGAGCCTTGTCGTAGTTGGTCTTCTCCGATCCTCGATTCAAGAAATATTGACTTTGCAAGTAAGCCTGGTAGGCGGCGGGATTGGCGACCTTCGATCCCGCAAGCGCGGAGGTTGCGTTGGCGCCGAGCAGCTTGATTTGCAGTGCTTGCGTGACCGCACGCGCGATTTGTTCCTGGACCGCAAAGATGTCTTTGAGCTCGGCGTTGTACTCTTCCGACCAAAGCTGAAAGCCATCATTCACTTTGGTGAGCTCAGCGGTAATCCGGACATGACTGCCTTCCTGCCGTACGCTTCCCTCCAGAATGTTAGCAACGTTCAGCTTCTGTCCCACAGCTCGTAAGTCTTCATTCTTGCCTTTGAACTGAAAGGCTGATGAGCGCCCCGTAACCTTTAATCCAGGTACTTTGGCGAGCTCGTTCGTCAGTTCTTCGGCCAGTCCATCGGAAAAATATTCCTGATCTTTGCCCGGACTCATGTCGGCAAACGGAAGAACCGCGATGGACGCCGTATTCTCGCCGGCGGCGCCGACGTGACGTCGACTTCGCCAGAGGTAGCCTCCCACTGCTGCCAGCAACAGCAGAACGACAGCCAGGAGACCCAGCTTGCGAGCGAGATTCGTTCTAATCGCTGGCGAGTCGGCACCGCGACCGATGTCGCTGCTCCGAACTCCACGACCGCTGTCCGATCCGCGCTGCAACCTTTGTAAGTCTGTCCTTATTTCGGAGGCGTGTTGGTAGCGCAGCCCAGGATCCTTCTCCAGGGCCTTCAGAATGATGTCGTCCAGCCTGGTGGGCATCTGCGGATTCAACCGGAGAGCAGGCGCCGGGTCGCGATTGAGAATAGCGTCGAAGATGGCGGCTGAAGTGTCGCCCCGGAACGGCCTTGTCCCCGTCGCCATTTCGTAGAGCACCGCACCGAAGGAAAAAATGTCGGTGCGCGCATCCAGCTCTTTGCCCTTGGCTTGCTCAGGCGACATGTACTGCAGCGTTCCTACCGGAACCCCGGGAAGCGTCAACGAGAATGTTTTCGTCGCGGCGTCATCGGCGCCAGGAGCGGCGACCGTTGTTTGCGCCACCTGCGCCAGGCCGAAGTCCAGTATCTTTGCGTGTCCGCGGTCGGTAACGAAGATGTTCGCCGGCTTAAGATCACGATGAACGATGCCCCTCGTATGGGCAGCGTCAAGGCCGTCGGCGATTTCGATTGCGAGCGGCAAGAGCACGTCCATC
>DATHQX010000178.1:0-4562 GCA_035482295.1 Verrucomicrobiia bacterium
GTGGATTGCGGCTGCCTTCTTTATCGCGACTGCGTGGCGGCGCAACGCGCCTTCGCGCATACCGGCGACTACGCCAAGTCGCTGCTGGAAGATCCTGTCGAGAGCTTTGCCTTCTTCGAGGAGTCGATGGAGCTGTCGCGACGTTTTCGCGCGCTGAAGCTGTGGCTATCGTTGCGCTATCACGGCATGGAACGATTCCGCGAAGCCATTCGTAATGACCTGCAGAACGCGCAGCGGCTGGCCGAACTTGTCGAAAAGGAAGCGCAGATCGAACTGCTGGCGCCGGTGCCGCTGAGCGCGGTTTGTTTCCGTTATGTTGCAAAGTCAGGTGCGGCGGATGGAGATGCGCTGAATCAGGCGATTTTGCAGCGCATTGTGCGGCGCGGGAAGGTATTCTTATCGAACGCAAATATTCAGGGAAAGTTTGCCCTGCGTGCGTGTTTCGTCAATCACCGCACAACGCCGGACGATGTGTCGCAGATTGTCAGCGAGGTCATCGCGGCAGGCAGGGAACTGGCAAACGGGGCCGAGTCTTAGGATGCAATCCTTTTCGCAATTCCTGTCGCAAGCGGGCGAGGAGGCTATCCTCACCACCGCGCCGTGCCGCGCCGATCTGGCTGGCGGCACCATCGACATTTGGCCGCTTTACCTGTTTCATCCGGGAGCGGTGAGCGTGAATGTCGCGCTGGGCAGCGTGCTCACCGGCTGCAAGATCACGCCGCACAGTGGCAGCGAAATTCATCTCAAGTCACACGATATTAATCGCGATCAGCGCTACGCATCGCTGGACGAATTGTTGTCGCTGAAATCGCATCATCACGGGTTAGCCGCGTACCTGGTCCGCTTCTTCCAGCCGCGCGGCGGATTCACCCTGGAGACACACTCTGAGTCGCCGGCCGGCGCAGGCATCTCGGGCTCGTCGGCGCTGATGATCGCAACCAGCGCCGCGCTGGCCCGCTTCTCGGGGAACGAGATCGATATCGAGCAGCTGCGGGTAATTTCGCAGAACGTCGAGGCGCAGCTCATCAAAGTCCCGACCGGCTGCCAGGATTACTATCCGGCGATGTACGGCGGCGTCAGCGCCATCCACCTGGAAGTCGACGGCATACGCCGTGAGGCGATCCCGGTCCCTACCGAAGAAGTGAATCAGCGCTTCGTGCTTTTCTACACCGGAGCGCCGCGGCAGTCGGGCATCAACAACTGGGAGGTCTTCAAGCAGCACATCAACGGCGACAAGCAGGTTTTTCACAATTTCGCCGAGATCGCTCGCATCGCGCAGGCCATGCACCAGGCGCTCGTCGCTCAGCAATGGCAGGATGTGGAAAGGCTGATCGGGGAAGAGTGGAAGCTGCGGCGCACCAACGCTCCCGGCATCTCGACGCCATTAATTGATAAGCTGATTGAAGCGGCGATGGCGAACGGAGCGCGGGCCGCCAAGGTTTGTGGCGCCGGCGGCGGAGGCTGTGTGATCACGCTGATTGAGCCGGGAACGCGCGAGCGAGTGGAAGATGCCATCCGCCAGAACGGCGGGCAGCCGCTGAAGTTCGAGGTTGCGTCCGGGGGCGTGCAGTTTCATCCGGCGATGAAGGGAAAGACGGCCAGGGTATGAGCAGGTTCACCGACAGCAAAGGAAAGCTTCAGCCCATCTGGGCGTTCGTGTTTTCCTTTTTGCTTTCTGCTCTGGCGTTCTTCGTCTCGGGCAACATCGCGCACGAGGCGGCCGAGACCCATCCCTTCCGCGTCGAATTTATCTTCCGCCCGCTGTGGGCCTTCCTGCTGTTGGCCATCTTCATCTGGCTGCTGACCGTCGGCGATCACATCGAAGAGCATCGCATCGCGGCCCAGGGCCTGCCGCGCACCCGGGGCTGGCTCAAGCAGTTCGTGCTGGGCATTCTGCTGGGCTGCGTGCTGACCACGCTGGCCGTCGCGCCCATTCATTTTTACGGCTCGTTCCGAACGGTCAACCTGATGGCGCTGCGGCTGCTTCCGAACCTGGCCGCGGTCCTGATGGCGCTGCTCTGCGGAGCGCTGGCGGAAGAACTGATGTTCCGCGGCTATCCCTTCCAGCATCTGGAGAAGGCCATCGGCACGGTGCCGGCGGTGATTTCGTTCTCGATCATTTACGGACTGCTGCACTTCCCCTTGAATCCCCTGCCCGGCATCTGGGGCATCGTGAACACGGTGATGATGGGGATCATGTTCTCGGTAGCGTACCTGCGCACGCGCGCGCTATGGCTGCCGTGGGGAATTCACTTTGGCTGGAACCTCACGCTGGGCCTGCTGTTTGGCCTGCCGCTCAGCGGCTTCCGCAATTACAACCTGCTGCGTTACACCCAGGCGTACGGTCCTGAATGGCTGACCGGCGGCAAATACGGCGTCGAGGCCAGCATGACCGGCGCTGCGGCCATCGTCGTCGGGCTCATCCTCGTCTCGACCCTGCCCTTCCGCAAGCTGATGCAGCCGGAGCTGAAGACCGCTCCCGAAACGGCTCTCCACGACAGCCTTTCCGGCATCAAATCGTAGCGGCCTGAGACTCTGCCTGGGCATATAATGAAGGGCAATCGGGGTTCTGCATGCATAGGGCTTCATCCACGCCTCTCCTGGCAGCGTTTCTGCTGTTGCCGTTGACCCTGTTTGCCGGCGATAACAAGTCCTCCGGCCCATCCGACAAAATGACGCCGCAGACCAAGCTGGTCGTGATGCGCGATCTTCAGGCCGAACGTGTGTTTGTGCGCATTGTGATCCCGCGCGGCGATCGTGGACTGGATATTAAGGACGGCAAGGTAAGCCCGAACGATCAGCAAGTGGCCTCGCTGGTGGCGCAGCATGGTTTCGCCGCCAAGCCCGGCGATCGCGTCGTCATCACCGACGTCGTGTTCAAGGAGAAGTCGATCGTTTTCGAGATCAACGGCGGCGGAAAGAAGAAGGAGAAGTGGTATCAGCATGTGTCGGTCGGCGCAGGGGGAACGATGGCGCCGGTCGGCGGTGGCGCTCCGCAGAGCCTGGAAACCAAGGGCTCATGGGTGACGCTCACCTTCGACAAATACATCCCCGAACTTACCGGGCAGCAGGTGCGCGACATGTTGACGCCGGTTTTTGACTTCAAGGCGCTGACCGAAGCCGAGGCGTACCAGAAGACGCTGCCGCCCAAAGTTCAGCAGGCCATCAAGGACCACAAAGTTCTGGTGGGCATGGACCACGAGATGGTGCTCTACGCCATGGGGCGTCCGCCGAAGAAGATTCGCGACAAGGATGACAGCGGCGTCGATTACGAAGAATGGATTTACGGCGACCCGCCGCAGGAAGTCCAATTCGTGCGCTTCACGGGGGCTTTCGTTACGCGGCTGGAGATCATGACCGTCGATGGCGAGAAGGTCGTTCGCACCCAGCGCGAGGTGGAGCTGCCATCGGAGGAGACCCAGGTGGCGGAGAAGAAAGAGCAGCCGAAGCCGGCCAATGCGCCTTCGCTGATGCGACCGGGCGAGCAGCCTGAGAACGCTCCCGCACAGACGAGCCAGCCGGCATCCTATCCTCCGCCGACGTTGGATCCCACGAACCCGGGCGCTCCTGGATCGCCGCCGAACCCGGGGCCGCCGCACTGGCTGTTTGCCGATCTGGGCCAGCAACCGTAAGGGCGTGGTGATTTGGCGTGCTCCGCTCTGCGCCATTACACTGATAGTGTGAGGATCGCACTGGGCCAGATCAACACGGTCATCGGGGACTTCTCCGGTAATTCCGCCAAAATCATCGATTATGCCCGGCGCGCCCGTGATGGCGGCGCCCACCTTATCTTGTTTCCCGAGCTTTCCATCTGCGGCTATCCTCCGCGCGACCTGGTCGAACGGTCCAGCTTCGTCGAGCAGAACTGCCGGGCGGCCAAGATCATCGCGCGCGAGACCAAGGGCATCGACGTCATCTGCGGCCTGGTGACGCAGGCCAGCGCGGCAACGGGGAAGTCGGTGCTGAATTCGGCCGCGCTGCTTCGCGACGGCAAGATCGCCTTCCTGCAATCCAAGCGGCTGCTGCCCAGCTACGACGTCTTCGACGAGATGCGCAACTTCGCGCCCGCCGATCATCAGGAGCTGTTTTCGGCCGGTGAGAACAAGGTGGCGCTTACCATCTGTGAGGATGCCTGGAACGATAAGCACTTCTGGGATCGCCAGCTCTACGGGGTCAATCCTGTGGAGGATCTGATCGGCGCAGGCGGCAAGATCCTGCTGAACATCTCGGCGTCGCCGTTTTACCTGCATAAGCGAGAGCTACGGCGCAACATGCTGGCCTCGATCGCCACCAACTACAAAGTTCCGGTGGCGATGGTCAACCAGATCGGCGGCAACGATAGCCTGGTCTTCGATGGCTCCAGCTTCGCGATGGGTCCCGACGGAAAGGTGATCGCGCAGGCTAAGTCGTTCGAGGAAGATCTGGTCACCTTCGACTCGGAGTCGCTGGCCGGCGACATTCATCTTCAGGATGAGCATGTGGTCGCTAGCGCCTACTCAGCGTTGGTTTTAGGCACGCGTGACTACGTTCGCAAATGCGGCTTCGAGCGAGCGGTTCTGGGC
>DATHQX010000179.1:0-4272 GCA_035482295.1 Verrucomicrobiia bacterium
TGGCGCCGCTCATCCGGTAGAACTGATCGGGCCGATACAGATCAAGCAAGAAGACGACATGAAGAAGAAAGTCGAGAACGACACCGCAGCCCTCATCCGCTCCGTCGCGTCGAAGCGCGGACGCAACGTCGAAGCTGCCGAGAGTGCCGTGCTCGAATCCAAATCCTTTACCGAGCAGGAAGCTCTTACTGCGCATCTGATCGACTACGTCGCAACGACCCCCGAAGACCTATTCCGCCAGATGCAAGGCAAGAGCTTCAAACGCTTCAACGGACAATCCGCCACACTCGATCTCGCCGGTCAGCCCTTAATAGCGTTCGATATGACGCTCAAGGAACGTATCCTCGACACGCTAATGGATCCGAACCTCGCGTTCATCCTGCTGGTCATCGGCGCCTTCGCGCTCTACTTCGAATTCAATCATCCCGGGGCGGTCATCCCCGGCACGGTGGGCGTCGTCTTCATCCTGGTTGCGGCGTTCGCCCTGAATCTTCTTCCCACGCGCTTTGCCGCCCTCGGCCTGATTCTAGGAGCCTTCGCCCTATTCGCTGCTGAAGCCAAATTCGCGACCCACGGAGTCCTCACCGCCGGCGGCATCGCGCTACTCACACTAGGCGGCCTGCTGCTGGTCGATTCGCCCATTCCCGAAATGCGCGTCCACCTGCTGACCGCGCTAGCCGTCAGCATTCCATTCGGCGCAATCACCGCCTTCCTGATGACGATCGCGCTCAAAGCCCGGCGCAACAAAGTGGTCACCGGCGCCCAAGGACTAGTCGGCGAAACCGCCGTGGCGCAGACCCCACTCTCGCCCCAAGGCAAAGTCTTCGTCCACGGCGAACTCTGGGACGCCGTCGCCTCCTCGCCCCTGGCGATTGGGCAACTGGTAGTAGTAAGCAAAGTCGACGGCCTGACTCTACAGGTCGATCCGCTAGGAGCAACTCCACCGCCAGGCATTCCGGCGCCCGCGACTCTCTAGAACCCGCGTGCAAGCCCGTGCGGCATGCAGTGACGTGGAAGAGCGGCGCTCTAGCGCCGCGTCAAAGAGCCTCCAAGAGGAACGCGGCTTCAGCCGCCGCGGAAAATCAGCCGCGGGCGGGACCGGAGACAGCCAACAGATCAACCTGCAAGCCGTCCGAGTGCAACCCTTGAATCGTAGTAGCCGGGATTTTTCCGGCAGCCGGCAGAATCCCGACTGCCCGGTTCTTGCCCAACTGCTTGGCCTGCCGCAGCCCGCGGTCCGCCAGCGTCAGAACTTCCTCATAAGTAATCGCTCGCGGATCATCGGCAAACCACGGAAACGCCGCCCACCCCAGCGAGCAAGTGCGATACATCCCTTCACCCGATGTCGCCAGTATGATCGGCGTATCCGCCATCGCCGAAAGCACGCGCTGCGCCAGCCATTCCGCATCCCCGCGATCGGTGTAACGCGAGACGATCAGGAATTCCTCCCCACCCCACCGCACCAGAACATCCGAGTCGCGAATCGAGGAACTCAGCCGTCGCGCCATTTCGACCAGCACCTTGTCCCCCACATCGTGCCCGTAGCGGTCATTCACTTCCTTGAAGTTGTCGGCATCAATCAGATAGAAGACGAGGTCGCGCGTGTGTGGGTCGCGGCCATCGGTGTGGGAGCGCAGCGCCTGGTTCACATCCGACTCGATGGTCGCCGAGAAGTAACGGCGGTTGCGCAGTCCGGTCAACGGATCAGTGAGCGAGGCTTCCTGCAGCACCATATTGGTGCGCCGCAATTCCCGGTTCAACCGCCGATGCTGAATGAACAGCACGAAGGCCATCAGGAACATGGTCGCCAGCGTCACCAGCACGCGAAAATGCGAAACCGGTTGCGGCAGCCGCGGATCGAGCAACGCGAAGAGCGCAATAATCGGCAACGTGAGCACGGCCAGCATCGCCATATTCGCCATCCACGAACCATAGGTTTCGTCGGCTGCGCCCTCCGGCGTCGGCGTCAGGCCCGCTCCCAGCAACCCCACCGCGGTGAACACGGCGAAGGAACCGGAGTACGGAACGTCATACCAACTGCCGGTGAAGTAGACATCTCGCTCAATCGCTCGGTTGAGAACGTAGAACCAGATGGCATTGAACACGACCGCGCCGCCGAGGCCGGCGTAAAGTGTTTTCCATCGTCCCGAGCTTTCCCGCCAGAAGATCAGCAGCACTCCGGCCAGCAGGATCGATTCTGCCCAGGAGAGGACGTCGAAGTTGCGGTTATACGCGTCCAAATTCGGCGAGATGTATTGCCAGCAGACCACGAACGATACATAGAGATATAGCCACCAGAGCAACAGCAGAAGGAAGTCGAGCACGCCCAGCCGCGCGCTGCGCTCCGAGGTCTGGCGATGCGGCCGCAGCAGTACTCCTGCGACCATGGGCGCGCCGGCCAGAAACAGCAGCGAGTCGGCGGGATGCATGGCTGGCATCCTTCTCTGCAAGACGAGATCGTAAGTCACCCACACCATTTGGTCGCTCAGCCATAGCGCCCATCCCGCGGACTGCAGCAGCCAAAACCAGCGCATCCGGCCCTTGCTCACCATGCCGTGCCAGCCAAAAGTGAGCAAAGCCGAAAGCATCAGCAACGCACTCACAATGTCGCTGACCCCGGCCAGCACGATGCCCTGCCGAAGCACCGCGGAGGCGATCGTCAGCACGGCCATGAGCAACACCGCTGCCGCAAACAGCAATTTCGATGGGTTACGGCTGTTCAAATGGTTGCACCCTCGCGCGCGAACCTAAGTATTTAGCCCCTGGCCCTCAGCCTTTGACCCTAGCCCTTAGCCCCAGTGGAATACGCAACGCGGTAGATCTGAGCGTGGATTTCCTTGCGCAGATCGTCCCAGATGTTGTCTGGCATTTCGAGAAACACCTTCACGACTTCAGGATCGAACTGGCGCCCGGCCCACTTCTTGATTTCCTCTTGCGCGGCCTGCAGCGTCTGCGCCGGCCGGTAAATCCGGTCGGAGGTAATGGCGTCGAGCGTGTCGGCGACGGAGAAGATTCGCGCTCCCAGCGGAATCTGTTCTCCTTTCAAACCGCGGGGATATCCGCTCCCGTCGAATTTCTCCTGATGCGAATACACAATCTCGGCAGCCTCGGCGAGAAACGGAATCTTCTTTACGATCTGATAGCCGTGGTAGGCGTGTTCCCGCATGATCTCGAATTCGTCAGCATCCAGCTTGCCCGGCTTGTTCAGAATCTTGTCGGGGATGGCCATTTTCCCGATGTCATGCAGAAAAGCGCCGCGGGCAATGGTGTTGATCTGGTCGCGCGGCAATCCCATAGCGCGCGCAATGGCGATGGTGAACGCGGTGACGCGCTTGGAGTGGCCTTCGGTTTCACGATCTTTCAAGTCAAGCGCGTCGCCGAGCGCTTCCAGAGTGATGTCATAGGACCGTTCCAGGCTACTCATCGCGGCCTGCAACTGATCGGTGCGCGCTTTCACCAGAGATTCCAGGTTGGTCTGGTAAGTCCGGTTCTCCACCTTGAGCCGGCGATTCTCCAAGGCGCGACTGACCGTGTTGAGCAGTTGCTCACGCTCGAACGGCTTCAGCAGGTAGTCATAAGCTCCGTTGCGAATGGCTGCGAGCGCGACAGAAATGTCGTGCACCGCGGTAACCATCACCACCGGCATATCCGGATACTTTTCCTTGGTACGTTCCAGCAGGCCAATGCCGTCAAGGTCCGCCATCATCAGGTCGGAGAGCATCAATTCAAACTCTTCTCCTGAAGTGAGCACCGCGAGGGCTTCCATGCCGGAAGCCGCCTGTTTACAGGCGTATCCGGCAGTACCGAGCATCGAGGCGACGATTTCCCGAATCGGTTCTTCGTCGTCAACTACAAGAATGCGATCTGGCATGAGAACACACGAAAGTCTATCGGCGATTGTAACCGAACGGCGAGATGCCGAAAGTAATCATTGCGGTCCCGAAACTCGATCAATAAAGCACGGGGCCGTGATATTCAAAAGGAGGAAGACGTACGTCCGCATAGTCATAGTAATGAGCGCATCCCTCTGGTCGATCTGGAATTCGGCAGCAAGGCTTGGCCTGGCCCAGCCCACGGCGGCAGAACTGACTCTGCTGATCCTGCTGGGCGCTTCCCTGCTCGCGCTGCGCGCCTTCCGCGAGAACTATCTCAAAGTTTGGGTTCTGGGTTGGACCGCTCTGGTATTGTCGCGTCTGGCCGAGCATTCCTTAGCGCCGAGAATCCCCGCGCCGTTTGATTTGGTTGCCGTGCAGGCCACTTTCGTGCTCGCTG
>DATHQX010000180.1:0-45545 GCA_035482295.1 Verrucomicrobiia bacterium
CACCATGCGCTCGCGCGGGACCGTCGCGATGACCACGGCGCCGTCGGCGGTGCGATCCACTTGCTTCACGGTGTCGACTGCCGGCACTCCGGCGATGGCGGCATCGTACTTCTTCACCGCCTCGATGACGTTGACGATGGTCTCCTGATCGACGAACGGCCGCACCGCGTCGTGCACCAGCACGATGTCGTCGGCGGCGGCCTTGATCTCCGCCAGCGCGTTGGCCACGGAATTCTGGCGATGCTCGCCGCCTTCGACAATGCGCAGCGTCTTGCCCAGCTTCTCCGCCTCGATCAGCTTCTGAAAGCCGGCGGTTTCGTTCTTGCGCAGTGCGACCACAATCTCGCTCACAGCGTCACAGGCGGCAAACTTGCGCAGCGTGTGGATGAGGATGGGCGTGCCTTGCAGCTCAAAAAACTGCTTGCTCTTGCTTTTGGGAGCGCCGGACGCGGACGACATACGCGTCCCCAGACCGGCCGCGGGAATAATGACGACAACTTTCATATCGGGCAGGTGAGTATAAATGGCGCGCCGGGGGCAATACAAATCGGGGGAAGCAGGAGTACGTTTCCAGGTTCGAAATTCTGCCCAAATGATATGGGCGGAGCGCGCCTTCAGGCGTGCAGTCAGGATTCGCTGCACGTCGCGGCTTCAGCCGCTGAGGTAACCCAGGTAAACTTTAACGTCCAGAAGCAGGACGTGAAGCCGAGGCAGCAGCACCTCGCCGGGGTTTCGGCTTGCTCTTGGCTTCGAGATTCAGCGCCACGGCCGCACGAATGAGTTCTTTCAGCGCCTTCTCATTAATCTTCTCGCCTTCGTGGATGTCGATAGCGCGCCTCACATTCCCCTCCAGGCTGGAGTTGAACAGCCCCGCCGGGTCCTTCAGCGTGGCTCCCTTGGCGAAGGTCATCTTGACGACGCTCTTATAGGTCTCTCCTGTGCAGACAATGCCGCCGTGCGAAAAGACGGGAGTTCCCATCCACTTCCATTCTTCGATGATCTCGGGGTCTGCCGCGTGAATGATGGTGCGCACCTTCGCCAGCGTCTTCCCGCGCCAGTCGCCAAGTTGCTTGATCCTTTCGTCGATTAAAACGGAAGCAGAGGCGGATCCCGCCGCGACAGACTTTTTCATGTTTGTCTCCCAACTCTGGCAAACAATTTAGATGTACGCAGCCCAACCTGCAAGCTCTGCAACGGACGAAATCGGACGTTGATGTTTTTGCTGCATCCTTGCGAAAGTTGCGGCATCATTTCGCGAAGTGCCTTCCTTGCGCTGCATTTGATTTACTGCGTCGCTGCCTGGGAAGTGGGTCCTGACCACGGGTCGCACAAAGCAGGCGTGATGCCACTGCCCGGCGCTCGCCCTCCACCAATCCGGCTTTCATTTCAAGCGAAACTCATACGAGGAAAGACATGGCAGAGACAAAGAACGAAGTAGGTGGTAAGGCCGGTAACGCGAGCGCCTCTCGTGTCGACTTGAAGTTCGAGATCGTCGTCATTCCTGTTTCCGACGTCGACCGCGCCAAGCAGTTCTACAGCGGATTGGGTTGGCGGCTCGACGCCGACTACGCCAATGCCGCCGACGACTTCCGGGTCATTCAGTTCACGCCGCCGGGCTCCGGGTGCTCGGTGATCTTCGGCAAGAACGTTACCGCGGCTGCTCCGGGCTCGGCCCAGGGACTCTACCTGATCGTCTCGGACATCGCTGCGGCACGCGCCGAACTGCTCAGCCACGGCGCCGCCGTCAGCGAAGTGTTCCACGCCGGTGATAAGTTTTCCGGCTCAGACGAGCCTTACTTGTTCGGACGGCTGCGAGTCAGCGGCGCAGACCCTAAGCATGGCAGCTATCGCTCCTTCGCCTCGTTCCGCGATCCCGACGGCAACGGCTGGCTGCTGCAGGAGATCACCACCCGACTGCCCGGCCGCATCGATTCTGCCGCGACATCCTTCGCTTCCATAAGCGACCTGGCGAGCGCGTTTCGGCGCGCAGCGGCCGCCCACGGCGAACACGAAAAGCGCATGGGGGGTCAGCGCGACGAGAATTGGCCTGACTGGTATGCGACCTACATGGTGGCAGAGCAGTCGGGCGCCAAGCTGCCGGAATAAATAACTGCTAACTCGGAGGAGGCGCGTAATGGATTGGAAACAGCTGATCCGATCTGTGCTAATGGGCGGAACGCTTGAGCCGTACGCGATCCTGCTGGTTCGTATCCTCCTGGGATTGTTCTTTGCGATCTCCGGTGGATACAAGCTGTTGGTCAGCAGTCGCATGGAAACCATGTATCAAACCCTGGTGGAAGCCGGGGTTCCGTTCCCGCGGTTCACGACTTACTTTGTCTCCTCCGTCGAAGTCGTCGGCGGCCTGCTTCTGATTGTGGGATTCCTGACATCGCTGGCCAGCGCTGCTTTGCTGGTCGATATGGTTGTCGCCACCCTAACGGCAAAACTCTCCACATTGCCGAAAGGGCTTGCACCACTGGACTGGCTAGACAACTTCCTCTATCTTCCGGAAGTCCTCTACATAGTATTTTTTGTCTGGCTGATTTGTTCCGGTCCAGGGAGATTCAGCGTCGACTACGTCCTGGCTGCCAAGTGGTTGGAGTGAGGAATCCAGAAAGGTCTTCGGGGTGCCCACACACATTCGCGATGTTCGAATGTGCGGGAAGACACCGTGTCCGATTGGAACGGAACTGAGTGTGGGTTGACTGACTCCCACTCATTCCACAATCAGGAATGACTGGGGCACCCGGCTTTTCACCGACAGACCCAGGTTAGCGTCGAACTGCGGGACGAGAACCCGGGGCACCAAAGTCAAGGCCGCTCAGGCTGGCCTTCTCGAAATAAGCCGCCGCACGACATGGCCTTTCCACATCCACAATCCCGAAAGAACCATTATCGGCAGAAAGACAAACCGAGTAGCCGGAGCATAGCTTGGCAGCTTTTCGAATGGACTATAGATATAGCCGAGTATCGGAATGGCAACGACGATGTGAATCCAGCGAAGAACGGTTCGTATCGTACCTTGATTCATATGACCTCGCTTGAGCCTTAGGTCTCCGTCGTCGACTGAAGGTCTCGACGCTTGTTAGTAGTCAGCTTGAACTTCACTGGCTTATCTGGTCCGAGTCGGGACGCCTTCAGGCGTGCATAATCGGTTCCAATCGACACGCGCTTTAGCGCCTGAGGCAAGGCTGACCGTTACCTCAGCAACTAAAGCCGAAACACTCGGCGGATCCTATCTGCACGCCTGAAGGCGTGCTTCACCCAACATTCCTTGAGGAGAATTTTCAAACTGGCCCTGTTGCCGGACTCCGAATTACTCGCCGGCGAACTGCTTTGCGTACTCGGCGGTCAATCGTTTCCAAGCGTCGATCTTCATGGCGTCGGCGCCAGCCATGCGGCCGATGGGCGTGCCGCCAAGCAGACGATCCAGAACGTCGAAAGAAATGTGCCAGCCTGCGGCACCCCACGATATGTAACGGCGATCGATGTTGTGCCACAGCGTCAGGCGCGTGCCGTCAGCCGCGGCCTCGAGTTCCCACCGGATATCGCCGAACTCAAGTACCTCGGGAGCGTCGGCTCGCGTTACCCGAGTATCGATCGTCGCGCCGGTTCCCACCCAGGTGAGTTTGACGGTGCTTCCAACCGTATCCAGGCTGCCAGCGGCGTCGAAGGGCGCCCACTCGCGCAGATGCGTTGGGTCGGTGAGCGCCTGCCAGACTTTTTCCGGGGAGTGGCGCAGATGGCGAACGAGAATGAGCGTCCACTTCTCTCCGCCCTTGCGTACCTGCGCCCCAGTGGCCGGACCTGGTTCGTACTGCGCGAGATCGGTCACTTTCTCCTCCTAAAGTCAGTGGCTAGTGCTCAGTGGCCAGTGGCTAGAAACTATTGATGCGTCGCCATCATTCATGCTGACCGCCCCTTACCAGCGTGCCAGCTCGGTGATTTGAATGAGATTACCGCAGGTGTCCTTCAGCATCGCAATCTTCGAGGCAGTGACGTCGGTCGGGGGCATGGTGAACTCGACGCCATGGGCCTTGATGCGCTCGTAATCAGCCTGCAGGTCGTCGGTGAAGAACATGGCTGCCGGCTGGTTCTGTTGAAAGATCGCCTGCTGATAGGCCTTGGCCGCGGGATTGTTGTTCAGCGCCAGTTGCAGCTCAGTGCCCTCGGGCTCCTCGGGGGAGGCGACGGTCAGCCAGCGATACGGGCCGTTACTGAAATCGGCTTTCTTCGCAAATCCGAGTACGTCGGTATAAAAGTTCAGGGCCTTGGACTGGTCGTCGACATATATGGTGGTCACTTTGATTTTCATTTCGTTTCTCCGTTCTGACGATCGCGGTTTAGCCGCGTCGGCTAGCTTTCTTTTTCGATGAAGTTGACTTCTTGGGCGTCGGTGGATCCATGCGATCGAGGTGGCGTTCGAGAGCATCCACGTGAGCCGACCAGAACCGGCGGAACTGAGCCAGCCAGGTATCCACCTCCCGGAATGGCTCAGGCTTCAACCGGTAAAGACGGCGCTGTGCGTCTACCGTCGACTCCACGAAGCCGGCATCGCGCAGCACGCGGAGGTGCTTGGACACGGTCGGCTGCGGCATACGAAGCTGACGTTCGATCTCGCCCACCGACTGCTCTGACGAGAGCAGAAGGCTCAAGATCGCGCGGCGGTTCGGCTCGGCAATGATTTCGAAGGCGGATTCCATTCCTCTTGTATACTCCATTGCGTATATACCTGTCAAGGCATATTAACCGATTTATTTTCGCTTCAATTTGCGGGTCGCAGGGACAAGCCCTCATAGGGCTCCCCCTCGGCTGCGCTCGGGGCAGGCTCTTCAACTCCGCATCCGCCCGCCGCATACTGCGCGGCGGAGCAAGGACACGGACGCTACGCCAGGATGGCAATCTCACCCTGTCGCGGATGGCGTTCTGCTGAAGGTGCTGACTATGCCGGTGGGATGGTCTGGGCGTCGTCGTCGCCAGTGATGGGCTCACCGCTATTGCGATTCATCTCGTCGAAGATGTCCTGCATGACGTCGTCGCGGCGACCGTCGTCGTGCATGCGTGCCCTCATCTCCTGTAAGGCGACGTTGAGCACGTGGAAGTGGTGCAGCTCGCGATACTTGGGATCGCTGGTCACTTCCTTCCATAAGGTGTGCAGCAGGTCGACATCCTCCTGCCGCATACGCGGGGTGTGCGGGCCCAGCATGTAGACGTGCTTGGCGCCGTCCTGTTCGTACACAACCAGGCGCAGTCGCGGACGTGGCTCGGGCAGGCGCTCCCATGCATCGCCTGTCAGCTTGCCCTGCTCGTCGGCGGTGAGCTTGTTCGACTTGCCGCAGACGATTACCGAGGAGTGCAGGCGCTGGCCGGTGACGACGATGCTCTCGAAGATATCGTTGGTCGGCACCACCAGCAGCGAAACGTGCTTGCCCAGCTTCTCGGCGACGTTTACGACGGTGGTGAACAGCTCCTGCTCGTACTTGCGGAAGACCTCGGAGCTCTCGACCTCTTCGCTGCCGCCGAAGGAGGGCTCGCGATGGTAGACGCGCGAGGTCATGACGACGACATCGGTCTTGCTGGTATCGGTTTTGGCCAGCACTTGCTGCAGGTAGTAGAGGTTGTGCGGATCGCGCACCGCAACCAGGACGTTGCCCGGACGAACTTCCATGGCCTCGCCGCTCAATTCGCGGTCGGAGGCGACGTTGAACTGCTCCAGGCCCGACTTACCCGAGGCGTGCTCCTGCGCGGTCACGCGCTCCGACACAGTCAAGATCAGGAAGAACACCAGACTGAAGGTGACGCCGGCGATGGTCGCCATTTGCTTGGTAAATAGATTGACGATCGCCGTTGCGAACAGAATGAGCGAGATGATGGCTAGTCCGACCGGGACCTCAACGCCGCCGATGCGAACGTTGCCGGGCACCTTCCACTCACGATTGCCGGGGCTGGTGTAGCGCAAGACGATGACCGCGAGCGACATGAACGAGAAGCTCCACACCACGCCGAAGGCGTAGAGCGCGGCCAGCAGGTAAACGTCGCCGCGGCTGGCGATGATCGTGAAGATTTGCAGCAGCACGATCATGTTGATCACACGATAAGGCGTGCCGAAACGGCGTTGCGGCTTCTTGAACCAGGTGGTCAGGACCCCGTCTTCGACCATGCGGTTCAGCACGCCGTTGGCGCCGACGATGGCGGTATTCACCGCGCCAGAGAGAATCAGCGCACCGACCAGCACTACGAATCCCTGGAAGACCAGGCGCAGACTGTAGGGGCCGACGACGTTCATTGCCAACCCGCCGATCAGGTTCGCGAAATACTCATGGCGAACGCCGTCGGGAATGATCATCACCGCGAAGAACGAAACCAGCGAGGTGAAGAACAGGCTGTAGAGGAAGATGACCAGCCCGGTCTTTTCCAGGTTCTTCAGCTTGGGATGTTCGATTTCGCGATTGACCTGGGCCAGCGACTCCTCACCGCTCATGGCCAGCACGGAGTGGCCGAAGCCGACCAGCAGCAGGATCGCCGGAATCCGCGCGGCCCACGTGCCCAGCAGCCAGCCCAGCGACTCCTTGTTGTGGTGGATCGCGGCGGCCGAGGGGAACGGCGGAAGCTGGCCGCCCTTCTTCGCCAGCGTAATCAGGCACCACACGATCAGCATGATCACCATCACGGTGGTGATCTTCATGATTTGCAGCGCGCGCTCGCTGGACTCGTGGATTCCCTTTACGTTCTGCCACCAGAAATAAACGGTCACTACGACGGCAAACGCGGCTGCGAAGGCGTTGTCGGGGACCGTGGTCTTGTAGCCGAGATGATGGAAGGTGTCGGTAAGGAAGCCGGCGACATACTGGCCGGCGGCGACGGAGCTGATAGGGCCGGTGAGGATGTAGTCGAAGAGCAGCGCTGAAACCGAGAGCTTGGCCAGGGTGCCGCCCATCGCCTGCTTGACCACGCGATAGACGCCGCCGCGCACGAACATCGCGCTGGACTCGATATAGATGGCCCGCACGCAGTAGCTGAACAGCATGACAGCCAGCACGAACCAGGGCGCGCTCTTGCCGATGACCTTCTCGGCATCGCCGCCCACGTAATAGGCCGACGAAGCCAGGTCAGAGAGCACGATTGCCGCAGCCCGCCAGAAAGAGATGAACGTCAGCATGACTGACGTCGCAACGAAAACTTTTATGGCGGGTCGCTGCAGGTTCTCGACTGGTGAAGACATATATGGTTTCGGGCGTTTCCGGCCAGTTCCCGAACTGCAACAGACAGAAAGGGACGTAACCTTACGGATGCCGGACCGGAGCGGGAGGCTTTGTCCCGCCCATCTGAATTTACTTGTTTGAGAGGAAGTTGTCAGTAGGCGGGCGGCAACGACTGGACGGCTCCTGCCCAAAATGACCGGGATTCCACGCCGCGTTAGTTGCGCCGGGTCAGGTAAGTGTGGCTGATGCGGTCGTGCCAGCAGAGGGCATCGACGTCGACCAGCGACCAAAGCAGCCCCATGCCCATAGAAGCCGCCGAGAAGAACAGGCTGATCACACGGCTGCGACGATGACGCCAGTTGGGCGCGCCGCCTTTGAAGGTGCTGAGGTGGATCTTGGTCAGCTGCATGCCTAAGGTCGCGCCGGCATACATCATCAGCATGTACTGGTAGACCGCCCAGAACAGGAATGGCAGCACGGCCAGAGTCAGGACCAGCGGCTTGCTGGGTTCGATCTTCGGCATCAACTTGTAAGCGATGGCTCCGAAGACGGCGCTGGCGGCGGCGACGACTCCGCAGTCGATCAGCCCTGCACTGAACCGGCGCGGCAAGCTGACGGTCTGCGAAGGAAGATCGATGTGATCGCGCGGAGGTGTGTTGACGTTTTGCTGAGCGGAAAGCTGGAGGCCTTCCAGCAGCGGAGTCGTCGGAAAGGGCTCGAGCTCTTCGGGTACGTCGAGGATGCGCGGCTGCTCCGGGATGACCGGATCGGCCAGGCGATGGTAGACCTCTTCCGGCGCCGAAGCGGGACGCGGGAAGGCGATGACTTTGCGCTTGGCTGCCGGTCGCGCGACTGGTAACGGCAGCGGCTCCGGATCAGCTTCCAACACGAGATCACTGTCGGCGTCGCGACCTGAGTCGGTCGCAGCAGGTTCTTCCGGCAAGTTCTCGACGGTCACGCTCGGCGACGGCACAATCTCTGGAGCTGTCGCTTCGTCGGCCGTTGACACGCTCAGATCGATCACGGGAACGGAGTCGGCAGCCGGCTCAATGTTCTCCAGGAAGTTTGGGCGCGGCGCGGTGATCTGCGGCTCCGGTTCGTCCTCGCTGCTCTCTGGCTGAGCCGCCTTGGCCGCTTCTTCTTCCGCGCCGAAGGGAAAGCGCATGCTGTAGGTTCCCTCGATGCGCCGGCCGCGGCGCGTACGATAGCGCGCTACACGAGCCTGAATTTCGTCCCGCCAGATTTCATCGGATGGCTGCGAAGAATCGGAGGTGTCGGAGCTTAACATCTGCTGTTCGGTCATGTCGTGGCGCGACTATTGTTGTTCCTCCGCGGCGCGCAGCGGTCCAGGTTGAAAATCGTGCAGCAAAAACGAGTACAGGAGGTCACCGTCCGAGTGTGTAAACGCGGTTGCGCCGTGCACGCGAACTCCAGCGACAACGCAACCGGCGAACATGAGGCGGGTTTAGAAGATCGTCCAGAGCCGCGCGAAGCCATCCAGGCAAATCGCATTTGGCCAGCCTCTATGCAACGTGCTAAGTTGCAAGGTACCGTAAAACGTATGGCACTCGGCGAAGAGGCGTACGCCTGTCGATGATTCCTCGCACTCGATTGATTATCACGGCGCTGGTGTTGTGTCACGCGTTTGTGCGGCCGGGAATATTAACCAGCCAGTTGCGCCCTGATCAATCGCCGCAGCAACAGAGCCAGCAGCAACCGACGTCTCCGCCGGCGTCCAGCCCCAACTCCAATTCCAACGCGCAGCCCTCCGACGACGACGATGACTGGTTTGGCGACGAATACATGATGCTTCCGCCCCAACCGCAGCCCCAACCGGGGGCGTCATCGGGAATCACCGCAAAGACCGATTCCGGAAAAGAAGATACGGACACCGAGCGTCTGGTGGAGCAGGTGTTGCAGAGCGACACCGGTCAGGAGTTGGGCCCGCAGCGTCCGGCGATGAATGTTCCTCTCGGGCGCAACGAGGTGCTGATTCGAGCCGATGAACAGGAGAAGAATCAGGACATCTACAACGTGCGCGGCCACGTGGAAATTCGTTTCGGGCCGAACACCCTCCACAGTGATGAAGCCACCTACGACTCGAGCACCGGCATTCTGAAGGCGAAGGGCCATGTGGTCTTCGACAGCAGCGTGCACAACGCGCACCTGGTGGGCACCAGCGCCACCTACGACGTCAGTCGCGACACCGGCACCTTCTATGACGTGACCGGCTCGACCGGGTTGCGGGTCAAGAACCGCACCATGTTCCTGACCTCGTCGACGCCCTTCTTCTTCACCGGCAAGGTGGTCGACAAGCTAGGCCCCGATCTCTATCGCGTCAACCACGGCTACGTAACGTCATGCCAGCTACCCAAGCCGAAGTGGAAAATCGATTCGCAAACCGCTGACGTCGAAGTTGGGGATGAGGCCAAGCTGCATCACGCCACGCTGAAGCTGCACGGCATTCCTGTCTTCTACTTCCCTTATCTGGAGCACCCGGTCGACAACCTTGGCCGCAAGAGCGGATTCCTGATTCCCTCGATCGGTTCGTCGACGTTGCGCGGAACTGTTCTTGGCGACTCCTTCTATTGGGCGATGGCGCGCAATGCCGACGCGACCCTGGGCGCCGCCCTGTATTCCGCTAGAGGCTGGGCACAGTTCGGCGATCTGCGAGCCATCGGCTACACCTACGGATTGCAGGCCAACTACTACGGTGTGGTCGATTCCAAAGGAGCTCCGCCAGGACCTTACTACAAGCAAAATCAGGGCGGCGAAGACCTCAAGGTCAACGGCTTTAAGCAACTGGGCGACGGTTTCACCGGGGTGCTGTCGGTCGATTATCTGTCGTCCTATATCTTCCGGCAGACATTTGCGCTGGCCTTTACCGAAGCCATCGAATCCGAAGTGCGGTCCACCGGTTTTGTGTACAAGAACTGGGGCGGCAACTTCTTCGGGGTGATGGCCGGCAGTTATCAGGACTACCAGAGCGACGCTCCCGGAGACTATATCCAGATTGTTCACTCTCCGACGGTGGAACTGGCGAGCGTTGAGAAGCCATTCAACCGGTCTGACTTTGTGTACTCCTACGACGTGGCGGCCGAGGGTGTTTCGCGCAATGAGATTGGTTTTGAGACCGCGCCCATCGTTGGGCGTTTCGATGCGGCGCCGTACCTGGCGTGGCCAAAGCTCTTCGACGGCTGGACCTTCCGTCCACAGGTCGGCGTCCGCGAGACCTGGTACTCGGAGCGGCTCGAGCCAGGACCGCCGACCGAGGTCATCGGCACGGCCATACACGATCCCATCAATCGCAACGTGGCCAACGCCTCGCTCGAGGTGCGGCCGCCAACGCTGTCGCGTATCTACAACAGCAAGCCATTCGGGCGCGTCCTGAAGCACACCATCGAACCCTATGCGATCTATCGCTATCAGGGCGGCATCAACGACTTTAGCCAGATCCTCCGCTTCGATTTCCGCGACATCCTCGCCGATACCAACGAAGTGGAGTACGGCTTTGTGAATCGGCTGTTTTCGAAGAAGACAAAGTTGAGCCCGAAGTGTTTCCAGCATCCGGAGTACTCGAAGCTGACCGAAAATCTTGCGCCTAAGGAGACTGGTGGGTTCGGTATCTGCCAGGACAAGGCAGAGCCGGCGCGCGAGATCTTCAGTTGGGCCATCGCGCAAAAGTACTTTGGCGATCGGACCTTCGGCGGCGCGCTCGTCCCCGGCAGTCGTAACGTCTTCGATACCACCGTCGACTTCACCGGCATCGCCTTCCTGACCGAGCCGCGTAACTTCTCGCCGATCGTCTCGCGCCTGCGGGCTTCGGCCGGACTCACCGACTTCCAGTGGGACCTGGACTACGATCCGGTGCTGCATCAGATCAATGCCAGCTCCATCTTTGCCGGCTACCGCCTCGGCGACTGGTATCTGAACGGCGGACAGACCTACGTCAACGCACCGGGAGAGTTGTCCGTCATAAACGGCGTCGCCACTCCTAATGTGTATAACCAGTGGCGCTTGGGCCTGATCTACGGCGGCATGAACAAGCGCGGCTTTAGCGGGGCGTTTACCATCGGTGTCGACTCCCGTCAGGATCTTCTCCAGAATGAGACCATTCAGGCGAGCTACAACTGGGACTGCTGCGGCATCGCCTTTCAATATTCCAAGTGGGCTTACAGCGCGCTGAACAACGAAAATGCCTTCCGCTTTGCGTTCAGCCTGACCAACTTCGGCACCTTCGGCAGTATCTCCAAACCCGAGCGGTTGTACTGATCGCAACCTTTCAGACCGACTCGCTGTCTTACAATGAGAGCTTATGTCGGCGCTGCCCTCCAACATCCCTGCGACTGCCGAGAACTCGCAGCAAAAGTTGTCTGCGCTGCGGGCTCGCCTGCGCGGTCTGGGGCGAACGCTGGTAGCGTATTCGGGCGGAGTGGACTCTGCTTTTCTGGCTTGGGCAGCGCATGAGGAACTGGGAACGGGAATGCTGGCGGTGCTGGCCGATTCGCCGAGCCTGGCTCGCTGGCAGATGCGCGACGCCGTTGCTTTCGCCGAGGAACACAACATTGCGCTGGCAATCGTGCACACTGATGAAATGGAGCGGGCCGACTACCAGCGCAATGACGGAGCGCGCTGCTTCCACTGCAAGGATGAGCTGTTCGACGTGATGGAAACGTATCGGCGGCAGCACGGCTTCGATGCGATCGCCTATGGCGTGAACGTGGATGATCAGGGCGATTACCGGCCCGGCCAGAAGGCCGCACGCCAGCACGGCGTCGCCGCACCGCTGCTGGAAGCCGGTCTGACCAAGGAAGAGATACGGCAGTTAGCGCGCGCCGAAGGCCTGCGGGTGTGGGACAAACCGGCATCGGCTTGCCTGTCCTCGCGTATCGAGTACGGCCGTCCAGTGACGCGCGAAGCTTTGTCGGCGGTCGAAGAAGGCGAGGAAGCGCTACGGTCGCTGGGCTTCCGGCAGTTCCGCGTACGCCATCACGGTCAAATCGTGCGCCTCGAAATCGCCAAGGACGAACTGCCACGCGCGATGACACCGGAGATGGCTGCAGAATTCACGCGCGTCTTCAAAGCCCTCGGCTTTACCTACGTGACCCTCGACTTGGAAGGCTTTCGCTCCGGCTCCATGAACGCCGTGTTGCCGGTGGAAGCGCTGCGGGGAAGTAACATTACCAAGAGTTGACGCCGCTGTAATCGACGGCCCGCCATGTGGGGCCGCTGCACATGAGATAATAAGCGGTTGACATTGTCCCTCCGAAAGGTGGTTTTCTCAGCTTGCTTTTACAGCGATTGGCAGTCGTGTGGCTGCTTTTGTGTACTTTCAGCCTGGCGCAAACGAACATCAGCGCTCCGGCAGTTTCGTCCGATGTTGCCGAGCGAGTACAACGCCAGGTGAGGGCATATTTCAATATTCCTCCCGACGTCTCGATTTCTCTCGGTTCACCCAAGCCCAGCGAGTTCCCCAATTACGAACTGGTGCCCGTCACCATGAGCCGTGACGGTAAAACGCAAAATGCCGAATTCCTGCTTTCCAACGACGGGAAAACACTGATTCGTTACACGAAGATTGACTTGACCAAGGACATCTACGCGGAGACGATGGACAAGATTACGATGACCGGGCGGCCGGTGCGGGGCAATCCCGACGCCAAGGTCACGGTCGTGAACTTCGACGACTTCGAGTGTCCGTTCTGCGCGCGCATGCACAGCACCCTGATGGGCGAAATCCTGCCGGAGTACAAGGACAAGATCAAGATTGTCTACAAGGATTTCCCCCTGGTGCAGATTCATCCCTGGGCACAGCATGCGGCCAATGACGCCAATTGCCTGGCTGCACAGAGCGGCACGGCATACTGGCAGTTGGCCGACTATCTGCACGGCAATCAGCGGGAGATCAGCGGCGGCCAGCAGAACGTGCAGGACGCCTACAACAAGCTGGATCAGATCACCGTGGACTTCGGCAAGAAGAACAACGTGGACGCGACCAAGCTGCAGGCGTGCATCAAGGCGCAATCGGACACAATCGTGAAGGCGTCGATGGCTGAAGGCGACAAGCTGAACATCAACGCCACTCCGACGCTGTTCATCAACGGGGAGCGCGTGGAAGGCGCCATGGACGCCGACGATCTGCGTCTGGCCCTGAACAGCCAGCTGAAGGCCGCAGGCGTAGAACCGCCACCGGCGCCAGCCAAGGCGGCACAGACTCAGCCGCCGGCCAAGCAGTAGCTGAGAGATTTTGTAAGCTGCGGGCGCATTGCGTGCCGCAGTACGGAGTGGGCCTCCCAGGAGGGGCGAAGTTTGGAACTACAACGTAAGAGTACGGTGAGTTTCGCGTTCATGGCCGGCCTGCTGGCCTTGAGCGCGCTGCTGACGAATATTGGCTGTTCGAACAAAGAGGTCGGCAGCGATGTGATGGCGACCGTGAACGGCCGCAAGATCACCCGCACCGATGTGCAGAAGTTCTACGACGCGCAGATCGCAGGTTCGCCGCAGCAGCCCAGCGCCGAACAGGCCGACACCCTGCGCCTGAAGATCCTCAGCGACCTGATCGACAACGAGATTCTCATGCAGCGCGCCGAGAAGCTCGGCCTGCTGGCGACCGACGAAGAGGTCAACGCCAAGCTGACCGAGATCAAGGCGCCCTTCACGCAGGAACAGTTCGACCAGCGCCTGAAGGAGCGCGGCATCACGCTCGACGACTTCAAGAAGGATTTGCGGCGCTCGCTGACCATCGACAAAGTCCTGAACAAGGAAGTCACGTCGAAAATCAACGTGTCCGACGAAGACATCACCAACTATTACAACGAGCACAAGGCGGAGTTCAACCTCATCGAGCCGCAGTATCACCTGGCGCAGATTCTGGTCACCACCCAGCCGAATCCGCAGGTGAAGAACATGAAGGCGCAGAACGAGGGTGACGCGCGCAAGAAGATTCAGATGATCCAGAACCGCCTGGACAGCGGCGAGGACTTTGCCACGGTGGCGATAAGCTACTCCGAGCAGCCTGAAACCGCGCAGAACGGCGGCGACCTGGGCTTCATTCCGGAATCGTCGCTCAAGGGCGATAAGCTGGCCTACGACGCTATCAACAAGCTGAAACCCGGACAATATACGATCGTGCTGCCGGTGCTCGATCCCAGCGGCAAGGGCGTCTTCGGCTTCCGAATCGTCAAGCTGCTCAGCAAGGAAGCCGCCGGACAGCGCGAGCTGAAAGATCCTCGCGTACAGCAGGCCATCCGCGAGCAGTTGCGCGATCGGCGCGAACAGTTGCTGAAAGAGGCATACTACGAGACCATCCGCAATCAAGCCAAGATCGAGAACTACTTCGCCGAACAGATTCTGAAGCAGGCGGGGACAACGAAGTAACCTGGTTGCAGACTGGAAAAGAAACGCCGGGGCATCGTGCTCCGGCGTTTTTCTTTCGCATGACGTTGCCGCTCGCTATAGGTGAATCAGAACAACTTGCGGCGCAGCATTCCCGCTACACCCAGGACGCCGGTGCCGAAGAGCAGGATAGCGCTGGGCTCGGGAGTAGTGTTGTGCCCTTGGCTGCCGACGATCGTAAACGACTCCGACGGGACGGTGCCGATGTCGTTGTGGGAAGCCGAAGACGGCCCATTGCTCTCGTCCCAGTAAACCGGATCGCCGTCGTTCGTAACGGCGTTCTGCAGGTTCAGCCAGAACGTGCCGCTGTTCAGGGTTACACCGGAGAATGCGCCCGACTCGGTGCAGACGTTGAAGCCGAAATTGTTGCTGAGGCAGCCTGACTGCGTGAAACTAACCGTCTGGTCGAAGTAGGTCGTACCCCCGAATTCAGATGAGGTGATGGATACGTCGACCGACTCCAACGTATCGCCGGGGAAAACCCAAGCCGCGAAATTGATTCCAGTTACGTTGGCTTGTTCGTTCAAAGTGAACGAGTCACCTACTGCGAACCCGAAATTGATGGTCCAAGCGTCGATATTGCCGTTCGTCGGACCGTTGTCGTAGAGGTCTTGGGCGAAGCCGGAAGCGCTGACGGAAATCAGCCCCAGCAGGACGAAAGTAGCGATGCGCAGTTTCACAGTAAATCTCCTGATCCAGGTTTTTTACTGACCTTCTACAGCCGGATATTGCGGCGTAAAGAGCCGATGGCCCAAAGCATGCCAGAAGCGAAGAGCACCATTGTGGATGGCTCCGGAGTGCTTCCGGTGCTCGATGTGGACGCGGAGCCGATGATGGTGAACGACTCGGAGGGAATCGAGCCTATCGAGTTTTCAGAGGCCGAGGAAGGCCCTGAATTCTCGTCCCAATATACCGGGTCGTTATTGCCGTTAATGACGGCATTCTCGAGAGTCAGCCAGTAGATTCCAGCATTCAGGTTCACGGGAGCGAACGTACCCGTCTCGGTGCAGAGATCGAAACCGTAAGAATTGGCGCCGCAATTCGACTGTGTGAAGGGAACGGTCTGGCTGAAATAGGTGGTGCCTCCAAATTCTGAGGACGTGATGGAGACCTCAGCCGTTTGAAGGATGTCGCCGGGGAAAACCCATGATTCGAAGTTAAGTCCGGTTACGCTGCTATTGGAACTCAAAATAAATGAGTCACTGACCGCAAATCCGGAGTTGATGGTCCATGCGTCGGTATCGCCGGCTGTCGGGCCGTTGTCGTAGAGGTCTTGGGCAAAGCTGGGGGCGACGCTAAAGGCCAGCCCCAGCAGGACGAGCGAAGCGATGCGCAGTTTCAAGGGACATCTCCTTCAACAAGAAATCTGAAAAGCCTCGCAACAGATTTCGAGTGAGTCCTCGAATGGCCGTTAAGATTCCAAGGAAAAAAATCAGCAGCGTAAGTCCCCACAACTCGCTCAGGCGCACATCGCAGGAAGCGATGCCAACCTAGACCTTGGTAACCTAGCGCAATTTTATTGCCGCGGCAACAGACTTCTTTTCAACACGCGCTGCAACGGCTGCTGCAACAAGTTGCGGGGGAGGATATACCGGATTTCCCAGGCAGGCTAGCCGGATTCTGTTAAGGAGGGCAGGATTCGGACGTGGGGACAAAAACGGGAACGCGAATGAATGCATCGCCCGAGGCGGACTTCACCCGGAAGCTCGCGCATTGGGCTCTCCGGCTCTAGCCTCCCGCGATCGCCCCGATAATCAGGAACGGCTCCTTACCGCTGACCACCGCTTCAGGTAACGGGGTGTCGGGCGAATCGTGCGACAGATCTTCTTCGCAGGCGAAGAAGCGCAGGAAGGGACGGCGCTGACGCGTGACATGATCGCGGATGGTGCCACACAGCATGGGGTAGCGCGCTTCCAGCGCGTCGAGGACCGAACGCGTTGTTGCCTGGCCCTCGACCTCCAATTGCACCTCGCCCGTCACGTGGGCGAGCGTGCGCAGATGTTGCGGAAGAACGACACGAATCATGCCAGGGTTTGCACCTCAACCGACAGTACCGGCGGAAGGTCGCGAACGATGGGCGACCAGTTATCGCCGGCATCGGGCGAGAGATACACCTGTCCACCCGTCGTCCCAAAGTAGATGCCGCAGTCGTCCAGGGTGTCAACCGCCATGGCATCGCGCAGCACGTTCACGAAGCAATTGCTCTGCGGCAGGCCCTTGGTGAGCGGCTCCCATTCGTTGCCGCCGCTGCGGCTGCGGAAGACCTGCAGCTTGCCGTCCAGCGGATAGTGCTCGGAGTCGCTCTTGATGGGCACAACGTAGATGGTCTCCGGCTCGTGCGAATGCACGTCGATGACGAAGCCGAAGTCGGTCGGCAGATTGCCGCTGACCTCGCGCCAGTTGTCGCCTGCATCGTCGCTGCGCATCACGTCCCAGTGCTTCTGCATGAAGAGCACGCCTGGCCGCTTGGGACTCATAGCAATGTGGTGCACGCAATGGCCGACTTCGGCATCCTGGTCGGGCATAAAGTTCGAGCGCAGCCCGCGATTAATCGGCTTCCACGTTTTGCCGCCATCATCGGTGCGGAAGGCCCCCGCCGCGGAGATTGCGATGAAGATGCGGTTGGGATCTTTGGGATCGAGAATCACTGTATGCAGGCACATGCCTCCCGCGCCCGGTTGCCAGTACGGACCGGTGCCATGGCCGCGCAGACCCGACAGCTCATGCCAGCTCGCCGCGCCGTCCTTGGAAACGAACAACGCCGCATCTTCCACGCCCGCGTAGACCGTGTTGGGGTCGGAGAGTGACGGCTCAAGGTGCCACACGCGCTTGAACTCCCACGGATGCTGCGTACCGTCGTACCACTGGTGCGTGGTCAGGTTCGCGCCGCTGCTGGACGAGGTGTCGTAGACAAACTTGTTGCTCTCGCCCATCGGCCAGCCTTGCGGCGATTTCTCCGGACCGCCGCCGGGCGTCTCCCAGGTCTTGCCGCCATCGCTGGAGCGCTGAATGATCTGGCCGAACCAGCCGCTCGTTTGCGAGGCGTAGATGCGGTTGGGATCGACCGGCGATCCCTTCAGGTGATAGATCTCCCAGCCGGCAAAGTGAGGGCCGCTCACCTGCCACTTGTCGCGCTTGCCGTCCGATTCCAGTACGAAGGCACCTTTCTTTGTTCCAGCCAGTACGCGAACTCTGCTCATCCTCTCCCCTTCCTGCTGCCGACGCCGGGCAGCCACACGAGATAGACGTTTGTCACGAATGAAAATCGACAATCCGAACTCAGGAATGCGAGTCTTTCTGCAACGGGATAAGAGCACGCACCCCCTCATCCTGCAGAAACAATCCGCCCCACACCAGCACTCCGACGTACATAGGAATCAGGGTGTACGAAAACAGAGGAGTGCTGATGCGGACATTCGTGGCAACCGCACCCCCCAGATATCCGGTGAGCAAAATGGCGCCCAGCACGGACGTCCGCGGAATCACATAGCAGATCAGGCAAAGCAGCAGTATGATCCCGATCGGCCGCACTGTGCCGGCGGGATACCCCACCTTCACCGTGCCCTCCATAACTTGAGGTACCTGCAGCACCTTCATCACTGCATCCAGCAGCAGGAGGGCGGCGATCACCCAGCTCACGATGCGGCCTGTCCACAGCATCTTTTTCGATCCAACCCGATTGCTCACTTCGATTGCCATGCATTTCCCCTGAAATTGAACGTTCGCGTTCCCGCGGCGTGCCGCAGAGTAACTACATCACCGGCGCCGGCGTTCCGTCAGACCACTTGCCCACCGAAATCACCCAGACATCGATCGGCTCGGCGTCCTTGAACTGCGGATTCAGCATTACCGGGGAGTTGGGCACGTCATTGCCCCACGTCGCCGGGTCAGCATGCGGCGTGTAGATCATGACGTGGGCAAGATTGCCTCCCGTCGCCGTCAGATAGGCCACCTTCGACATCATATAGCTCATGGAGCCCGGCTCCAGCGGTGGCAACTGCTTCGCGTCGTAGGCTTGCTTGTTGGCGGCGATGATCTCGGATTTCGATTTGCCGGCAATCGCCAGCTTGGTTCGTTCAAAGGTAGCCGGCAGAATGGATCGGGCCGCGGGAGGGTTGAAGCAGATCGGTCCACGGAGATGCGGATCCCAGAAGGTCGGGGAATCCTCAGGCGACATCCACGCTCGCTCCACCATGCAAACGAAGCCGTTCTTGCCTTCGGCGGCGGTTACGTAGCCCTGGTCGGTCAATACCATGATGGTCGCATTACTCGATATCGCATCGGGCGCCGCGCTGCGCGCCATTGCGATCTCGGTGTCGCGGTTGTCAAGGTAGAGATGAAGCGGAGCCATGCTGCTGTACTGGGTTTTGGCATCCGGAGCCGCCGCTCCGTAGGCCGAACTCAGCCCAGCCAGCAATAAGACCGCTAATGTGGCAGTAATGGTTAACGTTCTCGTGCTGACCGCACGGCAAGACATTTCTCGCGTGAAACATTCTTCAGTTTCATTCACAGAGGTGCTGCGCATAACGAATTTCTCCTGCTGTAGTTACGACGTGTGACGCATTCGAAAATCGACACTTCCAACAAAAGTTATAGGTTCCCAATTGCATGGATGTCCTCTATCCCACGGCCTGCCCGTAGCCCAACCGCTTCCGCAGATAACCCACCTGCCCTACGTGATAGGTTTCGTGCAGGCAGAGAGTACCTACGGCGCCGGCGACAGTACCATCGAGCGAAAATGCACCTTGCGCCGAAGGTTTCGATAACTCCTCAGGTTTCGCTTCGGACAGTGCCGCATTCAGCTTTTCGTCCACTTCCTGCCACGCCTGCCGAATCTCCGCCGGCGAGGGATACTGTTCCCGCGGCATCCGCTTCGCGCCCCGCACAAACAGCTTCTCCCACGGAGCAGACCAGGGCTTTCCCAGCATCTTCGGTACGCTCGACCGGGCCACCACCATATGACCGGCTATCCACAGGAGGTGATTCGTGTCTTCGTTCGGCACGGCCAGCCACTGTTCTTCCGGAATGCCATCGATGGCCTTCAGGAAGATCTGGTGATTCACTTTGAACATGCTTTGAATCGTCGCTATATCGGTCATTAAAATTTCCCCACTTCCCCTGACTTGGACCGAACTACATCGGCTTCTCGACGTTGACCATCCATGGAATTTCGAACTTGTCGACCAGCATGCCGAAGCGTTTCGCCCAAAAGGTCTCTGCCATGGGCATGTGAACCTGACCGCCTTCACCCAGCGCGCTGAACACTCGCTCGGCTTCGGCCACATCCTTCGAGTCGATGTTGATGGAAAAGCCACGCGGCTTGGAGTAGCGTCCCGGAGGCGCGTCAGAACCCATGATGGTCTTGTCGCCGATGGTCATGCGAGCGTGCATCACCTTGTCCTTTTGTTCGGGAGGAGTCTGATCCGCCATGGGGCTGCCTTCGTAGTGGAAGACGGTCTGAATCTTTGCGCCCAGGACTTTTTCGTAGAACTTGAAGGCCTCTTCGCAGTTGCCGTCAAAGTGCAAATAAATATTCGTATCCATGCTTGCTCCTTTTGTGATTTCTGAATTCGACTTCAGCCGTTTACGGCAGGAACCATTCGCCGGTCTTGGCTTGCAGCGGAGTATGATCGCGTTCGCGCCAACGCCGCCGCACCTCCGCGAGAATCGTCTCGCGGTGCTTCTTCATTTTGTCGATCACCGGACTCGGCATCGCGTCTTCGTCGTGCTGCCCTCCCCACAAGAGCAGCTCGAACAGAACCGGTGCGAGAGCAATGCCTTTCTCCGTCAGCCGATAGTCGACCCTGCGGCCGTCGTTCTCGACGGCCTCGGCCGAGAGTATGCCGTCACGCTTCAGCCTGCGCAGGCGGTCCGTCAGAATGTTGCTCGCGATGCCTTCGCCCGATTGCTGGAAATCCTTGAAGTTGCGATAGCCGCGAATCATCAGGTCGCGGACAATCAGCAGCGACCAGCGATCGCCGAAGATCTCCAACGAGCGGTTCACCGGACATCCCGAGCGGCGTTTCGACTTCGGCCTTCCAGGCACGCAGACGACAGTACGAAATTAACTTGCAGATTGCAAGTGAGTTTGGGACGAACTACGGAAGACCGTGACCAGCCGCCGATTGATCGGGAAGAGCTGTGTTGCAACGCCGCTCGCGACTAGAAAATTCCGCTGCGATAGATGACCCACCAGCTCGCGACGACGGCAGCGAAGGTCTCGCCCACACCCCACCAGAAGGGCAGGAAGAACGCTCCCAGGCTAAGGAGGGTGAACAGCAGCCAGAATGATTTTTTTTGCGAGTCCAGCTAAGGCCTCCGAGCGATGTTGACAAGGCCGGTATAGTTACAGACGCGATTCAATCACAATCGATAGTCAAGCATGAACGCATACGTTTTGTCTCATAACCTGGATGGCGAGCGGCAAAGGCTGCGCTTGATGTCGGAGCTGCTCGATCCGGCGGAGCGGCAGCATCTGCGGCAACTCGGCGTAGTGCCGGGCTGGCAGTGTCTGGAGGTCGGGTGCGGCAATGGTTCGATTTCGCAATGGCTGGCAGAACAGGTTGCGCCGACGGGACATGTCGTTGCGAGCGATCTCGACATTAGTTGTGTGGCGCAGCTAACGGCTCCGTGCCTTGAAGTTCGGCAACTCGACATTCTGCAAGGCGCGGTTGAGCAGGCGCACTATGACCTGGTGGTAACGCGCGCGCTTCTGCATCACCTGCCTGATGCGCGGTTGGCCCTGGAGAAGATGGTCGGCGCGCTGAAGCCCGGCGGGGTGCTGCTGGTTACCGAGCCGGACATGCTTCCAGCCACGGTCGCCGAGCCGGAATCGGTGCGCAAGTTCTGGCAAGCATGGTTTCGCTGGGCGGAGGCATCGGGCATCGATTACTTCGTGGGATCGAGGATTCCGAGCCTGTTCGACGGCCTCGGTCTGGAAAACATCGCCGCAGAGGGCCACACCGCATTCGCGAATGGCGGCTCGCCCTGGGCGCGTTACTGGGTCCAGACGATCCGTGAACTGCATCCCAGGCTTGCCGAGGCTGGCCATGTCACCGACCAATCGTTTGCTGAGTTCGCGGCGCAGTTGGAAGATTCGCATTACTGGACCAGCGCGATTACATTCGTTGCCACCAGTGGGCGCAAACCCGCGTGAGACATGAAGTTCATAGCCAGAGGCGCCGCCGGATGGGAATAGCTCTTGACAGGGAGTTCGAGCATAGTTCAACTTAGGCTGCAATTATTTCTGCGTGCGATCTATCTTCAAAGTCGCTGCCGTAGTTGTGCTGCTGTTCGCTGTCGGAACCGCGGGTGAAGTCCAGCGCGTAGGAGACAAGCCAACCGCTGTGGTGATCTCGGCAAGCAGTCAGGTCGTAAGCGTGGCTTCAGCGCGCGGTGCGATCCTGGCTGCGGATTTTGCCACTTTGCCCCCGCAGGAAAAAATCACGCACCATTGGCCCTGGTGGCTGCGACTGCTGGCGGTGGTCGGCGTGCTGGTATTCATCCGGTTTGTCGCCGGCTCGGTACGCAGCAAACCCAGCGGGCCGGGACCTGTCCAATAAATTCGCCTGCGAAGTGGGTAGAGCGCGGTTTCGGCGGTGCAGTGACTGGCCATGACGAGACACGGGCTTTAGCCGCTGAGGTAAGTTCCGCCGGCTGAAGCCGGCTCATGGTTTAGTAAACGGCTCAATAATGCACGCCTGTAGGCGTGCTCCTCCCGCAGCTTTGCAGAGTCTCTGAACTAATACTCTGTCCGCTATAGCCTATGTTTTAGAATGAGGCATTCAGGCGCACTCGTTTGCCTAGAGGACAGATGCTGCAGAGTTTCGGACACATCCCGCAATTCTCGGTGATCTCCGCCATCGACATTCTGGTGGTGGCGTTCCTCATCTACGAGTTCCTGAAGCTCATCAAAGGCACGCGCGCAATCCCCATGCTGGCCGCGGTGATTCTGATCGTCGGCGCCTTCTGGATTGCGCACATCGAGCAGCTACGCACGGTCGATTGGCTCATCACCACGCTGTTCCCGTATGCCGTCTTTGCACTCATCGTCGTTTTTGGCGCCGAGATCCGTCACGCGCTTGCGCGCCTGGGTCGCCGCTTATCGGCTAGCCGCGGAGGCGTCTTTAGCCACGCCGATAGCTACGAGGATATCGTGCTCGCCGCCGATCACTTCTCCAAGACCATGACCGGTGCGCTGATCATTATCGAGCGCGAGATCGGTCTGCGGACGTTCATCGAAAGCGGAGTGCCGCTCGACGCCAATCTGTCCTACGACTTGCTCATCACCATCTTCCGGCCCAGCGCGCCGCTGCACGACGGCGCGGTCATCGTGCAGAAGGGACGCATCGCCGCGGCCGCGTGTTTTCTGCCGCTGTCGATGAATCCGGTGCTATCGACGCAGTACGGCACGCGCCATCGCGCGGCCATCGGGATTACCGAAGAAACCGATGCGATATCCGTGGTCGTCTCCGAAGAAACGGGCTCGATCAGCCTTGCCGTCGGCGGCGCGATCGAGCGCGACATCACCGTCGAGTATCTACGCGAGCGGTTGAGCGAAGTCTTGCGCCGCTACGTCCCAACCGCGACGCTGCCCACTACCGTCACCGATCGCGGACTCTCTGACGACGAGCAGGGCGTCGAACATCTGAGCCACAAAAACGAATCGGCTGACGGAGCGGAGCGCTAGCCATGGGCAACTTCTTTCGCAACTGGGTGCTGAAGAACCTGCCCTTCAAGCTGGTGTCGCTGGCCATCGCGATTCTGCTGTGGTGGGCCGTGGGACGCGACCAGCCCATCGAGATGCCGTTGACGGTGCCCCTGGAATTTCAGAACGCGCCGGCGAATCTGGAGGTCAACTCCAATTATCCGTTTGAGACACGGGTTACGCTGCGGGGCCCGGAGCGCCTTATCCAGGAGCTCAACGCGTCGGAAATACACGCCATCATCGATCTGCAAGGCGCCACTCCGGGTGAGCGAACCTTCGACCTGGCGCGCAGCGCAATCCACGTGCCGCGCAATGTGAAGGTGGTGCAGGTGGTGCCATCACAATTTCATATCAGCTTCGACCGCAGTGCGACGCGCTCGGTACCAGTGCAGCCGCGCGTGATTGGCACTTTGCTCAGTGGATATGGCATAACTGATGTGACGACCAATCCGCCGACCATCACCATCGTCGGGCCGGAACGCCGGGTGGACGCAATTCAAAACGCAATGACCGATCCGGTGGACGCGACGGGCGTGGTGGGCAAGGCGACCTTCACCACTCACGCCTATGTCTCCGATCCACTGGTGCGGGTGCATGACCCCGGCGCGGTGACGGTAACGGTGAATACGACGAAGACCTCCGGAGGAGCGGGCCAGCCTTGAGCACAGCGGCAACGACCAGCATGCGACAACTATTCGGAACAGACGGAATTCGGGGTGTAGCCGGCGAGTACCCCCTCGACCAGAAAACAGTAGTTGCCATCGGACGCGCCCTTGGCCAGCGGCTGGCGGCTCGCGATAAGGCCGCCCGCGTCGTCATCGGCCAGGACACACGCGAGTCAAGCGCGTGGATCAGCGCGGCGTTGGCCGCAGGGCTGGAATCGGCCGAGGTGCAGGTGGTCAGCGCCGGCGTCATCACCACCCCGGGCATCGCCTATCTGACCCGCTTCAACAAGTTTTCCGCCGGCATCGTAATCTCCGCTTCGCACAATCCCTGGCAGGACAACGGCATCAAGGTCTTCGGCGCCAATGGCTACAAGCTCTCGGATGAGATCGAGCACGCCATCGAGGCTGACATCTTCGCGCACATCGAACAGCTGGCGGAGGGCGCCTCCCACAACGTGGTACCAGCATCAGAAATGCTGCCCGGCGATGGCAAGCTGCGAGAGCAGTACGCGCAGTGGCTCGCCGACTTCGTATCTGGCGTGGATTTCAGCCGCTTGCGGGTGCTGGTGGACTGCGCCAATGGCGCGGCGAGTACCATTGCTCCGCTGGTCTTCAAGGATTGCGGCATCGCCGCCGATTTCATCCACATCGAGCCCAACGGCCGCAACATCAATGCCGGATGTGGCGCGCTCCATCCCGAGCATGTCGCGCAGGCTGTCGCAGCTTCCAAGGGGAAGTATCAACTTGGCATCACCTTCGACGGCGACGCCGATCGTGCTCTGTTCGCCGATGCCGGCGGCCGCGTGGTGAATGGCGATGCGGTGCTGCTGCTGGCGGCGCGGGATATGCGCTCGCACGGCAAGCTTCACGGCGACACCGTCGTGGCCACCACGATGTCGAACATGGGACTGGAGGCCGCGCTGAAGCGCAGCGGTATCGGCATGATGCGCGCCCCTGTCGGCGACAAGTACGTGCTGGAGCAGATGCTGAAGAGCGGCGCGACGCTGGGCGGTGAGCAGTCGGGGCATATTCTCTTTCGTGACATCGATACCACCACCGGCGATGGAATCCTTACCGCGCTACGCGTGCTGGAAGTGATGGCGCGCACGGGCAAATCCCTGACCGAACTCGTCAGCGACATGAAGGTCTTTCCGCAGGAGATCAAGAACGTCCATGTGCGCGAGAAAAAGCCTCTGGAAGAACTGCCGGCGGTGATGGAACTGATTCGCGTGGCTGAGCGCGAACTCGATGGCAACGGACGCGTCGTGGTGCGCTACTCGGGCACGGAGAAACTGGCGCGGGTGATGATTGAAGCGGAATCCGAAGCTGCCATGCGCCGGCACACAGATGCAATTGCCATGGCCATTCAGCAGGCGATTGGGGTTTAAGCGCTTCGCTGCAGGATCATCCCTTCCCTGCCTCGGCCTTCTGCACTTCCTTTTCGGCGCTGGCCGCAAACTCAAACTTGCACTCGCTCGGCTTTTTGTCGAAGCGCAGCCCCTGATATACCGGCGCACGCATCTTCACCGCGCCGCTCTGCCCTTCGTGGGTCCATTCGGTGAACTTGATTTCGGCGACCAGTTCCGGCTTCACGAAATGCACGCGGCGATCGCTATCGATCTTGCCGACGAAGGGATTCTTTGCTGTCTCGAGCGCGTGCAGCTTCTTCCACATTTGCTCGTGTGTCTGCTCAGTGAAGCCGCTGCCTGCCTGTCCGACCGGGACCAGTCGACCCTCTTCGTCATAGAGCCCCAGAACCAATGAGCCGAAATTCTCCCGCGCGCCCCGCGGATCGGTGTAGCCCCCGATCACGCACTCCTGCCGTTTGGTGACCTTCATCTTCAGCCAATCGCTGCTGCGCTTCTGGATGTAGCAACTGGTGCGCCGCTTGGCGACGATTCCTTCCAGCCCTCGCTGTGCCGCCGCTTCAAACAGCATGGTTCCCTGCCCAACGTAGTGATCGGAGACCCGGATGATCTCGCTCGGAGTGACAATCGATCCCAGCAGTTGCTTGCGCAGCTCAAGATCAGCCTGGGTCACGTCGTATCCGTCGAGATAAAGAAGGTCGAAGACGTAATAGATGACCGGCACATCGTCGCGCGTGCGCCGAATGCGACGGCCGCCTTCGCCTACGCCGGTGCGCTGCTGCATCAGGCCGAACGACGGACGGCCCTGCTCGTCGAGGGCGACGATCTCTCCGTCGAGAATCGCTTTGCCGGCCCTCACGTGTTGCGGAATTTCGTGCAGCTCAGGATAGGCCGCGGTGAGATCGTTCTGGTTACGAGACACCAGCCGCAGCGACTTGCCATCGAGGAAGGTGATGGCGCGATAGCCGTCCCACTTGATTTCGTAGAGCCAGTCATCGCTGTCGAAAGGCTTGTCGACCAGCGTGGCCAGCATGGGCCGAATGGTGTGCGGCGTCGGAGCCTTGCGGCCGATCTCAGCAACGTCAGGAACTACGCCGTCTTCTGCCTGGACTTTTTTTTTATGGCCTTCGCCGGCGCCACTGAAGCGCTCTTCTTCACCGCAGCTTTAGTCTTTGCCGGGACGGCCTTCTTGGCTGCTTTCTCTGGCGTGGCTTTATTGTTTGCTTTCTTTTCCTCGCGCGCTCGCTTGGCGTCGGCCTTTGCGATTGAATCCGCCAGCCAATCGTTCTTGCCCGACGTGCCACGTGCGGTCGCTTTGCGACTGCTGAGCCATTCCGCCGATCCTTCGTCGCCGGCAATCTGTGCCATCGTGCGTTTGGTCAGCACCGAATAGTCATACTTGTCGATGTCATAGCCCGGCTGCACATAGGCGTCGCGATGCTTGATGAGCAGCCATTCCGTACCCTTGCTGTCCGGTCGGCGCGACTTGATGTGTACCAGTGCGAACTCGCCCTTCAGCTTCTCGCCGTTCAAACTGAACTTCAGGTCGCCCTTACGTAGCGTCTCGGAAGGATTGCCCAGCGGCTCCCACGTGCCCACGTCCCACACCATCACCGTGCCTGCGCCATAGTTGCCGGCCGGGATAGTACCTTCGAAGTCGAAGTAGGAGACGGGATGATCTTCTACCTGCATGGCCAGTCGCTTGTCGGCCGGATCGAGCGACGGCCCTTTAGGCACGGCCCACGACTTCAGCACGCCTTCCATCTCTAGACGGAAGTCGTAATGTAAACGCGTAGCGCGGTGCTTTTGTACTACGAAGCGCCGCTTGTTGCCTTTCCCAACCTTGGGAGGTGGTTCGGGGGTCTGTTTGAAGTCACGTTTTCGCTTATATTCCTCGAGCGCCATGGCTGATTAGATGAACACAGGAAGGCGCGGTGCTGCAAGGGGGGATGGGCGATCTTGTGCTGACGGGCAGGGCGACGGTTCAGGCCCAGGGAAGCCTTCGCAACTCTTGGGTCGAGCCGCGATAGGAACGGTGTCCGTGCCGGCGGCGACCTGCCACAACAGAGACAGGTAAAATGTCTTCTCCGCTGACAGACAACTCGTAATGGCGATTGACGGCCATCAGCAGGCAGCCTATTATCAAGCGTTTTTGGCAACTTCGTCATGATCGACACCACCATCTCGCACTATCGCATTATCGCTAAAGTGGGTGGGGGTGGAATGGGTGTTGTTTACAAGGCCGAAGATACGGATCTCCGTCGCTTCGTTGCCCTGAAGTTTCTGCCTGACGAACTGGCGCTTGACCATCTGGCACTCGAACGCTTCCGATGGGAAGCTCGCGCGGCTTCTGCACTGAATCACTCTAATATCTGTACCGTTCACGAAATTGGAACTTACGAGGGACGCCCCTTTATCGTCATGGAGTTCCTCGAGGGCACGACACTGAAGGACCGCATAGCCGGCAAACCTCTCGAAATCGAATTAATTCTAGACCTGGGAGCTGAAATCGCCGACGCCCTGGATGCGGCGCATGGCCAAGGCATCATCCATCGCGACATCAAGCCGGCCAACATCTTCGTCACCCGGCGCGGGCACGCCAAGGTTCTCGACTTCGGACTAGCGAAGGTGACTCTTGAAGTCGCTGCAAAAGCCGGGACGGCAACGGGATTGACTACCTCGGATCTCTGGAACCTGACGACTCCTGGAACTGTTCCCGGAACGCTGGCTTACATGTCCCCGGAGCAGTTGAACGGCAAAGAACTGGATCAGCGTACCGATCTCTTTTCGTTTGGGGCGGTGCTATACGAAATGGCGACAGGCAAAACGCCGTTTCCCGGCGCCAGTTCTGCCGAGATTTGTACTAGCATTTTGCGCGATGAACCGCAGCCGGTGTCGCGGATCAATCCGCAAGTGCCCCCCGAATTGGAAGGACTGATCTGCAAGGCCCTGGAGAAGGACCGCAATTTGCGTTACCAGCACGCAAACGAAATCCGCAGCGACCTGCTACGTATGCGAAGGGACAGTTCTTCCCATAAGCTTTCCGCGACGCAGCCTGTTGTTGTTGATAAACCAAAGTGGCGGAAGGTAGCGTTGGCAGCGCTGTTCGCGGTCATCGTTCTTGCGGGCCTGGTTCCCGTTGGCATCAGATATTTCCAACGCAAGGGTAAGTTCTACGAAAAGGACACGGTCGTTCTGGCTGATTTCGACAATCGAACTGGGGAGAGCGACTGGGACACTATCTTAAAACTAGCACTCACCAACGATCTGGAAAATTCGAAATACCTCAACGTGCTCCCGGACCAGACCGTCAGCGAAACCTTGAAGATGATGAGACGTCAGCCAGACGAGCATCTGACTAAGGAATTGGCGACACAGGTGTGTCTGCGAAATGGCAACAAGGCGCTGCTGACAGCCTCCATTGCCAAGGTGGGCGAACGATACCATCTCGACTTGAGAGCCATAAATTGTCAAACGGGAACTTCGCTGGCAAGCGCAGATGCCGATGCCGATAGCAAGGAGAAGGTAATACCAGCGCTCAAGGAAGCGAGTAACCAGTTACGACAAAAGCTTGGCGAATCGTTGGCTTCGGTGGAAAAGGACAGTACTCCTCTGCCGCAAACTACCAGCGTTTCCCTGGAAGCCACCAAGGCCTACGCCATGGGCCTAAAGATGAAAGCCGCACAGGGCTCCGAAGCAGCGGTGCCTTTTTACAAGCGGGCCATAGAGCTTGATCCTGAATTTGCCGAAGCCTATGCCGCTTTGGGCGCCGCCTATAGTGACCTGGGCGAGGATACACTCTGGGTGGAAAATTCCAAGAAAGCTTACGAGCTTCGCGACCATGTGAGTAGTCAGCGTGAGAGGTTTCACATCGAGGGAGAGTATTACGATTCAGTTACAGGGGAGAAAGAAAAAGCAAATCAAACCTATCTGGATTGGGTTCAGGTCTATCCTGACGACCACCGGCCACACCAGAACCTTGCCCTGAACTACTGTGATATGGGGCAGTATGACAAAGCAGTAGAAGAAGAACAGACGGTCCTACAGCTACAACCAGCCAATGTTAACGGGTATACCGGCCTGATGGGTGACTATCTCGCGCTTGATCAGATCGAGAACGCGAATAAGATTTTTGAGCAGGCGCGGCAACGAAAACTAGACAACAATGCTCTCGGTCTTTACCGATACTACACAGCTTTCCTTGACAGCGATGACCAGACCATGCAAAAGCAGTTGGAGTGGGCTATGGGAAAGCCAGGAGCTGAGGACGCGCTGCTCTCCGCCGTATCAGATACGGAGGCATTTCATGGGCGATTCGAACACGCCCGGGCTCTTACTAAGCGGGCAGTACAGTCGGCGAAGAATGCTGATATGGCTGAGACTGCTGCTGGATGGAAGGTCAATGCCGCGCTGCGCGAAGCGGAAGCCGGAAACAATGGTCAGGCACAAGAACTTGCCGCGGGCGCGCTGGAGATGAATCGCGGCAGAGACGTAGAGGTTCAGAGTGCGCTAGCATTGGCCCGGGCTGGACAACCAGCCCAAGCCGGAAAAATAGTAACAAAGCTCGATACGGAATATCCCCGCGACACTATAGTGCAAAACTATTGGCTGCCCACCATTCGAGCTGCCATCGAACTACAGAATAAAAACCCCAACAAAGCCATTGAGCTATTGGATGAGAGCATTGCTTACGAAATAGGGGAGGGCTTGGAGGGACATATGTACCCTACCTACCTTCGCGGCGAGGCCTATCTGAAGTTGGGGCGTGGGCATGAGGCTGCCGAACAGTTTCAGAAAATTCTCGATCATCGCGGCGTTGTGGTTAACTTTGTTACTGGCGCGTTGGTACAGCTTCAACTGGCTCGCGCTGCCGCCATCAGCGGCGATACTGCCTCTGCGCGAAAACATTACGGAGATTTCCTGACCTTGTGGAAGGACGCCGACGCCGATTTACCTGTGCTTGTCGCCGCCCAAGCCGAGCACAAACGCCTGAACTAACTGCTACCAGCGGACTTCCGCGAACAAGCTGCGAAATCAAACCATGCCGGGTCAGCCACTGCAGCTGCGCGGCGATCTTACATTACACTCGTGCGTTTACGGCGCGAAGTAGCTGGAGATGTCGAGGATCAGTTGCGTCAGCGCGGAAGCGTAGGCATCAATCGATCCGTTGTTCGTAGGCACGATGGCCATGTTGGAGGTAATAGAGCCATCGACGGCGTTCAGCGTCGAGACTAAGGGCTGATTCTCGCCATCGGGCCATAAAGTCAAATAGCCGAGACCACCGGGCGGCACCACTGTCGCATTGAATACGTAGGCTTGAGCGCTGCTGGATGGGGCGCAGGCACTAAAGGCAGCGTTCACTGTCCGCTCGCCCTGGAACGGCTGCCCGTTGCCCACGTTGCGCGTGTCGATCACCCGGCAGGGCGCCAGCGTGTACAGCGACAGCCCACTCGAGCTTTGCCCTGCGAAGTAGCCATTGATGTCGATCAGCAAATCGGTGTCGTTGGTGGGATAGACAGCGATGGCGCCGCTGGTTCCCGCGGGGACAATCGCCCCGTTGGCCACGTTGGTTCCGGTCGGATTGTTTAACGTGGAGACGACTGGCTGCTGCTGCCCCGCGGGCCACACGCTGAGATACCCCAGACGTTGTCCGCTGGGATGGGGCACGGCCGTCACGTTGAAGGAATAGGCTGATGGACTGATGCCACTGGGAATACAGGAGCTTTCGAGGACAGAGAAATCGCGCTCCTGACCACCTGTCAGGAACGGGCCGCCAAGGTTGCCGTTTGGGTTGCGCGTGTCGACCACACGGCAGGGTGTCAGAGGATAAAAGGCTAGAGTCGAGTCGCTCGGAGCGGTGAAGTAGCCGTCGATGTCGAGCACGACGTTGGTCGTATCGGTCACATACACGCTGACCGAGCCGTTCGTAGCCCCGGCAGGGACAATGGCGGCGTTGGCCTTAACGCGTCCATCGAGCGAGTTCATCAGCGAGACCGTGGGCTGCCCCTGGCCTGTTGGCCAAATCGTCAAGTAATGCAGTGTCCCCTCCGGAATCACGGTGACGTTCAGCGAGTAGGCGACGGCGGTGGACGGAATGCCGCACAGATTATCGCTCTCAGAGAGTGGGAAATCGCGCGAATGCCCCCCAGAAATTGCCGGGCCACCGAAGGGACCGTTCGCATTGCGGGTGTCGACGGCACGACATGGTGTGAGTGTCACAAATTGCGACGCCGTGGGTTGTGCGACGGGCATGATCCCAAACACCGTTCCACCGCCGAACGACCCGCCATTCACAGTTGTGCCATAGAGGGTGCCAGATGCGATGACCAAGCTGGCCTGGGGATGCTGGCCGTCGTTGGCGCTAAATCCAAAGTCGTATACGGGGTTTTCCCTGCAGCATCGATTGGTAAATTGCGATAGTTCGAAAACCATACCTTTCGAGTAAAGTCCGCCATTCGCCGTCGTGCCATAGAGGTTGCCGTTGCCGGAAGTATCGAAGACTAGCCCAGCGTAAGGATTTTGCCCGTCAGAGCCACTGCCGAAGCTATGTAGAAACGCCTCCGTCCAGCCTCCTCCACCATTAGGCGACACTTCAAACGCGGTCCCGCTGCCGTTAGCACCGCCATTCACAGTCGTGCCATAAAGGTTGCCGGCGTCGTCTAAGACCACCCCAGCGTACGGATTCTTACCGTCACCACTGCCGCCGAAGATGTACACCGGTGACTCGCGGCAGCACCTGCCGTTGCTCGGCGACAGCTCGAAGATCGTACCTCCGGAGTTCGGTCCGCCATTCGCAGTCGTACCATAGAGGTTGCCGGCGCTATCGAAGACCAGCCCAGCTTCAGGATTCCGCCCATCGTCGCCGTTGCCGAAGCTATACACGGGTGATTCGCGGCAGCATCTACCATTGCTGGGCGACAGCTCAAAGGCCGTGCCGCCGCCGAACGATCCGCCATTCACAGTTGTGCCGTATAGGTTGCCGGAATGATCGAAGACCAGACCCGCAGCCGGGTTCTGCCCGTCCCCACCATTGCCGAAGCTGTACAGTACCGTCTCCGTGCCGTTCGGAGAGAGTTCGAATGCCGTCCCATGGCCGTAAACGCCGCCCGCCGAGGTGGTACCGTAAAGGTTGCCGACCGCATCGAAGATTAGGTTCCCCAGCGGCGTTTGCCCATCGTTGCTATTGCCGAAGTTGTGCAGAATAGTCTCGGTGCCGTCGGTCGACAGCTTAAAGACCGTACCCTTGCCGTAGAGTCCGTTCGTAGAGGTGGTGCCGTACAGATTGCCCACGGAATCGGAAACCAGAGCCGCAACTGGGTTTTTCCCGTCGCTTCCGTTGCCGAAGCTGTGCGTTACCATGTCCTGCTGCCCAGTGAAGGTCGCCGTTACCGACAGATTCTGGGTCATGGTGACGGTGCAGGACCCGGTTCCACTACAGCCCCCTCCGCTCCAGGCCGTGAATGTGCTGCCCAGGCTTGGACTGGCATTCAGAGTTACTTGCGTGTTGCCGACATAGGTATGACTGCATGTACCGGGACAGATGATGTCACCGTCAGTGCTGGTCACAGTTCCGTTGCCGCTGACTGATACTGTCAGGTTGAAAAAGTTCGGGTTCTGCGTGAACGTCGCCGTGACGGATTGGGCCTGTGACATGACGACAGTACAGGAGCCGGTGCCGCTGCACGCTCCGCCCCAACCGGTAAAACTCCAGCCTGGAGCCTGCATGGCATTGAGAGTGACGGGTGTACCCGCGGGATACGAATTCGCACACGTGCCGGGGCAGTTGATACCGCCGTCCACGCTGGCGACTGTTCCGCTACCGCTGGTCAATACCGTCAATTGATAGGTCTGTTGGGTGAAAGTGGCTGTGGCCGACATGTTCTGGGTCATGGTTATGCTGCACGACCCAGTCCCGCTGCAGGCCCCGCTCCAACCCGAAAAATTCCACCCTGATGCCTGCGTGGCATTGAGCGTCACAGGTGCGTTGGCGGGATAAACATAGCTGCAGACGCTTGAACAGTTGACGACACCGTCTGTGCTGGTTACGGTGCCACTGCCGCTGACGGACACTGTCAAGGTGTAACTGCTCGCCGACAGATTGAAAACGGTACCATCGTTGCTGGTCCCACCCTGGAAGGTTGTTCCGTAGAATTTTCCGTCGCTACCTTGAATCAACCCGCCAACGGGGAATTCGCCGTCCTGGCAACCACTTTGGGCGCAAAACTTGTACAGCGTGGTCAGCGCGCCTGCCGACGTTATCTGGAAGATCGTTCCAGCGTTATTAGTATTTCCTCCTACCTTGGTCGTTCCGTAAAAGTTGCCGTCTGCAGCTTGAATCAACCCGGCATAAGGGTTGGCGCCGTCCGGGCAGCCGCCCTGCATGCAAAAAGTCCACAGCGTGGTCAAACTGCCAGTCGACGTGACGCGGAAAACCGTTCCATGATTGCCACTGCCTCCAGCAGTGGTTGTCCCATAGAAGCTTCCATCTGTAGCTTGCACCAGCCGAGCATAAGGGATCTGCCCATTCGGACAACTCCCACCTGAAGGACAGAAGTTGTAAATCGTGGTGAATGAGCCCGCCGTGGTCACTCGAAACACCGTTCCCGGGCTCTCGTCCCCTGAACCGCTGCTTGTTCCGTAGAGATTACCGTCCGCGGCCAGGACCAGTCCGGCATAAGGGGCTGAGCCGTCTGTGCCGCCGACGAAGTTGTGGAGTGGGGTCAGTGAACCAGTCGAGCTGAACTCGAACACTGTTCCAAAGAAATCGTCCCCTCCCGCCTGGGTTGTACCGTAGAAATTCCCATTCGTGTCCTGCACCAGCGGAGCATAGGGATTCGCTCCATCCTCGCCACCGGTAAAGCTATAGAGAGTGCTCACTGAACCCGCTGGGGTGACCTTAAAGATGGTTCCATCATTGTTGGTCCCGCCCGAGGAGGTTGTTCCGTAGAAGTTCCCGTCCGCGCCTTGCAGCAGCCCAGCTAGTGGAAACGAGCCGTCTGTTCCGCCACCGCCAAAGTTGTGAAGGACGGTCAATGAACCTGCCGGGGTGATACTGAAGACAGTTCCAGAATTGTTTACGCCGCCATTCTGAGTCGTTCCGTAGAAGGTGCCATCGCTTCCCTGAACCAGGGACATCAAATCGGGATTTGCGCCGTTAGCGCCGTTGAAGCTGGTCAGAGGTGTAAGGGTTTGTGCCGGCGAGGCAACCACCGCGCTAATGCAGAACACGAGCGCTATGCATAGAGCCCATAATTTCTCAGGTGAATGCGAGGAGCGACTGCATTGTCCGCTTCTCTCGCCTCCTGCTCGCATTGGGAACCGTTTCTTCATCACGCGCTCTCGACCGGTCTTACCGGACCAACATGCTCAGACTCGCACCATAGGTGCAGGGAAATTCCGCCAACCAGCTCAAGGTTCCAGCATTAAGCGCGGATTGTGATTGTCAAAGCGAATCTTCTCTGGACGTCGATCAGCCTTTGGCGACTGCGGTTGGCTGACCGCTTTTTTGTCTTCCACCCCAGACGTCGTCTGGGTGCCATGGCGTAGTACTGCGGCGGACGGCCGTTTTAGATCCTGTCCGGCCACTGGGCTGACGGCAATTACGGATGGACCGCGATACGACGCAATGCTGGTGATTAGCCCTGCCTGCCCATTCACGATCTGGCTGGCATCGAAAATCTCGATCGCCTCGTCACCCGGGACAAACAGCAGGCTGCCGTCCGGCGACACCGCAATCACCTTGTTGCCATAGCCAACACCCTGATCTGTCGCAGAGCCCAGCAAACTATAGTTATTGTGTTGCCGGTCGAAATTCCAAATCCAGATCGGGTTTGGCACGAATGCGTCAACGTAGTCGTAAGCGAACAACCGATTGCCGACGACGGTGAAGGAATACAACAGACCGATGTAGGGGCTGTCGTTACCCACAAAGGTAGTGACAGGTGTGGGATTCAAGGGATTCGCGCTGATATCGAAAACCTTGATACCGCCGTTGCCGTTTGAATCATAGAAGAGCAGCAGCAGTGAGGCGCCATCAGGCGAAACGTACACGTTGAATTGTTGATCGGATACACCTAACGTGCTTGTGGGAATTGCAACCGGATTGCCGCCGTGCACGACATCGAAGATGTCGATCGATGCGGCGCCAGTAAGATCATCCTCGACATTGACGTAGACGTACTTACCGTCCGGCGTGGCCGCACCTGAGAATGAAATGTAAATATCCGTGCCCAAGTTGCCGGGTAGGGTCTTGATTACGGTGTTGAATGTCGGTGAAGACGGGTCGGTGTCAACCATGCTTACCGTGACGTCCTGATACCCGGTCCACTCATACATCACCGATTTGCCGGTGGCGGGATTCACCGACGCCACCAACGGCTTATAGGGGAAGATGCGGTTACCCGCAGTCTGAATTGTGGTTTCCGCATCGGTGCTCAGGTTCAGGCCCAGTACATATGGCCCACGCGGGGCATAGCGAGCGCCTAAACTACCCGTATACAAGTCCGCGCCATCCGCGTTAAAGGCGAGGTTTCCGTAGGCGGGAGGGTTGAGTGCCACATTCACCATCGCCCGCTGGCTCGAAGCGTACACCGACTCCGAACCGTCTAGCGTGTCGAGCGCGGCAAACTGATATTGCGTATTGAAAGCGGGGTTCAACTCGATGTTCACGGCCCCCGGCAAGACCCCGCTCAGATACTGGCGCGAGGGCGGAGCGGCAAGGTTGGGATTGGTGACAAGAACGTCCTGATTAGGCCCCGCTGGAGCGCTCACTGGGAGAGTGATCTCAAGATCGCGCGGGCTGTTGACCGTGGCGGCAATCGGCAGCATACCGCCAATACGCACCATCGCGCCGGTCTGGAAATTGTCTCCAAAAATATGCAAAGTATTCGCGGTGTTGTTGACGGTCCGTCCGCTAACAGCGTGGACCGTCGGCGCAAGCGGCGGCATCGTGGTGGAGATGGTGGCGATCGCCAGACCATCGGTCTGCGCTCCGTTGGCAGCCGTCTGAGTCGCGACGATGGCCTGGTTGGGATTGACCAACATTTGCCCGGTATCGATAACGATTACATTGGGCTGCGGGCTTTGACCCGCCAGAAACCCCGACACCAAAAGCCGGTTGCCTGAGGCATTCACTGCCAGTCCAGACTCATAGGGCAAGTACGCTGAAAGGTCGGTCTCGGTCTGCGGTAGGAGCTGCCCAAAGGTCGGCGATCCGGGATTGAGGTCGATCACCAGCGCCGAAAAAGCGAATTGCGGGCTGCTTCCCACCAGGTAGCCATACGAGGGATTGGACGACGGAGAAATCACGAGGCCATAAGGATCGGAAGTGATGGGATTGTCTATCGTCAGCGAATCGGTAGCCGTGCTTATGAACAGCAGATGGTAGGTGAAGTCCGGGACCTCTGTCTCGGCCATCACGACATACTGCCCGTCCGAGGTAGCTGCGGCGTTGGGCGGATAACCAGGCAAGCCATCGGCATCGAACTCGCCAGCCGGGATTGGGATGGCACTGGCCTGAAAGGTCTGTAAGTCGACCACGGCCGCCGTCGGAGTGTTCGGGTCCGGGGATTGCGGAGCGATGTAAGCTTTGTGTCCCACCACCACGATCGATCCCACCGGAAAAGAAAACCCGGCGCTTCCCAAGACCGTACCCAAAGGCACCTGATGCACCAGTTGCAGGCTGGCGGCATCGAGAACATCAAGCGCCACCGGAAAATTCGGGGGGTCATTGACCGTGTCGAAGGCGAGGAGGTACTGACCATCCGGGGTAAAGACCAGCGGTTCTCCTGCGACAAAGTAGGTAAAATTGTGCAGTATCTCGCGCTGTATCGCGAGATCGACCACCGAGATATAGTTGCCGCCGGAGATAAACGCCAGTCGCTGGTTGGGGCCGACGGTCACGTTATCTTTCCCTAAGCCGGCGGTCGTCGTCTCGATCAGGTTGTTGGTGGCCAGATTGTAGGCGCTGAGGCTGCCGTCCGCGGCCGTTACGAGATACGATTCCTGTGCTATCGCCGTCAGGGAGAGCAGAACGAACGAACAAATGGCGGCCAGAGAGACCACGATCCTGGACCGGGTCGTGCGGTAGACGAGTGGCGAAAGCATGGTATGCCTCCCTTTTCTCAACAATTCCTGTACATACAATTGCGTCGAGCGGTCCGTGCCTGGTGTAAGACTTCCGTGCAATCTAAGAGTCGAAAATCACATGGTGTCGTTCGCCGCTCTTCAGGGAGCGAAGTAGCTGGAGATATCCAGGATCATCTGGGTCAGCGCTGAGGCGTAAGCATCGATTGAGCCGTTGTTGGTGGGCACAATCGCCATGTTGGAAGTAATCGCGCCGTCGATGGCATTGAGCGTCGACACCAGTGGCTGGTCCTCTCCATCAGGCCAAAGAGTGAGATAACCGAGCGCCCCCGGCGGTACGACCGTGGCGTTGAAGACATACGCCTGCGCATTAGCCGGCGGCCCACAGGGACTATCGATGACATCAACCGTCAGCTCGCCGATAAACGGCTGGCCGCTTCCCACGTTACGCGTGTCGATGACCCGGCAAGGCGCCGTCGGATAGAGCGAGAGGCCACCTGAACCCGGAGTGTCGAAGTAGCCGTTGACGTCAATAAGGAGATCGGTGTTGTTGTTCGGGAAGACGGCGACGGCTCCATTGCTGCCAGCCGGCACGATGGCGGCGTTGGCCACGTTCGTCCCTGTCGGGTTGTTGAGAGTGGAGACGATGGGCTGGTCTGCTCCCGCTGGCCAAACCGTGAGATAGCCCAACCGCTGATGGGCCGGGTGGGGCACAACTGTAACGTTGAAAGAGTAAGCCGCTGGCGTCAGTCCCGTGGGTATGCAGGAGCTTTCGAGAATCGGGAAATCCCGCTCCTGGTTGGCTTGCAGGAACGGACCGCCGAGGTCGCCATCTTGCTGACGAGTGTCGACGATACGGCAGGGCGGCAGCGGATAGAACGCCAGGCTCGAGCTGTTCGCAGGTGCGAAGTATCCGTCGATGTCGATGATTACGTTCGTCGTGTTGGTGACATAAACGCTGACACCGGCGTCAACGCCGGCAGCCACGATCGCGGCGTTGGCCTTGACCCGGCCGTCAGGCGAGTTCATCAGCGAATCCAAGGGTTGCAGCTGGCCTTGAGGCCAGATCGTGAGATACCCAAGTCGACCGCTGGGAACAACCGTCACATTCAGCGAATAGGCAGCGGCGTTCGCTGGAATACTGCAGGGTCCCTGCGCAATCGGGAAGCTGCGAACTGTGCCCCCCGTTATAGGTGGCCCGCCAAAGGGACCATTCGGACCCCGAGTATCGACCACACGACACGGGGTCACGTTGATAAGCTGCAGGGTCGTACCGCCGCCGATTACCGACACCGTGTTGTCGAGAATGTTGGTCACGTAGACCGTATTGCTGGCGGGATTGACCGCAGGATTTTCCGGCCCGCCGCCTACAGCAACCGGCACGATGGAGTTGCTGGTGCCATCAATTGCGCTTACATTGCCGGCGCTGGAGCAACTCGGATCCGTGCCACAGTAGTTGGGAACGTAAATCTTGTTGGCGGTCGCATTAACGGCTGCATTCCAAGGAAAATAGCCGGTGGCGATCTCGCTTGTCCCGTTATTTGAACCGTTGATGATGGTGACCGTGCCGATGCTCAGGCAAGTGACGTCGTCGCCGCAGAGGTTCGGGACGTAGATCTTGTTGTTGGCTGAATCAACCGCCAGATTGTAGGGGAAGAACCCCACATTGACGCTCGCAGTATTGTTGGTAGCGCCATCAATTACGGTAACCGTGCCGGCGTTATTGCAGGAGACATCCGTGCCGCAATTATTCGCGGCGTAGATCTTGTTGGTGACTGCATTGATGTCAAGGAACATCGTGGCATAGCCTGCCTGCACCGTGGAGGTGTTGTTGCTGACGCCGTCAATGGCGGTGACAGTTCCGACGCTGCCGCAGCTGCTATCGTTACCACATTCGTTGGCGACATAGATCTTGTTCGTCGTGGCGTTCACCGCTACGCTTATGGGAAACCAGCCGACCTCGACACTTGAGGTTTGATTGGTACTGCCGTCGATAATGGTCACCGTGCCCTGGCTGGCACAATTAGGATCGCTGCCGCACTGATTGGCAACGTAAATCTTGTTGGTGGTAGCGTTCACCGCCAGCGCATACGGAAAGTATCCGACACTGACTGTCGTGGTGTTATTGGTGGCTCCATCAATGACAGTAACCGTGCCGACGCTGGCGCAGTTAACGTCGCCCCCGCAAGCGTTCACAACGTAGATCTTGTTGGTTGTGGAGTTCACGGCCACCGCGTAGGGATAGACTCCAACATTTACCGCAGTGGTATTATTCGTAGCTCCATCGATGACGGTTACGGTTCCCGCGCTGGGGCACGGAGGCGTCTCGCTGCAGGTTAGATTGCTTACATAAACCTTATTCGTGGCTTGATTGGCCGCAATGCCGAAAGGCTGCATGCCGGTTGGCACCGTCGCCGTCACCACCTGCCCAAACGTCGGCACCGCTAAGGCAAAAAGCAAAGGAATGAGTGTCCAGGAAAGCCTGGCGGACGAAGTCGGCATCATGTGCTCCTGGGACGTCTGGATAATTGCGGCGAATAGTAGCACGACCATTTGTCACTCGCAACCTAAACAAGATAAATTTCCAAATATGTAAGTCGAACGCCTAGCTTTCGCCGTCGTGGGGACTCCATCTGAAAGATCGCAATTACTTCCTTACTGAACTAAGCTTTTCGGCATAACATCCTTAAAGATAGGCTGATAGAAGGTAATTATCTTTGTGCTTTCCTCCATGCTAGCTGGAGCACTAAAGACGGTTGCTCGGCCACTTTCGTCGCACTCCTAATAGTTTGAAATCAATCGCCAACTCTATGACGAAGCGGAACGACCTGTTGGCGCAACCTGCGCTTATCGCGGTTCTAGCTTAAATAGGTCAGGCTCTTAGCACCTAGGAGGCGTAAGTCGGAATTATGGGAGTGAGACATCCACATTTCTAATATTTACACGGTTTTCTGTTGACACTGAGAGCAAACCTACTGCAATCTGCTCCCGTTGATGCACAGCTCAGACCACGACGGCTGGCCTCCGTTGTGACCTCCCTTGAGCTGGCGTTTCCATCCCAAACATCTGTCGCGAGCCCGTCTGGAGCAGCCAGGAGATCCCTATGCGGAGCCTTCGTCCCTTCTCTGTCGTCGTGGTAAACCTCGTGTTTCTCGCTACCGCTCCGTTGGCGTTCGCGCAACGCCTGCTTACGACCATCACGTTTAACGGCACGGTGGTTTGGAGCGATATGAATCGCACCACCAACCGGCTCTATGTCATCACCGACACCACGATGCAGGTGGTTGACGGCTCTACCAACACGGTCATTGACTCGGTCCAGTTGAGCGGGACTCCTGCAGGCTTCGTCATTAACCCCACCGCCAACAAGATTTACATTGAGGACTCTACCAACCAGACTATTTCTGTGTTCAATGGCGCCACCGACCACGTCGACACGATTATCACCTTGACCGCGGCACCAACCAATCTGGATGTGAATCCGGTGACCAACAAGATTTATGTGGCGGAGAGGCTCGCCAACGCGGTGGTTGTAATTGATGGCAACACCAATCAGGTTACGGCGACGATTCCGGTAGGCAATCGCCCTCTCCAGACCCGGGTTGACCCTGTGAGAAACCGCATTTATGTCCCCAATCGTGTCGACAACACGGTCAGCATCATCGACGGCTCTAGCAATGCTGTCATTGGCACCGTGACCGTGGGACAATCGCCGGAGTTGCTGCTGCTCAATACCGTAACCAACAAAGCGTACGTGAACAACTACGGCGACGGCCAGGGCAACAACACTTCCTTAAGCATCATCGATGGAGCTTCTCTGACCGTCCTCCAGACGCTGAACCTCAGCGGCGTCGGGGCATTGGACGTCGACCAGGTATCGAACAGGATTTCTGTCACCACTGCAAACAACACCGTGACTATCGTCGATGGTGCAACCAACATGGTCGCCACGGTGCTCAACGTCGGTAATGCGCCCGCGGATGTCGAATCCGATGCTGTCACTAACCGCCTCTACGTAATGAACTCAGGAGACAATACGGTCTCCGTCTACGACTTCGCCAACTACTCTCTGGTGGGAACGGTCGGCGTAGGTCCAGGGCCTGAAGGCGCCTTGGTGAATGCGGTCACCAACCGCGTTTATGTCCTCAATAACAACAACACGTTCAGCGTAATTACCGACGCCAACTCTGATGCCGTGCAGTTTGTCCCGGCGACGCCGTGCCGTCTGTTGGACACGCGCTCAGGTGGCAATGGGCCGATTCTGGGCGGCACTTCGCAGAGCTTCATTTTGTCTCAGCTTGGAAACTGCAATATCCCCGCAACTGCGGCGGCGTACTCGCTGAATGTCACCGTGGTTCCTCATGGACGGCTGGGCTATCTGACGATCTGGCCGACTGGCGACAGCCAACCAACCGTTTCCACTATGAACTCGCCGGACGGTCGGGTTAAGGCAAACGCAGCAATAGTTCCGGCAGGCTATCAGGGCGCAGTTTCCATCTACGCCAGCGATACGACCGACGTCATCCTCGACATCGACGGATACTTCTCTACTCCGGGACAGTCAACTCTCGCCTTTTACTCTCTTCCCCCGTGTCGCATCGTTGACACACGCAATACCAATGGCGATCTGGGAGGGCCGTTCTTGACTGGCAATCGGGAACGAGACTTTCCGATTCTGGAGAGCAGTTGCATTCCAACGGGCATAAGTCCGACCGCCTATTCCTTTAACGTGACGGCGGTGCCCCATCCCGCGCATCAACGGCTGGGGTATCTCAGCGTATGGCCTGCGGGGCAGCAGCAGCCCGTAGTGTCCACACTAAACAACCCAACGGGAACTAACGTGGCCAACGCTGCGATTGTCCCGGCGGGAACGAACGGCGCCATCGCCGTTTATCCCAACAACGATACTGATCTTCTTATCGACACCAATGGATATTTCGGAGCGCCAACATCGGGAGGCTTGTCGCTATTTACGGTAGCGCCCTGCCGCGTGATCGACACGCGGAATGTGGGCAGTGGTCAGCCGTTCCAGGGTGAACTGACAGTCAACGTCATAGGCAGCGCGTGCGCCCCGTCCAGTGCGGCACAGGCGTTCGTGTTGAATGCAACCGTGGTACCACCGGGAGCGCTCGGCTATCTCACGTTGTGGCCAGATGGTCAGAATCAACCGCTGGTTTCGACGTTGAACGCGGTTGATGGCGCGGTCACTTCGAACATGGCGATCGTGCCCACAAACAACGGTGCCATCGATGCCTACGCTTCGGCACTGACCCAGCTGATTGTGGATATCTCCAGCTACTTCGCGCCGACCGGAACAGGCGGCGGAGGGCCTGCGCCCACTTACTTCCTGACAGGCAACTGGACCGGAACTGCGACGGTTACTGACAGCGGGGTCCAGGCAACCTACACGGTCGGGGCTTCGCTTAGTCAGACCGGGAACTCGCTTACTGCAACGTTGATGGTACAAGGCGAAGATGGAGCCAACGTCTATACGGTAAACGGACAAATCAGCGGCAACACGGTGACGTTCTCGACCTTCACCAACGGTATCCCCGATGGTGTAGACGTGACGGGAACGATCAGTCAGGACGGCCTACAGGTCTCTGGCAGCGACTCACTTGGAACAGGGAGCGGGACGATGACCTGGGATGGACAGAACACGTTGACTGGAATAGTAAGCCTCCAGGAACCCGGGAGCACTGATACCTGGACCGCGACCGTTAGCACAGATGGACAGCACCTTACCGGCTCGGCAACGGCTGATACGGGTGACAGCTCAAGTTGGAACATGACACGCCAATGAGAATGTCCCAAAATTTCATCGCAAAAAGAATCCGGCTGCTGCTTCTCTGCGGTGTGCTATTGGTGCGCTTTCACGCTGGCGCGGAACAGATATCCCTCGCGCGCGCGATTGAGCTGAGCAAGCACCACGCTGGCAGCGTCGGATCAACTGGGAATGGCGGGAGCGGTTGCCGGCCCGAGCATGTCGTGATGCTGCGCGTTCCTGATACTTCAGATCAGTCTGACTTCGACTGCCAATCACTTCCGGGCGGAATTCTTGAAAGAGCCGGCTGTCAAACCCTCCTCCAATCACGCTGGACCATATCGAACCCTGAAACAGGTTGTGTCACGATGGACCGGAGCGGCGGTTCGGATGAGGTAGTAACGAATACCGCGATGGAATACATCAGGCTGGTATGGGCTAGTGCTCAATTGTCAGCCAGAGAGCAGCAGCACGAGCTGGCCCGACGCCTGGTTGTAATAGAGAGAATGCGAGCCCGGGCTGGGGTCGACGACGACGTGGTGCTCTATCGGGCCAAGCTCCTGGAAGCCCAGACTCGGATGCGGGCTGCGGCAGCGGAAGCTGACGTACTGGGGTTGCGTCGGGCGCTTGCGGCTCAAATTGAAGTGCCCGAGAAGTCATTGGAAATCGTTCCGGATTCTGTTCCGGCGCTGCCGACAATAGAAGACCATAACGATTCCGGGCAGTCGGCTGCCTCGCACGACCAATTCGCGCTCTTGACCACCGAGGTTAAAGAGGTGACTGCCGCCCGGGACGCCGCGCAGCTCGCCTATTATCTCGCCTATCGAGAAGCTACAAGGATGAGCGCCTCAAGTACGGCGACTTTAGGTGACCAGCTAACCACTCGGATCCGGGATGCAGAAAAATTCGACATATTACTGAGTGAGATCGTTGAGTTACAGCAGCATGAGCTTATCTTGCTGGCTGCGACAGGTGGTGTGGAGGGATGGGCAAGTAGCGCACCTCTCACCCGCGAATCGCTGGTGTCGGAACACCGTACCGCCCCAACCCGACAGGAAGCGCCGCCAGAGGAGGGAATTGGATGGGAGGGCAAGGCTACCGTGCAAGGGGTGAACGCGCCGCTTGCGAAAAGCGTTACGCCGAGTTCGAAGGGGACCATCATGGTCTTGCCGGCCGACGGCACACTAACGGTACGGAATTGCAAGCAATTTGCAGCGGTCGGAATTGTCGATGGCGCGGGCAAAGACATCACTTCAGTCGCGAAGTGGTCCTCCTCTAACGAATCAGTCGCCATCGTTTCCACTTCGGGCCTAGTCACCGCGATCGGGGAGGGCAAGGCAGCAATTAGTGTAGATCTCGACGGCCTCTCCCGAACGGTCTACATAACGGTTGTTGATAGCCGCGGCCAGTGAGTTGGCCGCCGTTCCGAAAACAGGCGATACATTCGCCCTGCCCAAGCGACAATTTCATTGGCAAAATATAGTAGCGTTCATACGAACGAAATTAGGAGACTTGTTTACGGCGGTGAAGAGCCCCGTACGATCTACGAGGAGTTGACGGCGCGGCCGAAGCTGCATGAAGTTTCGTAAATGAGGAAAATTTGGTACGCTTTGGTACGGCCGTTTTCGGATGTCACCGCACGTGATTGGCTCACAAGGATCGGGCGCTTAACTCAGCGGTAGAGTGCCACCTTCACACGGTGGAAGTCACAGGTTCGAATCCTGTAGCGCCCACCATCCCTCCCTACATATACTTACGGCTATCCTGTGGATCCCGCTGTGCGGAGTCCAGGAAGCACACTGGCCTCAGACATCTGGAGAGGTGGTCATGAAAAAGTTCGCCAAGATCGCCGGCATCATCATCGGCGTCATCATCCTCATCCTGATTATCGTTCCGTTCTTCATCAACGCCGACAGCTTCCGGCCGATGCTGCAGACCAAGGCGCAGGAGGCGCTGGGCCGCAACGTGCAAATCGGCAAGCTCGACTTCTCGCTCTTCTCGGGCGCGCTCAGTGCCGACGGCATCACCATCTCCGATGATCCGCGCTTCAGCAATGCGCCGTTTCTCACCGCCAAGTCGCTGAAGGTGAATGTCGAGGTGATGCCGCTGATCACCTCGAAGGAATTGCACGTCAACTCCATCAAGCTCGAAGAGCCGCAGGTAGCGCTGATCAGCAATGCGCAGGGGCAGTGGAACTACTCCAGCCTGGGCAGCAGCACCAACCCGGCACCCGCGCAGCCTGCTGCCGCGAAGCCTGCTGAAAAAGCTCCTGCGCCGAGTGCGCCGAAGCCGGCAGAGTCGACCTCAAACCAGGTCTCGATCGACGAAATCGATATTTCCAATGGTAAGGTCACCATCTCG
>DATHQX010000181.1:0-3570 GCA_035482295.1 Verrucomicrobiia bacterium
TGGGTCGAGCTGGTTTGGTCGGCGCCTATCGCCCTTCCACGTCGCGAGCCAGGGCTCGCAGCACCATGTTCACCAGGGACAGCACAATCGCTCCCAGGAATGCCGGCAGAAATCCGGAGACGATGAAGCTGGGCCGCAGGATGGCCGAAGCGAACAGCAGCATCAGCGCGTTGATGATCCACCAGAAGATGCCCAGGGTCAGGATGGTCAGCGGGAAGGTAACGATCTTCAGGAACAGGCCGAGGGTGGCGTTCACCAGGCCGATGACCAGGGCGGCAATCAACGCCGCGCCGAATCCGCTGACGTGAAAGCCCGGCATGATGTAGGAGACGATCAGCAATCCGATCGCACTTAACAACCAGTTCAGCAGCAGGCGCATGATTTTGCAGGTCCTCTCAGATGAAGAGATGCAGGGTGACTAGGATACACCGGCGGAACGGAGGTAGCGCGAATGCTCAGGCGAGTGAAGCGCGCGTTCAGCGAGGCTAGAGCAACCTTTAGCTCCGCTTCACAGCAAAGCCGAGACTGTGTCTGGCGCAATTTGTCGCGCCGGAGCTTTATGAGTTCCTTATGTGGACTCTGTCAACGTACCCGCGGCTGCTCTGCAAGATGTCGAGAAAGTACTCCTCTGAGAGCAGACGTGTGAGGGGTTCATACCCCGGAACCCCTCCAATTCAGTTCAATCCCCTTAAAGCGTGCTCTTCTTGTCGTCGCTGTCTTTGCCCTTGGTTTGGATGTACACGGTCCCAAAGCGCGTTCCTGAGCCGTTCGGCTCAATCGACACCAGGTGCTGGTTGTCGTTGCTGCCAGCCTTGATCTCCCAGCCATCGCCGCTGGTATCGTCACAGCTCAGCTTCCTGTCGTCGCCACCCTTCTTGTTGATGTGCACATCGCCACTATCGTCGTTATGCCCTTTGCACACCAGCATCGGACCAAACGTCTTCATCTTGTCTTCGTAGAACGCTTTCACCTTTTCCGGCGAGTCTTCGCTGTCGTACTCGGCGGCAATCACCTTCAGGCCGAAGCCAAACGCCCCCATGTCGATATTGGCGGAGTGGTTGTCGCCATCCTTTTCCGCGGGACGCAGTTTCGCTCCGGGATACACGGGAATGCCGTTGTCCACCGCTTTGGCGCTGCTGTCGACTTTCAGGTTGGCGAACGGGGTCTTGATGTCGACCTTCTCGTTCTTCTTGTCCTTGTCGTCGACGTTGATGCTGCAGCCGGCCACCAGCAGCGCCGCCGACGCGATGACCATCGTGATTGCGATTTGTCGTCCTGAAGTCTTCATCGTGTTCCTCCGCCCGACATGCTCAGACCGGCGCCGCGCGGGGCGATGCCGGGAATGGTCACCGGCAGCCGGCCCGGTGTCGGGATTTCGCCAAACATTGCCTGAACCGCACTCAACTCTGAAACCTTGGCATCCGAAAACGTGCACAGATAATTTTGCACCTCGGGCATCTGTGCCGCGAAGTACGGATTGCCCAGCGATACGACTACGGTTTTCTCCGCCGCCGACTGTACCACTTTCTGCAGCACGCCCTCGGGCCCATTCGACAGCGCCACCATGTTGCCTTGCACGCCGCCTTGCGGATTCAGGTACACCGCGGCGACGACCGTCCTCGCCTGGGCTACGGCGTCCATTACCGGCTGCGCCCAGGCTGCGGAATTTCGCGGGTCGATGTAGATCGTCTTCATTCCAGCAATCCGCGCGCGCATCTGCCGGTCCAGCACCCAGCCGACGTCGGTTCGAACGTCCGGGGTGAAAACCAGCAGCAGGGTCGGGTCGCGGTTTTCCGCTGTCGAAGGATACGGATTGGGGGACGGATTAGTTCCCTGCGCCGTCAGCGGCAGCACGTGATGATTGTCGCGAACCAGGGTCACGGATTCGTCGGCGATTTCCTGCGCGAGCTCCTGATTCTTGGTCTGGGCAACCAGATGCGGCACGGCGTCGATGTCGACCAGCCGCGCCTTGTTCAGCCCGACTGAAGCTTTCGCCCGCAGGATCTTCAGCACCGACTCGTCGATGCGGGACTCAGGGATCTCGCCGCTGCGCACCGCCTGCAGCAGTCCGTTGTACGAGCCCGGCAGGTCCGACGGGATGATGAGCACATCGTCACCGGCCTTCACGGCTTCCACGGCGATGCGCCCGGCAGCGACCGAGCCGCCTTCGGGAAAGAGCTTCATCAGTCCGCCCATGGTGAGCGCGTCGGTGACTACCAGGCCCTTGAAGCCCATCTGCTGCTTCAGCAGCCCAGTGACGATCGCCGGTGAGATCGTGGCGACATGATTCGGGTCGGGATCGAGCGCTGGAACTTTCAGGTGCGCAACCATGATGGCGTCAACGCCGGCGGCGATAGCTGCGCGAAACGGCGGGAGTTCTACCTGCTCGAGATGCTCGCGGCTTCCGTTGACCATCGACACCGCCAGGTGGGAGTCGACATTGGTGTCGCCGTGTCCGGGAAAGTGTTTGGCCGTGGTCAGCAGCCCGGCGGCACGCGCGCCCTCGATGTTGGCGACGACCATGTCGCTGACCGCGTCAGGATCTTCGCCGTAGGAGCGCGTGTTGATGATCGGGTTGTCGGGATTGGAGTTCACGTCGGCGTCGGGAAACCAGTTCCACTCGACGCCGATGGCGCGCGCCTCGACGGCGGTGATACGGCCCTGCTCGCGTGCGTAGTCGGGATCGCGGGTAGCGCCGAAAGCCATGGCGTGGGGAAAGTCAGTGACGCCGAGAAGCCGGTAGGCGAGCCCGCGCTCGAAGTCGGCGGCGAAGAGCAGGGGAAATTCCGAGTCGCGCTGCAACTGGTTGGTGAGCATCGCGGCCTCGAGCGGCGGATTCTTGTCGAGCAGGCCGTCGTCGAGCGAGACGGTGAGCGCGAAGCCTCCGATGTGGTATTGGCGCATGGTGTCGCGCAGCGAGAGATATTGCGGGCTGTCGAAGTTGGTGAAGCGGGCGAAGGCCCAGATCATGAACATCTGGCCGATCTTCTGCTCCAGCGACATTTTCTTGAGTGAAGCGCGCGCCCATTTGTCGCCGGCCATGTCGAGGTTCACGGGGCCGGGCTGCTGAAATTTCTCTTTGGCAATGCTGGGCATGGCAAGCAACAAACAAAGTATGAGGGCGGCGGGACGAATCATTCGCAATGACGATAACAGAAGGCAGGGGACAGGAGGCGGACCCAATCCTCCGTGCATGTTGGATGAATTGTCATCCTGAGCGGAGCGTCCGCTCGCCTTTCCGCCGCGGGGTTTGCGGCGGGCGGACGCGCAGTCGAAGGAACACTAGACAGGCACGCATTTAAGGCGTGCAAAGAAGACAGCACCGCCGAAGGCGGTGAGCAACCTCTTTAGCCCACCGCGAAAGCGGTAGGTGCAGAGTCCAATAACAACCGAGCCGGCTTCAGCCGGCGGCACTAAGGATGTCGCTGCGGGATAATCGCGGATGTTTGGCGCACCCCCAAGGCTGAGGCGCTGGGCTTAGTTGTGCTGTCTCCTGCTGGGACGAAAGTTTTGGATGGCTCGGTTACTTACGGTAAGGAGTCTTAATTGTGCTTCTGCACGCTCTCGAAT
>DATHQX010000182.1:0-10955 GCA_035482295.1 Verrucomicrobiia bacterium
TATTCGTTCACTTGCATGATTGCAGATCTCCTTGCGCAGTTCGTGGCGGTGCCGTGAGTCGACTCACGCACCTTACATCCGATTACGCGCAAGCGAGTCTGGTTTCAGCGATGTCCGGAATGGCCGTCGACTATGAAGTCAGCGAGCGGCTCTGTATTGGTCGTGCAGCAGTTCTGGCCGCGAGTTCGGCAGAGCGCGGGGACTGGGAGAGCACGAGAGACTCTCGCAAGAAAACAGCCACAGCGTGCACCAGAACGTCGTCCTGCACATTTACGTGCACGACGGAGTAAAGTCCCTGACCTTTTTCCGTGGGCTGATCGTCCACGTCAAACAGCAGAATGGGCGCGCGCGGAGCACGCCGTTTGAGAGCGACATAGGCCGGCCGGGCGAGGCTTTTCCTGGGATGGACGAGCATCGCGTCGACGGAGTTCTGCCCAAGAAGGGGCATCGCCGCTTCGGGAGTGTCGGCTGTAATCAGGTCAAATTCTGCGGATTGCAATGCAGAAATCAGGACAGGATAGCGTTCACGTTCTTCACATATCAAAAGCAGGGTCAACCTGGAACTCATCAGCAACCTTTCCAGGCCAGATTGCGATTAGTTTTGAGTGCCCGCGCGGCACCGGATACAAACCCGCAAGAACGTTCGTCAAGTTCATGGGCGCTGTCGGGAATATTCTTTGAATTGGAGACCCCCCGTCAAGTCGAAAATTCAGTGTTGAACATCTTTCGTTTCTAGCCAAAATAGCGGAAATCGTGCCAAAAATCCGGCCACGATTGTCGCATTTCTCGACAAAGGTAGATGTTGGGACGGTCAGTCTCTTCGTTGGAGATGCCAAACGCATTCGTGACCTGTCCAACAATTTCACAAGATTGAAAATATTGGTTGCGATATTCGTCGCCCATGCCAAGCACGATCAGCGCCGTTGGCGGCGGTGAAGGATAGCCGTAGGCCCAGAAGGAGTTGACGCCGCTGATGGCGCGCGGCAGTCCGTAAGCCGGCCCGTACAGATTGATGGCGCCCGCTTCCCCATAATTGGCCGCCAGAATGCCCGTGTGAATGCGTTCACTTGGCGGCATGGAATTGTAGATTCTTGCGACTTCGCTCACCAGCTCCGGCCAACCGATCTCTTCGCCGAAGTCATTGTCGATCTTGTCGGCGACCTGCCACCAATGGGAGTTCACCGGCGCAAGCGGGAGCGTTATGGCCGCGGCGGTGACCCCACCGATAGCGAGCGCGGCGAAGGTGATCCCGCGCAGGAGGCCCGCGTTTCGTGCCGCCATCGATTGCAGCCAGCTTTCCTCGAGCACGGCGCCGGCAGCCAGCAGCATGGGATAAGCGGGTGCCATGTAGTAGCTGCGGCCTTTGGCGACGAGGAAGATCAGGAAGGTGATGATGAACATCCAGCCAAGCATGCGAAAGCGCCGACCTTGAGCCGCGCGAAAGTAGAAGAAGAGGCCGGCGATCCACAGCGGGATTGTGAAAATGTTGGCGGGAATGCCGAGCTGCTCGGGAAGAAAATTCTTCGTCCGCCCGATTCGAATGTCGCGGGCGTGAATATGATGCAGCATATCAAGCGAAATGAAGTTGTGATGGACCTGCCATAACAGATTCGGCAGGAAGATCAGCAGCGAAATTACAACGCCCAGCCAAAGCCATCGCGACGCGAGATATTTGCGTGCGTCCGTCAGCAGCAAGCTAACAACGATGGACGCGACGAAAAACAACATCGTGTACTTGCTCAACATGCCCAGGCCGATAGCGGCGCCAATGGGCAGCCACAGCAGTGGGTTTCCGGTTCGCAGCAGTCGGATGATGAGGTAGGCGGTCAGCACCCAGAACAAAAAGTCGAACGCGACATACTGCATCAGCGTTCCTGAGGCGAGCGACACTGGCGAGATCGCGACCGCCAGCGCTGCAACGACTTGGGCAAAACGTTTGCCGCCCAGCTCTCGCGCCATCAGTCCGGCGAGAACGGCGATGATCGCCTGTGCTAGCGCTGCGAAGAAACGGAATCCGCGTAGCGATGTGCCGAACAGATCGAGCGAGATTCGTCCGAAGAACGGGGTGATTGGCGGATAGGCCACGTAGCCGGTGGCCAGGTGGCGGGCGTCTTCCAGGGTAGCGAGTTCGTCGCGCTGAAAACCGTAGCGGCCTCCAACGGCGACATGAAGGATGAGGAAGGCGGCGGCGATCAGCAGCAAGAGCGCTGTATCGACTCGGCGCTCCCGAAATTCGTCTTGTGTGGGCGCGTGAGCGTGCATTCGGCTAATCAGTACGTGTATGTTCCGGGAAAAGTTTCACTAGAGCACTGAGATCCTGAACTTCCAGATCGGGTTGCGCTGCGACCAGCTTGCTGGCGGCAGCCGGCTTTCCCTGCCGGCGATTCACCCAGACCGTCGCGATCCCCAGTGAGCGCGCGGGCGCCACGTCGTGAAACAGGCTTTCAGCCACATGCAGCAGCTGCGACTGCGGCACCGGCAGCTTCTGCAAGAGCAGCTCGAAATTCCGTATCGACGGTTTGTAGCCGCGAGCGTCTTCAGCGGTCACAACCAGGTCGAACGGCACCTCCAACTTCAGCGCGGAATAGGCAAACAAATCGCGGTCGATGTTGGAGAGCACAGCCAGCTTAAACCGGGCATGCAGCGCGCGGAGCGCCGGAACAGTATCGGAGAAGGGCTGCCAATGCAGAATCGATTCGGCCAGCCCGGCAGCCTCGGCTTCGGTCGCTTCGAATTGCAGCTCGTGGGCGAAGTCGCGCACCACGCTGGCCAGCACTTCGCGATAACGGCGATATTCGCCGGCCTGCTCACGAGGTTCGAACTCGGAATACAGATGAAGAATTTGATTGTCGTCGATGTGGCGGCCGTGACGCCGCAGAAGAGGACGCAGGTATCCGAGAATCCCTGACTCCCAATCGATCAGGGTGCCGTAACAATCGAAGGAGAGCCATTTGTATTGCGAAAGGTCGAGCATGGCTGCGTCCTGAGTCAATGCAAGTCTTCAGCGGACTTGAATTTGCACGCGCACGGGCGTGTTGCCGTCGGCAGCGTACCAGTTGCCGGCTTTTCCCACCAGGTCGAGCACCAGAGTGTAGTCGCCGGGCTGGCGCGGCGCGACCACCAGCAGCTTAACCACGGCGCCTTCGCCCCAGAAAACATCGCGAGGAAATCCCCAGCGGGAATTGTGGGCTTCGGGCAGAATTTGTCCGTTCTGTTCCCAGCGGTAGCCGACGTTCACATCGCCGGTGATCTCCCATGGGATTTTGGGCGCGGCCCAGACATTGCGTCCCAGATTCTGAAAGGCCGCGTGAACCTCGAACAGCTCGCCGGGCTTGACCGCCAGGGGACTCTGGATCAGCAGGCCGGTATAGCGGTCGTTTGGGACATTGAGGTTGTCGCCGGTCTTCAGGACCACGTCTCGGAGATTCCCGTCCTCAAAGGTGCGGATGGGACGTGCGCCCTGGGCTTCGATGGCGTCAAACAGCTGCTGTTGTTCCTCAGGAGAATTGATGGAGGAGTAACAGATGATGTCCACCGGGAACTGCGGCGTCGACTCAAGCGCCTTCTCGACCTTCACCCCATGCTGCACATATTCCCAGACGGGGTTGGAGACCGCAGCCCAGAGCGGAAAAGCGGCGAGGACGGTTGCCGACGGGAAGGTGTTGACGACGTAGTTGGAGGCGCGCACATCGAGACGAATCAACCTGCGGTACAGCAGCGTTTCTTCCAGGTTGCGCTTCCAGATGTCTTTGGGATCGTACCAATGCGCGTGGAGCATCCACCCCAGCCCCGCGCAAATCAGCAACCAGAGCCAGGTTGAGCGCGAGGCGCGAAGGAAGCGCACGGTCAGCAGGAAGAGTGGCACCATCAACACCATCAGGTAGCGGCCCAGCAGAATGAGCCCGCTGGTGGCAGTGATGACCGGCAGATAGATGATGGTCCCGACGATGAGCACGAAGAGCAGCGCCAGCGCGCGGTCTCCGCCTAGTTGTTCGTACCAGCGTGCGCTCGCGGAATTCGGAGCGGAGCGCCGGCTCATCCTCCACAGGACGAGCAGGGCGATGCCGCCGCAGATGGTGACGATGGTGAATGGTAGACGCCAGGTGTGGCAGAAGACCTCAAGCAGATTGATCTTGAGATGGACGGGATCGAGGCTGGTGCTGCGCTGCTGAATCTTCCAGAAGCTGGGATCAGAGAGGAAGTAGCCGTACCCAATGCGATGGACAATGAGCCACGCAGTGAAGACGAATCCCGGAACCAGATACCAGAGAATCGCGCGAAGACCTCGGCGAATTTCGCGCAGGCAGGCAATACCGATCAGGCAGCAGATGAAGATGAACGTAGGGATGTACGCGAGAGCGGCCAGCGAGCCGGCCAGCGCGAATTTTCTTGGCTGTTTGGTCAACAGGTAATACAAAGCTGCGGTCGCAAAGCCGACAGAGGGCGCAGTCAGGTAGATCACTCCGCTCTGCGCGAGCAGCAGTGGGTCCATCGTGATCAACGCGGCGGCGACCAAGCCGACGGCAGTTCCGCCAAGCCACACGCCGATGCGATAGGAATAAGCGATAATCAGGAAGCAGAGCAGGAACGCCGCAGTGTGAGGCCACCATACCGGCGTGCGGCCCAGCACGAACCATCCCACAGCATAGATTTCGGCGATCAGCGGCGGATGGCCGGGATCAGGAAAGTTCTTGAGGATCGGACTCAGGTGCGCATCGAGCATCCGATGAGCCATGTCCGCAGGGATGGTCGAATCCCAGTAGTACGGGTCGTGAAACGTGGGCCGCTCGAGAATGAAGAACACTACACCGAGCAGTAGCAGGATGATGACGTCGCTAGCCGTCCAGCGAGGCGAGGCCGGGTAGATGCCCTTCGATGAGCCCTGGGCGATGGGAGCTTCCTTCGTAAGCAGCGTCATCAGGTTGAAATCGTTTTAGAAGGTGTACCTTGGTCGTCTTCGCAGTTACTTTGTGGCTCGAACTTACGCTGCAAGGCCTCGAACGCCAGAAGCACAGGTTTTTCAGCGACGGCTACAATTGGCAGTTCGGGGTCTGCTCCATTATGTCGCGCCTGAACATTCTAACGCAGGCCCAGAAACCGCAGGGCGGAACAAACACACTGGACACAGGAGACACGCAGGGATACAGGTTTTCAAATTGGCGACCCGATCACAACGCTCGGAGCTCTGGTCTCGAAAGGCCCAGGTTGCGATACATTGATCCACGTGAGCTCAGGCTGACTGTGGTTCGCATAACTTTCTGTCGCTACCGTGTCGCTGGAGCGATGTCAGGGAAGTCGGAGCCTCACATGTTCTGCTCCTCGCACCTGCAGCCTGGTAGGGAGATCATAAATTTCACAGAATCAAGCTAATTAGACGCCACATGACAGTTGGCTTTGAAAACATCTCGGATTTGAACTTTGCATTCTTCCCACGTTACCAGTCCGTGTTCGGGATGCTCGAAGGCATGTTCTCCTTCGAAGCGGCCCTAATGATGGCGGCCTATGCGCAAATTGCGGCGGAAGAAGGCGTGCGGAGGGACACACTGGAGATAGGCGTCCATCATGGCCTTTCGGCAATGCTAGTCGCTGCGCTGCGTTCCGACAGCGGACGTTTTGTTGCCATTGATCTTTTCGAGGACATGCAAGACAAGAACGTGTCGCATTCCGGCTCAGGCAGCAAACAGCGATTTCTGGGCAACATGGCGAAGCTCTATGGCGAAAACCTGGATTTCACGCGAGTCATCGCTGCGCCGTCGATCACGCTGAAGCCGGCCGATCTCGGAAGGACCTATTCGTTCTGCCATGTGGATGGCGGCCACTCCGAAGAGGAAACATACCGCGATCTGGTGCTATGTTCGCGGATTCTGCTGCCCAACGGAATCCTCGTTCTCGATGACTACTTCAACTCCAATTATCCGGGTGTCTCCGAGGGTGCGATCCGCTTCAAGCGTCTACATAAGGGCAAGCTTTTACCGCTCGCCATCGGCTTCAACAAAGTCGTGTTTCAGAAGCCCGCAAGAACCAGCCTGTTTTCCCGTGACCGTCAGAACCTCAACGAGAAATTCGCAGCCCGCTTTCCCCAGTTGCCGCATTCGACGGCAGAATTGTGGGGTCAGCCCGTCTTTCATTTTGGGTCGAGAGTTTCAGTCCACTTCGACTTGATGAAATCATCGCCGCATGAACTTGTTCTCCAGGAATCAGTATCCATGCAGGTTGACTTGCGGCCCAAAACTGCCGAGATTAGCGGTCGGGCAGGCGAGATGATCTCCGTTCCCGTGGAGGTGCGAAACCGCTCGGATCTCACGCTGACTTTTGGTGAGCAACCGATGGGACTTTCATATCACCTCAAAGCGCAGAACGGAGAGAGCATTTCTTGGGATAATAAGCGCGAGTTTTTTTTCAATCCGCTGGCTCCGGGCCAAGAGCGTGTGATGGAGGTCTCAATCTTGCTGCCCGAGACCGCTGGCCAGTACAGTGTGGAGTTCGATGTGGTGTGGGAGGGCGTCTGCTGGTTCCAAGAGAAAGGTAACCACACATCGGAGATTACTCTGCGGGTAGTCTAAGCGACACCTACTGATATTTCTGCTTTCACGTTAGCCCATCTCGATGGTCATCCCCGACTCGGTAAGCGTGTTCATGGGCGCATCAGGGTCGAGGTATGACTAGTTTGTTTTTGGCGTTACTTTGTGTGACTCGAACTTGCGTTGTAAAGCCTCAAACGCCGTAGGCGCGCCTTTCTCAGCTACCGCCACAGTTTCAGCTTCGGGCTGTTCTGCTGCCTTCGAGGGTTCGCCGTCGTTCTCCTCCTCGGCGACAGGCGACGGCGTGGGATTGCCTGCCGCTGCGGGTTTCGGCGTCTCCAGCCCCTTCTCAAGAAACTTCTGGGTGTTCAAGAGCGGCCGTGCTAGCGACGGGTTGTAACTCGTCCACGGAGTTTCCAGATCCGCTTCGCGCTCGAATTGCGCACGCATGGCTTCCATCTTGGAGTCGAGGTCGTCGAGGTAATGCAGCATGAGCGCCTCGGGAAACATCGGCAGCTTGGGCGAGCCGAACTCGTACTGTCCGTGGTGGCTGATGATCAGGTGCTCGAGCAGGATCTTCAGCTCTGCGGGAAAACCGGACAGACCGGCGAGCTTCTCGTGCAGCATCTCCAACTCGATGATCATGTGCCCGAGCAGCTGACCTTTGGTCGTGTAGGTAATCGAGCGTTGGTAGCTGAGCTCATGCAGCTTGCCGATGTCGTGCAGGAACGCGCCGGCCAGCAGCAGATCGCGATTCACCTGCGGGTAATTGCGCGAGGCCAGGTCGCAAACGTTGAACAGCGAGACCACGTGGTCCAGCAGTCCGCCTACAAAAGCGTGGTGCAGCGTCTTAGCGGCGGGAGCGTTCTTGTAAGCAGCTACCAAAGCTTCATCCGCCATAAACGCTTCCAGCAGCGACTTCAGCCAGGGATTCTGAAAGCTGGCGACATAGTCGCAAACGGTCTGCCAGAGCTTGTCGACATCCTTCGAAGTTTTGGGCAGGTAGTCGGAGTAGTCAATTTCCGATTCGCCCAGCTTGCGGATCTTGTGCACCGTCATCTGCCAGCGGCCGTTGTACTTGTGCAGGATGCCCTTGACCTTGATGAAGTCGTCCTGGTCGAAGTTGGAGATGGCGTCGCCAACGTTGTCCCACATGTTGGCCTGTAACTGGCCGCTGCGGTCGGCGAGAATCAGGGACAGGTACAACTCGCCGTTCTTCTTCGACTTCACCTGTTTCACGGCGACAACGAAGTGGGACGTTATCGTCTGGTTCTCCAGACGGGCACAATCGCAGATGTAAAAATCCTTCATCCGTACCTATAGAGCCGCATCAGAGCACCACGATGCGCGCTGTGGGCTTATCGTACCGCAATCGGGTGCAAATTCACGCTGAATGGATATTGTACAAGCCGGGTTCGCAGGAGCTAGAAGAGTCCGAGCTTCTTCTTTTTCTTTTCTTTGGTATTCGAGTTCTCGTTGGTCGCCGTCGTGTAGACGGGCTGGGTCTCATTGGGACTGGCGCCGCTGTCGAGATAGCCCGGCTTGATGTCGATGTAAGCCTCTTCGCGGAGCTTGCTCAGGTAGTCGCGCAAGGCAGGCTGCATCTTGGTCATGTAAATCTGTTCCTGGATCTGGCCCTCGACGTCCTTCAGCGTAGGAATTCCACCGCCCTGGTGTTCGGTGACCTTCAGGATGACGAAGCCCTGATTGGTGCGAACCGGCTCTGTGTAATCGCCGGCCTTGATGCTGAAAACCTGCGACTCTAACTGGGCCGAAAGCGTGCCGCGCTTGAAATATTCCAGGTCGCCACCGATGCCGGCCGTCGGACCGTTGGAGTATTTCTTGGCCAGTTCGTCGAAGTTGCCGCCCTTTTTCAGCAGCGCGTAGACCTCGTTCGCCTTTGCCTGCGCCTGCGCGATCACTTCCGCGCTAGGCGTTTCCGGAAGCTGGGTCTCGCCTTTGTCATTCTTCACGGCAGGCGTAGTCTGCGTGGAGATGAGGATTTCGCTCAGGCGTACCTGCTCGGGGCGCTGCAACTCGTTCTTGTGCTGATCGTAATATTGCTGAATTTCCTGACTGCTTACCGTGATGTGGCCGCCAACTTCCTGCCCGATCACGCGCTGGGTCAAGATGTTGTTCTTCATGTTCTGTTTGAAGTCTTCAAACGAGATGCCCTGCGCTTGTGCGGCTTTCTCCAGGTCTTCCATGGAGTCGGCGTGCATCTGCTTGCGGAGATCGTCCAGTCGCTTGACCAGTTCCGTGTCAGCCGAAATTCCCAACTCCTGGGCTTTTTGCAGGAGCAGCTGCTGGTCGATGAGATCGCGCAGCAAATCTTTTTCGTGCTCTTTGGCGTCCTGTTCGGCGGCGATCTGATCGGTCTGCTGATGCGCCTCGGCGTAGAGCTGTTCGCGGGCCTTTCGCAGGTCGGCGCGCGTGATGATGCTGTTATTGACCCGGGCAATGATCTCTTCGACTACGGTGTCGCTGGGAGTCGATGCCGGCGTTGGAGCCGGAGCAGTCGTCGTCTGAGTCTGGGCGGCCAGCAGTGGCGCGACGAACCAGAGGGTCAAACAAAGGGCGGAGAGTCTCTTCATGTAATACCTAATACCTGATCAGGCGGGCCTGCACGCGCGCGGGAGTCTCACCTGGTTCCCTTAAGGGTTTTGTTCCATCCATTTTACCCTTTTCTCAACACCCTGCGACAGAAAAGGGACGGGTCACCGGCGCCAATGCGAGTTCCAGGTTTCTGATTCAGCTTGGGTTAAGGTTCTTCCCGGCATTCTGGTCTGAGGTCCTGCGAGGAGCTGTGTCCCTAAAGTCCATCCCGCTGATAGCCGTCCTGTGCCTTGCTCAGCTTGCAGCACAGGCCCAGGCAGCTGTTTCCTCGCCACAAGTGTCGGCCCCGCAGCCAAGCGTGTCCCTTACCCTGGCGGATGCGCTAGCTCGCGCCAAGGCGAACAGTCCGCAGTTTCAGGCCGCGCTGATGGAATTGGGTCTGGCACGTGAAGATCGCGTGCAGACGCGTGCGGCATTGCTCCCCAGCGTCGACTATAACAATGGCTTCATTTACACCCAGGGCAATCACACAGCCTCGGGCGTCTTCATCGCCAACAACGGTGTGCATGAATACATCAGTCAAGGCGCCGTGCAGCAGACAGTCGGTGTCGGGCAGTTCGCGGACTATCGGCGAGCGACCGCAGCTCAGGCATTGGCACGGGCGAAGGCCGAGATTGCTGCGCGCGGCTTGGTGGTCACCGTTGTCCAGGCTTATTACGGATTGGAAGCTGCGCAGACCAAAGCGGCCAGTGCACAGTCGGCCAGCGACGAAGCCCAGAACTTCCTGGAGCTTAGCCGCAAGCTTGAGCAGGGGGGCGAGGTCGCCCACTCGGACGTCATCAAGGCGCAAATCCAGGCGAACGATCAGCAGCGCGCGCTGCAGGAGGCGCAGCTTGCCGAGCAGAACGCCCGGCTGAATCTGGCGGTTCTGCTGTTTCCCAACTTCTTTCAGGACTTCACGCTGTCCGACGATCTCGCCGCGGCGCCTGCGCTTCCCCCAATGACCGATGTCGAAGGCATGGCTGGCAAGAATAATCCCGAACTGCAAGCTGCATTTGCTGCGATGGACGTCGCCAATCGAGAGGTGACGGTGGCGCGCGCAGCCCATCTGCCGTCGCTGGTGATCGATTACCTCTACGGCATCGATGCCAATCACTTCGCCACCTATACCGACGACATCCGCAACCTGGGCTACGCTGCGACGGCGACGTTGAACATTCCTGTGTGGCACTGGGGTGCGATCGAAAGCCGTGTGAAGCAGGCCGAGCTGCAGCAGCGCCAGGCGAAAGTTGAGCTGAGTGCAGCCCAGCGGCAGGCGGTTGCGGACCTGCAATCGTTTTATGCGGAGGCGCAAACCGCGCGCGGCCAGCTCGATCTGTTGAAGAGTTCGGTCGATCTTGCGGTGGAGAGCATGCGTCTGACGACCCTGCGCTATCAGGCAGGCGAAGCCACAGCGCTGGAGGTAGTCGACGCACAGAATACGCTCGCGCAGGCGCGCAGCAACTATTCGGACGGGCAGGCGCGCTATCACGTGGCCATCGCGAATCTGCAAACTCTGACGGGGAGCTTCTAGGCGTGAGAATCGCTCGTACTTGCGTCGTTGGGTGGCTAGCTGTAATGGCGGCAGTGCTGCTCGTCGGCTGCTCGAAGAAAGCGGAGGAGCCGCAGCCTGTCGTGACGGTGCAGACGGCGCCGGCGGAGCGCAAGACGATCCGGCAGGTCATTACGGCCGACGCAATTCTTTTTCCGCGAGATCAAGCGGCCATCACACCGAAGGTTGTCGCGCCGGTGAAGACGTTCTACGTGAATCGCGGAAGCCGGGTGCATCGTGGAGAGTTGCTGGCGGTGCTGGAGAACCGCGATCTGGCCGCCAGTGAA
>DATHQX010000183.1:0-4214 GCA_035482295.1 Verrucomicrobiia bacterium
GCGACCTTGCGAGCGCGGATTATCGCCTACGCTCCCGGCCCACACCTGCTGATCCACGGAACCGAAGCCTCCTTCATAAAATATGGCATGGATCCGCAGGAAGAGATCCTGCGCAGTGACCATTGTCCCGACGGCCTGGACTGGGGCGCCGACTGGGGCGTTGAATCGGAGGACCGCTGGGGAACTCTGAGCCGCGTGGGCGGCGAAGTGCGGAAGGTAAAGACCGCACGCGGCGACTATCGCGGCTACTACGCCAACGTGCGCGATGCGATTGAGAAAGGTTCTCCACTCGATGTAACGCCCGAGCAGGCCCTGCGCACCGAGCGCGCCTTATTGCTCGCGCACAAGAGCAGCCGCGAAGGCCGCCGCGTGTTGTGGACGGAAGCGCCGGAGTAGCAACTCCAGAGTAAGAGCCGGAGATTACTTCTTCGCAACCACCATGATGACGAGCACCACAGGCAGATAAAGCACGGAGGCGTGCAGCAGCCGTCCGGGAAGGCCCTTCGCTGTCGAAGTCACCAGCTTACTCGAGTGGTAAAGCAGGAAGGCTCCAGCTAAGCCCATGCCAACTGCGTACATCCATCCAGCACGATTCATTAGCGGCAACATGGTGGCGACGACACAGAGCACGGAGAAGCCAATAATTTCCGCGTGCGTGAAGCGCGAATCGCGATCGAAGTCGGGCAGCATCTGATAACCCGCGCGGCTGTAGTCCTCGCGATACATCAGCGCGATCGCCAGGAAATGCGGGAACTGCCACAGGAAGAGGATGGCGAACAGGAACCAGGCCTGCCGGTTGATCGCGGCGGAAGCTCCTGCCGAGCCAATCAGCGTAGGCATGGCACCCGGGAACGCACCCAGCAGGGTGCACAGCGGCGTCTTGCGCTTGAGCGGCGTATAAACCAGCAGGTACGAGAGCAGCGTCGAAACCGCCAGCGCCGCCGACAAGGCGTTGACGGCAAGCAGCAAGTACAGGCCTCCGGTCACGCTCAACAGAAGGCCGAACATGAGCGCCTCGCGGCTCGACAGCCGGCCCGAGGGCAGCGGACGATTGGCGGTGCGGCGCATCTTGCCGTCCCACACGCGCTCCATCCACTGATTCAGAGTTGCGGTGCCGCTGGCTACCAGCAGCGTGCCCAGCAGCGTGTTGAGCAGTCCGACAATTCTGAACGGGCCGCGCGAAGCCAGATAGTAGCCCGCCGAGGTCGTCATCAGAATCAGCAGGTTTACTTCGGGCTTGGTCAGGGTGTAGTAGTCCCGCAGCTTGGACTTCAGCGTGGGGATGGAGGCGGCGGTTGTCATCATGTTTGTCGCTGACATGTTACCAGTCTCGGCCGGAATCGTTCTGGTCGTTTTGCGCTTCGAGCATCTGCGCTTCTGACGTCTCTTCTTCGTCCGTCCGCCTCACCTGATTGCGTTTCTTATACACCACGAAAATCATACCAATGGATCCGAGAGTGGGAGGAACGATCATCACCAGAATCCCGCTCTTCAGTGCCTGAATCATTCGCGAGCCCGAGGAAGCTGCCTGGGTATAGCAGAGTGCGCAGTTCTGCGAAAATGCCGGAACCGGCGACTGCAGGATGATGAATGCCGCCAGCGCAATCCCTAGAAACGCGAGTTGTCTCCAAAGCCTCAATGAACGTCTTCTTTCCCAAGCCCGACTACTTTGCCCACGGTACGCCGTCGAGGATGCGGTAACTGTCGGTCCATCCATATTGCATCCCGAGAATCACGGCCACCGTGAAAATCAGGACGAACCACTTGAGTCCGCGATTCTCCCACAAATGCATGAAAAACAAAAGCGCCAACGCGGCCTCGATGCAGGCCACGATCAGCATGCGCACAAACATTTGATGTGCGCTGATGTCCTGATAGGCGATGAAAAATTGTATCCCGGCCAGGGCCAGAATGCATACGTAGACGATGAGGTCTTTGCCCATTCCGTTGGTCTTCGCTTCGGGGCCAGCCATATAGTTTGCTCCTGACTCTTTCAGTCGGTCCTAAATCTTCTCTAACCTTCAGTGGGCCAAGTTCAAAAGATAGATCAGCGGCACTACGAACATCCAAACCAGATCTACAAAGTGCCAGTAGAGGCCAGTGATTTCGAGGTCGTCGGCTTTGTAACGGCCGCCCATGTAGCGCAGCCCCACGACGACCAGAGCGATTACACCGCTGGTGACGTGCAGCAGGTGCAGGCCGGTGATGCTGAAAAACAGGGAGCTGAACAGCGGCGTGCCCCACGGGTTGTGGAACAGGGTCGCGCCTTCGCCAATCATTCCCATCCATTCGCGAATGTGCAGGACGGCGAACAGGATTCCGAGCACGGCCGTGATCATGGTCCAGCGGAACGCCCCGGCCTTGTCGCCTTTCTCAGCCGACTGCACTCCGATCAGCATGGTTAAGCTGCTGGTGAGCAGGATGAAGGTCATGAGCGCGACGTTGGTGATGCTGTGGAATGGCCGTGGCCAGTCGGGCGTGGCGTTGCGGATGAATCCGTAGGCGACCAGGCAACCGGCGAAGGTCGCCGAGTCGGCGATGATGAACAGCCACATCGCCATCTTCTTCGCCGGAACCGAAAATGCCGGTCGTTCCATCACGGCTGAGTGTGATCCTATCGTCACGTCCGCTTGGCTCACGGGGCCTCCTATCAAATCGAGTTCAAGTGCGAGTGCTAGAGCTTCATCCACAGCAGCAACAGCAGATACACCCAAAGCGCGTCCATAAAGTGCCAGTAATACGCGGTGGCGTCGAGCGTGCTTTTCCGAAGAATGGAACGGTTCAGCCGGGAAATCACGCGGACCAGGCCGCCCAGACCGCCGAGCACGTGAATCGCGTGGATCGCGGTCAGCACGTAAAAAAACGAACTGTTGGGATTCGTGTTTAAAAAGAGTCCCTGGGTGCGCAGTTGCAGCCAGGCCACGTATTGTCCGGCGACGAAGAGCAAGCCGAGGGACAGAGAAATGTAGAGCCAGAGAGTCGGCTTTTCGGCCTGAGCTTTCGAACCCTGGGCTTTCTGCGCGACCATAAAGGCGCCCAGCTGGCGGCGCGCCATCTCGAGGGCGAAGCTGCTGGCGAAGAGCACCAGCGTATTGAGATACAGAATTCTGGGCAGCGTGAGATGGTGCCAATCCGTCGCGCCGCCCTGGCGCACGATGATGGCACTGGTAAACGCCGCGAAGGTCATCGCGATGGACGCGATCACAACCCAGATTCCGGTCGAAGCCGGCGGCGGAGAATAATCCTTGACGCCGCGCATCTTCCCATTCGCCGGAGCGAGGTTTCGATGGCCGCCGTTGCCGGAACTGTCCGCCAGCCGCGGCGGTTGGTTGCGTTCTTCGCTTCTTACCGGGATTGCTACCGGTTCGTTTGCTGTCGTCGCCATAACTACAGACCCCAATTCCAGAATCGCGTTACGCTTCGTCGTTCTCCGACTTCACCTTTTCGGGAGAAGCCTGCATCACGTAGTCGCCGACAGAGCTTTCCACGCCATACTGGAACGGGTCGTGGAAGACTTCAGGAAGCTTGTCGCCGAAGTTGTTGTGCGGCGGCGGCGTGGTCGGCGTGCTCCATTCCAGCGACGTCGCCTGCCATGGATTGTCGGGGGCGGGCTCGCCTTTGAAGCGACTGTGGATCAGGTTGTATAGAAAGACGAGCTGCGCAGCGCCGGTCGTCAACGCGGCCACCGTTATAAACTTGTGCAGCGGAATGAGCGGCTGCATATAGTCGGGCGCGAACGCCTGATAGCGGCGAACGTTGCCGGCCAACCCAAGATAGTGGAAGGGCATGAAGATGGCATAAGCGCCGACGAAGCTGAACCAGAAGTGAATCTTGCCCAGGGTTTCGTTCATCATGCGGCCATACATTTTGGGGAACCAGAAGTAGGTGCCGGCAAAAATCCCGAACATGGCCGCGACTCCCATCACCAGGTGGAAGTGTCCCACTACGAAGTAAGTCGCGTGCAGCATGATGTCGATCGACGGCTGCGCCAGGAAGAAGCCGCTCACGCCGCCGGCGATGAACATCGAAATAAATCCCAGCGCGAAAAGCGATGCGGCATTGATGCGCAACTTCGCCCCGTAAAGACTGCCCAGCCAGATCAGCACCACAATCGTCGAGGGGATCGTGATCACGAGCGTGGGGAACGAAAACGCCAGTGACGAAACCGGATTCATGCCGCTGACGAACATGTGGTGGCCGTACACCATGTAGCT
>DATHQX010000184.1:0-10839 GCA_035482295.1 Verrucomicrobiia bacterium
CTCGTCAAGCTCTTTGGTAAGCTTGGCCAGTCGCTCTTTGAGAGAGGTCCACTCCGCTAGAACAGTTTCGAAAGGTCGCGTCATTTTAGAATCTCTCCATTCAGCGATAGTCATGGGATATCAGACATCCCCGTGGGAAAATTCAGGTTGCCCTGGAATACATCCTAAGTTAACCTATGGCGGTAATTTGAAGCAATAGTTTCTTGCGCCGGTAATTGCCGAGCGCAAGAGTGAGGATCGGATGGCGGGATCGTGAAGTCGTATCGAACGAGTAGCCCATCCATCTCGCCGCCAGCAAGCTGCTTGCTGGATCCCTGTTTCAAAGCTCCAAATAACGTGGAACGCGCCAGCACAGAAAAAGGCCGCTCACCCGATGTGAGCGGCCCTTGTTTTTTCTTACGGCGGCCCACTAGAGCCGCCGCAACGATTCGCGATTACCGGCGCGGCTTCATCTGCCTGGTCGGCAACTGCGGATGTCCGCCGGAAGCCGTGTAACTCTCGGCATCCTGCACAGACCACACACCGCCCGAATAGCCATATAGCGTGACGTACACCAAACTGCCATCGGTCGGCAGGTTGGAGATGGTCACTGACGTACCCGAAGTTCCGCCCACGCCCAGATCATCCTGTCCCGGCGCACTGCCTACCCACAACTGGTAGGAGGTCGCTCCGGTCTCAGGAGACCAGACGAAGGTAACGGTGTCGCCCGGCAACGTGCTCCCGGGCGTCGGGCTGGTGATCTGGGCGTTGGTGATGGAGTAGGCCGTGTACGTGGCCGTATCCTGCACCGTCCACGAACCACCGGCATAGCCGTAGAGGGTGACGTAGATCTGGCTGCCGTTGGTGGGCAAGCCGCTTACTGTCGCTGTCAGGTTGGAAGTTCCGACTACGGCGAGATCATGTCCGCCGCTGGTCGAGCCAATCCACAGCTGGTAGGAGGTTGCGCCGTTTTCGGCGGACCAGGTAAACGTCGCCGTGCTGCCTGTCAGGGTCGAGCCCTTCGGAGGCGAGGTGATCTGCGCCGGGCTGGAGGCCGTGTAGGTAGCCGTATCCTGCACCGACCAGATGCCACCCGCGTAGCCGTACAGTGTGACGTAAATCTGGCTGCCATTCATCGGCAGACCGGAGATGGTCAGCGTCAGATTGGAGGTTCCGCTGGTGGCGATGTCCTTGCCGCCGGGCGTGCTGCCCACCCAGATCTGGTAGGAGGTGGCGCCGGTTTCAGCGGTCCAGGTAAAGGTTGCAGTGTTGCCGGTCAGGGTTGAGCCCTTCGCCGGAGCCGTGATTTGCGCGTTGATGATGGTGGCTGCCGTGTACGCAGCCGTGTCTTGCACCGTCCAGTTGTTGCTGGCGTAGCCGTACAACGTGGCGTAGATGGCGCTGCCATCCGTAGGCAGGTTGGTTATGGTCGCAGTCAAGCCCGAGGTGCCGACGGTTGCGATGTCGTGCGCACCTGCGCTGTGACCCAGCCACAACTGATACGAAGACGCGCCGGTTTCGGCGGACCAGGTGAACGTTGCCGTGCTGCCCGTCAGGGTCGAGCCCTTGGGCGGCGAGGTGATCTGCGCCGACGCGGACGTGACCGTCAGGGTGCCGTTGACGAAGGTGAAGGTGTAGTTCTGCGCCGACAACGTTCCCAGTGCCGCGGTGATGGTATAGGTTCCCACCGGCGGATTCTGGGGAGCGTTGGTGGTGAGACTGGGTGAGCCGCTCAGGACGCCCTGGCCGTCGCCATTCACGAAGCCGCTGTAGCTGGCGGTGAACGTCGGCAGCGGGCTGCCTGCCGTGATGGTGGCGTTGTTCGCCGTCACCGTCAGCGTTGCCTGGTTGACGACGATGCTGTCGGTGACGGGAGGCGCCGGAGCCCAATTACTATTGCCTGCCTGGTCGGCCTCGACCACGATGGTGCCCGAACCGTTGACGGTCAGCGTGCTGCCGCTAACCGAGCCCGGACCGGACTTCACCGTGTAGGTAACTGCCAGACCCGAAGTCGCCGTGGCAGTCAACGTAATCGGCGCAACGCCGTAGGTGACCGGCCCAGGATTCGGGAAGGTGATGGTCTGCGACTGCTGCAGGCTTGGAGCGGTGTACTGGTAATCGTTAAAACCGTTGGCGCCGCCGACGGTGGTTAGACGAACCCAGAAGGTGCTGCCATCGGTCGGCAAGCACGATAACGTCGCGTTGTAGACGCCCGCGTTGTAGTTCTGCGGACCGCCGCAATAATCGCTGCCACCCTGCGTCTTGCCGATCGACAGCGTGTACGACGGATTGCCCGTGCCTGACAACCAGAGGAACGTCGCCGTGCCGCTGGTCAGAGTCGAGTTCGGTATCGGCGAGGTGATGGCCGCATTGCTGCTACAGCTCGGGAAGATGAAGCTGAGGATGCGCGTGCTCCAGTTGAACAAGCCCGCCTGCTTCAGATATTCACCGGTGAACCAGAAAGTACAGTCATCGGTGTCCATCATCATCGCGGTGTAATCTCCCCAACGATAGCCATAGGCGTATCCGCTGAGGTTCACCTGCGAGTTGAGACCGGCGTAGACCTTGCTCTCGGCTTCCATGGTGCTCAGCGCATCGGTGGGCACGCGGCCGGTGATGTACACCGATGGGAAGACCGAGGAGCTCGATCCGGAATAGCCCATCAGCATGTTGCCCTGGTTGTCCTGGGCGATGCTGCCCATCCAGCGATAGAGGCTGGTGTCGGGCGAGAAAGTGGATTGCTGGTAAACGGTGGGCGTACCCGTGCCGCCACTGGTGTTGATGCCGCGCAGTTCGTACCAGCGCTCGGCGGTGTTGCTGCCGGAGCCGCCGCTGCCGCTGGGAAGCACCGGTCCGCTGAGCAGCACCGACTCGTAGCTGCCGAAGTTGCGATAGGCCGCGCGATACATCTGGTGCGCAGCCAGCGTGTCGAGCTTCGACTCGGAGGCGAAGGTTCCGTTCTGCACGGTGCCGGTGTGCGTCGGCTGAGGCACGCATTTCTGGGTGTTGGTGCAAGTGTTGTTGGCGTAAGTCGAAACCGTGATCGAGATTCGGGAGTCGACAGCCACCGTGCCGGCAGTGAAGTTGTACTTCGCGCGGTACATGTACAACACTGCGCTGCTGCCGCTGGCCCCGCTGTTCTCGATGTAAATCTCTTTGGCGCCAGAAGCGGGATAGGTCGGTCCATCCAGGTCGACCGGGAGCAGCGCATAGTCGGTGGATTGCAGCTGCGCGCAGACGATGGTCGGACTGTTTCCCTTCAGCAGGTTGATGCGGTCGATACCGCAGATCGCGCCACCTTCATACGAGCTGCCGGTGGAATTGAACATGTCGAAGGTGATCGAGTAGGCATCGGGCCAGACACCCAACTTCGGATAGTCGGGGAAATAACCGTTGGCCCCGGGCGTGAACTGCAGCACCGTCCAGGATCCGGTGGCGTCGTCGGTCTGCGAGATCGCCACACACTGATAGAACGGTCCGGTGTCGCTGGAGCCCAGCGCAAACTGAGTGATGATCCAGCGCTGCGCCAGTTGATCGAACTTCACGATACCGTCGCCATCGTTTTCGGTATAGCACTCGGAGCCGCTGCCCAGTGACGACCACAGGGTGTTGGTGTTCAACGGGCCCAGCAGGACCGCGCCGGTGGTCTTGTTGAAGACCGCAAAGCCTGTGTTGTCCAGCGAGACAACTTGCGTGGTGCCGGCAGCCATATCGGTGTCCGGAGGAACGCTGCCTACCGAATAGGTGCCATTGGGTCCGGTGAAGCTTTCGCCGATGCCGTCAAAACTCAATCCCTGATTGACGCTGATCATCGGACCATAGGTAAGCTGCAGCGCGGGATCCTCGAACGATGGATTCGGTGGAGCAGGCTTCTTCAGCCAGCCCGGCAGCTTCACTTCTTCCGCCTCTTTGAATTCCGACGACACATATTGGTCGTGGATCTGGTAAAGCGGCGGGGTCTGGGCGATCTTGCTTGGTTTCATCACCCAGGTGCGCTGCACCGGCGACGATGACGATGGAGAGCCCGTCGCAGTTTGCGCGAGCGCTGTGGTGGATAGTACGAGTGAAGCTGTGGCCAGAGACACGAACAGCCACAATCTCCGCGAAGTGGTTCGCAGGGAGTGGTGCATGGGGAACCTTCCTTACAACGCCCCTCAAAGGCGTGGATATTTGAAGTTCGTGGGACCTCGGGAGCTAGCTACTCCAAGAGCGCAGACAACATCGTGAAAGCGGAAATGCAGACATCAGGCCCGGTGGGAACGAAGCAGCGGGCAATCCGCGCAATGTATTAACTGATCGCTGCGCGTGCGACACAAACCGTCGATTAAGGAGCCTTGCCGGTGGAGCTATCGAGGAGAAAAACCAGCAAGATCAGTAACCGAAACTCGGTTACCAAGCTGTAATTCGACGATCTCGGTGCTACCACACTGTAGGACTCTGGTGGTATATCGAAGTACGGTAAGCCACCACCTGAAATCGGACAATACTACTTCGGTAGTACTATTTTCCAACAAAATTAGCACGAAAATTCTTGAAATAGCCAAAAATAGCTCGGCCTCGCCAACCTCAAAGGTGGCGCATGCGGGCACCAAATTTCGAAGTAAACAGCTTGTTTGTATATGCTTATATCGAATCTAACAGGTTGGAGGTGACTTCTGGGCTAAGTAGGCTTATTTGACAAATGCCACTTTATAGTCATTGCTGGTTACCTACCCTGGTGCTAGCATCATCGGGCCATTACAGTTTGAGGTGAACGGTATGCGCCCCGTCCGACTTCTGGCATATGTATTCGTGTGTCTGGAAATACTCTGTTTTTCCATCTTCTTACTGGCCGCCGATAGTTCGGCAGTACTGAAATCCACCGGCAGCGTCGCGCTCAACGGCGCAGGTGCACCCGCAACCACTGCAATCTTTTCAGGCGATACCGTCCGCACGGCCAACGGCGCGGTCCTGACCATCTCGGCTCCAGGCTCCACGGTTTTACTCCCGCAAAACTCGCAGCTTACCTTCAAAGGAAAGTCAGTCAATCTGGCGGATGGTAAGGCGACAGTAACTACGACCAAAGGGTTGTCGGTTACTGCCGACCATTACCGGATTGCTCCGGATGGCACGGGAGCGGCGCAGTACGAGATCGAGAAATCGGGAGATGCGCTATTGGTGCGAGCGTCGAAGGGCGCAGTGACGATTCAGTCGTCCGGGAAAACCGTCACGTTAAGCGAAGGCCAGGTGGCGTCGTTGAACCAGCAAGGTCTGCTGAGCGTTCAGAACGCCGATCCGTTGAGCGGAACGAATTCGAATCCCGCTCTGAAGGGCTTGCAGGATTCCCTGTCAAGCTCCGATGGGTCGAGCCTTCCCATCTGCCCTAGTGCTTCGCTTTGCAAGGCACGTCCTTCCGTTTCGGGTATCAGGCCTTGCCGGTGCAAGCAGCTCTAGCAACGGCGCGGTAACTGAGAAGTAACGTTTTTAAGGTTGTGTTCGAACCCGAACGCAACCCGTCAGATCTTTTAAACAGCAGCGTACGCGAGGTGACCGTATCGCTGACCGTTTAAGAAAACCCAGCGACAAGAAATGTGAGGCTGGACCACTGACGAGACTCCGGGCCGCAATTCATATGGGACTCAAATGGCGGAGCTATGCCCAATTTAGCGCCTAAATCCGAAGCTCACGTTTCAGCCATCCTGGCTGCACAGACCAACGACTGGTACGCGTTGCAAACCCGAGCGCGCTTCGAGCGCCGCATCTGTCACCAGATCCAGAACAAGCACTACGAGGCCTACGTGCCGCTCACCAAGGCTCGCCATCGCTGGAGCGATCGCTACCAGATGGTCGAGACGCCGATCTTCCCCGGCTACGTTTTTGTCCGTGCCACCGAGAACACGCCCGAGCGTCTGGCGATTCTGCAGACGAGCGGGGTGTATTGCTTTGTCTCGTTCAACGGAGTCATCGGCCGCATCACCGATCAGCAGGTGAGCGATCTGCGCCGGCTGGAGTCGCACGACGTGCCGTGGTCGCAATATCCGTTCCTGAAGAGCGGACGGCGCGTGCGTATTGTAGGCGGCTGCCTCGATGGGCTGGAAGGAATCTTCATCGCCGAGCGCGGTCACAAGCTGGTCATTTCCATCGAGCCCATGCAGCGCTCCATCGCGCTGGATGTTGAGGGGTATCACCTTGAGCCGGTCTAGATGCTTCTCCGCGATAGCCGCGGCAGGTTTAACCAGGGTCAGGATTGCAGGAGTCGTTATGCGCCACAGTTCCCTACTTCGCTTTTCATTACTGGCGATCTGCATCGCGCTGGCCGCGACCACATTGGCTGCGGCACAGACCGCTGATGAGCACGCGCCGGTGACGGCTACGCACCAGTCAGCGCCCAACTCGCACCTGGGGACGGCAGGTTCTACGCCGGGCATGAGTCCTGACGGAGACAGCCTCATCACCGCCGACGATGTGCTGGACGTCTACGTCATGGACGTCCCCGAGTTGTCGCGGCAATATCGCGTGTCGCCATCGGGCACAGTCGCGCTGCCGCTGTTGCCGGATCAGGTGAAGGCGAGCGGTCTGACGCCGAGCGAGTTCTCCGATGCGCTGGCCAAGCAGTTGCATGACAGCGGCCTGGTCACGGATCCGCACATCGTGGTGACCATCATCAGTTCGCGGCTGAAGTCGGTGGCGATCACGGGCGCAGTGAAGATGCCGCAAATTTATCCGGTGCTGGGCAAGACTACGTTGCTGGACATGCTGTCGCAGGCGCAGGGCCTGAATGACGACGCCGGCAACACCGCGATCGTCAGTCGCGGCAAGTTGGGCGAGAGCGTCACAGGTCAGACCACGCAGTCGGTCGACCTGAAGAAGCTGCTTGATACCGGCAGCGTGCAGTACAACCTGGCAATCTTCCCCGGCGACCGCATTACCATTCCGCGCGCAGGCATTGTCTACGTGGTCGGCGCGGTCAACAAGCCCGGCGGCTTCGTTATTAAAGGTGACGACAATGGCATGACCGTGTTGCAGGCGCTGGCCATGGCCGAAGACTCAAAGGGCACAGCTCAGCGGCAGAAGTCGGTCATCATTCGTCCGGACAAGAACTCCCCCGACGGTCGCCAGCAGATTCCGTGCAACCTGAATCTGATTCTGGCCAACAAAGCGCCCGATCAAAAGCTGTATCCCAACGACATCCTTTTTGTTCCCGACAGCGCCGCGAAGAAGGCGTTCGCGCGTGGCCTGGAAGCCGCGTTGCAGACGGCAACGGGCTTGGCTGTCTATGGCCGTTATTGAAAGGCATCGCGATGAACCCAAATAGTCTGTCAGCCCATTCGGAGCAACGCGAACTATCCAGCCGTCTGGCGATGCCTGTCCCTGTGCCGCCGCGCGCCCTGCCGGCGATGGAAGGCAGCTTCGCCAACGGCCAGGAATATGTCTCGCTGTCCACCTACTGGCACACCCTGATGAAGCGGCGGTGGACGATTGCTACCGTAGCGCTGGTGATCACCACGCTGGTCGCTGTCGTCTCGTTCAAGATGCAGCCGGTTTACAAGGCCACGGCTCGGGTGCAGGTCGAGTCGGAGACGCCGATGGTGCAGTCGATCGAAGAGGTCTTCCAAAAGACCAGCGCCGACGACACTTACTTGCAGACCCAGATTCAGGTTCTGGAAAGCGAAACTCTGGCCTGGCGCACGATCGAGGAGTTGCGGCTGCGCGAACATCTCATCAGTCCCTCCAAGCTTTCCAAGATTCCCGAAGAAAAGCAGAAGGTGCGGCTGATTGAAGCCTTCAAGAGAAGGCTGTCGGTTGAGCTGACGCCGAAGACGCGCATGCTGGCGGTCAGCTTCGAAGATCCCGACCCGCAGCTGGCGGCGCGCGTCGCGACCACGCTGGTCAACAACTACATCGACTACAACTTCCGCCAGAAATATGACGCGACGCGGCAGGCTTCGGCCTGGATGGAGCAGCAACTGGATGAGTTGAAGGCGAAGGTGGAGAGCTCGCAACAGGCGCTGGTGGAGTATGAGCGCGAGCATCAGCTGGTCAACACCGGCGAAAAGGAAACCGTGCAGGAGCAGATCCTGTCGGAGCTGAGCAAGGACCAGACGGCGGCCGAGAGCGATCGCCTACAGAAAGAATCGCTGTACCACGAGGTTGAGATCAATCGCGCGCAGCTGGCGACGCTGGTGCACAACGATCTGCTGCAGAAGCTCGAAGAGAAGCTGGCCGACCTGCGTGATCAATATACCGAGACCGTGGCGCAATACGGTCCAAAGTTTCCCAAGGCGATTCGACTGGATGAAGAGATTCAAGACCTCCGCGGGCAGATTCTGGCCGAGCAAGAGCGAGTGTTGGCGCGGATTCGCAAGGACTATACCGCTGCGGTGACGCGTGAGCGGTTGGCCTCGGGGGCGGTGGCGCAACAGAAAGAAGCGGTTGGCGCGCAGAATCAGTTACTGGTGCAGCACAACATTCTGGCGCGCGAATTCGAGAGCAATCAGCAGCTCTATCAGAGCCTGCTGGAGCGCTTGAAGAACGCCACCGTCTCCGCTGGGCTTCAATCCACCAACATTCATATGGTCGACGCTGCCCTGCCGCCGAGCGAGCCGGTGCGTCCACGCAAGAGCTTGAACATTGCGCTGGGCCTGCTGGCCGGAATCGTGCTGGGCACCATGACGGCTTTCGCGCAGGAAGGCATGGATCACTCGGTGAAGTCGGCCGAAGAGGTGGAGCAGTTGCTGATGACGCCGGCGCTGGCGGTGGTTCCGCTGCATCGCGGATCGGAGTCAGCGAACCGGAAGATGATGGGCGCCAAGTTCCAGCGCAGCCTGAAGGATCCTTCCGAAAAGCTGCCGCGTGAAACCAACGTCGCACTGGCCATCATTGCCAATCCGCAATCGACACTGGCGGAGGCTTATCGCACTCTGCGGACTTCAGTCCTGCTCTCGCTGGCGCCGAATCCGCCGAAATCGATTCTTATCACCAGCTCGCAGGCCGGGGAGGGCAAGACGGCGACGGCGCTCAATCTTGCGCAGACTCTGGCACAGCGCAAAGGCAAGGTTGTCATCGTCGACTGCGATCTGCGCAAGGGCGGTATCGCTCGCATTCTGCGGATCGACAACGAAAAGGGCGTCAGCACGGTGTTGACCGGCGCGGACAAGCTCACCGACGCACTCCAGCAGTTCGAGGAATCGAACCTGTGGATTCTGCCCTCGGGCCCGGTGCCGCCGAATCCGGCCGAGCTCGTCGGTTCCGATCGCATGGCCGACATCTGTACCGAGCTGTCCAAGAATTTCGAACACATCGTCATCGACTCACCGCCGGTGCTGGCGGTGACCGACGCCACCATCATGGCCGGCTTGGTCGATGGCGTGGTGCTGATTGCCGAAAGCGGACGCACGCATCGCGCAGGCTTGATGCGTACACGCGCCATCCTGGAGAACGCCGGAGCGCGCATCCTTGGCGTGGTGCTGAACAAGATGGACCTGCGGCGCGACGGCTATGGCTACGGCTACGGTAACTACTACTACGCGCAATACGGCAAGTATCCCTACGGACGCTCGGGGTCCGAGTAGCGGCGGTATCCGCTCACGCTGACGAGCCATGGAACACGCGCGGCACGAAACCCGACATCGACAGGACGCGGAAGAGGAGCGCAAGCCGTCGCTCTGGAACCGGGCCTTCGAGTGGAAGCTGCGCTCGCGACGGTCGGCGCTGATCTTCCTTGCCGCGCTGATCGTGCCGGGTCTTGTACTGGTTTTTGAAACAGGACGGGTGGTGTTGGCGCAGACCTTGGGCGACTCGTTCAACGCACAATCGATACGTCACGCCATCGCGCTCGATCCGGCGAATCCTGATCCACGTTTTGAGTTGGGAAAGATCCTGCTGCTGACCGGCGATCCGGAGCAACAGCTCGCAGCAGAAGAGCAGTTCCGTACTGCCACCGAGATGAATCGCAATTCGGCGGTCTACTGGTCCGGCCTGGCAGCCGCGTGCTATGCGGTGGCAAATCAGGCGTGCGCCGATGATGCCTTTACCCGCGCGCAGGAATTGGCGCCGAGCAATCCAATCTTCTCCTGGCAGGCTGCGGTGAATGACGTGGTTTCCAATCAGCCACAGGCGGCAGTTCGCAACGTGAAGACCTTCCTGCGCCTACAGCCTGACGGGCTCACGCAGTCGTTTCAGTTGCTGACGCGAGGCTTCGACAATCCCGAACTCATCTGGCGCGACCTGCTCGGCAACAATTCTGACACCCGTGTGCAGGTAAAGTTTCTGGAGTTCCTGGCGGCCGCGAATCGCGCCGATGCCGCCGACGGATTCTGGCGTGACATGGCCGCACAGAAGAAAGCTGTTTCGATTGCCGAAGTGACGCCGTACATCGATCAGCTTCTGGCGAATGGGCATTACACGGAAGCCGCCAACGTGTGGTCGTATGCGCGAGCCCAGCGTTCGGCCAACTACGCCGATGCGCTCAGCGAACCGAACCTGGTCTTTAACGGCAGCTTCGAGCGCGAGCCGTTGAACGCCGGCTTCGATTGGCGTCACGCGCAGCAACCGTACGTTGAGCTGAGCTTCTCGGATCCTATGGCGCAAAGCGGCAGGAGAGCGTTGGGCGTCGACTTCACGATTCCGCAAAACGCGGACTACGACCTGCTGTATCAGTTTGTCCCAGTCGAGCCGAATCACACGTACGAGTTGAGTGCGTTTTTCAAGGCGCAAGGCATCACATCCGACAGTGGGCCGCGGTTGCGGGTACTTGATCCGCGTTGCCAGGCCTGCCTGGATGTGGCGACCGACGGGCCAACCGGCACGACGGACTGGCGTCGCGTGAACAAGCAGTTCTCGACCGGCCCGACAACCGACATGATTCGCTTGTCGTTGTGG
>DATHQX010000185.1:0-42392 GCA_035482295.1 Verrucomicrobiia bacterium
CAAAACTGAGCGACGGCGGAGTAAAGGATAAATAGGGCCCATTCTCGCCGGTACCACTGAGTGGGACCGACGTCGGGCTGCTGGGGGTGGTGTCGGTGATGATTAGTGCTCCGCTCGACTGGCCGGTGCTTTGCGGAGTGAACGTCACCGATGCCGTGCAGTAGGCGCCGGGATCGAGCGTGGCCGGACAATCGTTGGTCTGCCTGAAGTTGCCGACCGTAGCCAGGCGCAGCACGCTGAACTTCACGTTGCTGATATTTGTGATGGTGACGATTTGCGGCGGGCTCTGTGTGCCGGCGCCCTGCGAGCCGAAGTTCAGCGCGGTGGGCGAGACGGCTTTGAACGCCGTGCTTAACAGGACCGACATGGTGTTGTTGCGGCTGGCGGTGGTAGCCAGGTCGGGCGTGCCGTCGCCGTTCAGATCCTTGGCGATCAAGGAGTAAATGTAGTAATCGGAGGCGGTGTAGAGAGACGGCAGCCCGAAGGTTCCATTGCCATTGCCGAGAGCGATTGCAACCTGCGGCGAACCATATCCGCCGGCCAGGTCAAGTTTGCCGTCGAGGTTGAAATCAGCCACCGCCAAATATCCGCCGACTCCAGAGTCCAGTTGCGACTGGAAGGTGCCATCGCCGTTTCCGAGGAACACCTCACCGCTGCCGGTTGCGAGATCGGGGATACCATCGCCATTGAAATCGGCGATCACAATTACTCCAGGATAGTAAGTGTAGAAATTGGCGCCCATCCGGAATGTCCCGTCGCCGTTGCCCAGCATGATTTGTATATATTCGCCGGCAGCTACCACAATGTCGGGGTTGCCGTCGCCGTTCAGATCTCCCACGGCGACATAACTCGGTGTACTGGAGATGGGATAGTCGACATGGGGTTGGAAGGTGCCGTCGCCTTTGCCGATCAGAATGGAAACGGAGCTCGCCTGATCGTTGGCAACAGCTAGATCCAAGATGCCGTCATGATTGAAGTCGCCGGAAGCCAGGGACACCGGATCGAGGCCTACCGCGGAAAGTATTGGCGGTTGGAAGTTGCCATTACCGTTGCCAAGCAGAACGGCGGCTTCTCCCTGCAGACAGCCGTTCGTACAGTTGGAAAAAACAGTGGCCACATCCTGCCGGCCATCGCCATTGAAATCGCCGGCGATCAGAGCAAGGCCTGTGTTGTTAAAGGGTGTACAGTGTGGCGAACCGAAGGTGCCGTTGCCAGTGTTGAGAACCGTACAGACGCTCGTATAGTTTGAAGCGGCAAGATCCGGCTTCTGGTCGCCGTTGAAATCGGCAGAGACAATCGCCGATTGCCCCTCACCGTAATCTTTTGGTCCGACAAATGCAGGCCCTGGCAGCCCCAGCGACACCGTCATTCCCGAAGACGCTTGGAGGCCGCCAACGGCAATGACATCAAGATAGCCATCGCCGTTGATGTCGGTGATCAGCGCTCCCGAGTCACCGCTGTAGGTGTATTTTCTTGGGGATTGGAAGGTGCCGTCGCCGTTGCCGTATTCCACCGACATACCCTGGGCATTTCCGCCGCCCAATCCAAACAACATCAAATCCAGGTTGCCGTCTCTGTTGAGGTCGGCGACATAGATGGAATCGGCAGTCGTGGTGTTGGAAATCGGTGTGAAAGTACCGTCACCATTGCCCAGCATCACCGTCAGATACGAGCTTCCCACGGTCGCAACATCGAGCTTGCCGTCGTGGTTAAAGTCGCCTACCACCAGCATGCCGCCGGGATCGCCCGAAGCAATCGGCGGCTGAAAGGTACCGTCGCCCTTGCCCGGCAACACCGACATTGTGGTACCTGTGGCGCCGATGTCGATCTTGTGGTCGCCGTTGAAGTCGCCCAGAGCGATGGAATTGGCGCCGTTGGGAACGGCGTAGACGACCTGATCGAGAAGGCCGCCCGCGCCGTTGTTCATCAGCACAGAGACGGTTTTGTCAGCGCCATTGTTGACCGCCAGATCAGGGAAGCCGTCGCCGTTGAAGTCGGCGGCCACGAGCGTTGGTGTGGGTGGGTAGCCTGCACTGCCGACCGCATAGTTTGCGCCCGGCTGAAATGTCCCGTCGCCGCGACCGATCAGCAGACTGATCCAGCCTCCCCCACAGTCCTCACCCAGCCGGCTGGGAATACAGTTAGCGTTCAGGACAGCGAGATCGAGGATGCCGTCACCGTTGAAGTCGGCGACGACAATCGACATAGGGGAGTTTCCGGTGGGGTAGGTCTGTTGCGAAGCAAACGTGCCATCGGGCTTGCCCAGCAGCACGGAGACGGTGTTGTCGCTGAAATTGGTTACTACCAGGTCGAGGATCCCGTCGTGGTTGAAGTCGCCGCTGGCGACGGATGTGGGAGTGTTTCCGGTCGCGAATTGGGCTGTGCCAAATGTGTAGCTTTGCGCGGAGAGGGTTAGAGCTCCAACCAGTACGAAGAACACAAGACAGATGACGCGGGTTCGGGTGGACGATGGGGCGCAAGCCAGCGACATAAACCGAAACTCCTAAGCGGAGGCATGGTAGCGAGGAACTCTGCCTAGGGCAAGGAAAATGGCCCGGTGTGAATGCTGTGATGCAGTTGCAGCGGATCGAATACGCGACCGTAATGAGAGTATAGCGGTCCTTCGACTGCGCGTCCGCCCGCCGCAAAAGACAGCGGCGGAAAACCAGGGCGGACGCTTCGCTCAGGATGACAAACGAGTGGATAGGCAAACGGAAAATGTTTGGCCATGCCAAATGCCAAATGCTTACTGCCAATTCGCTTGGGTGCTTTCTTGCGCTTATTTCGTTAGAACTCTAGACTTGAACTATCGATGAGCAAGCTTGGCCAGACTTTACGGGGCTATTTCTGGTGGACGTATCCACGGGGCAGCGTGCCTTACGACATAATGGTTACGCTGATCCTTGCGTTCATCTTCATCACGCCCATCTTCGTCAACTTCCGCGACAAGCCGCAGGAGAAGCCCGCGCGCCAGGCCGAAGTCGTAGTGCAGCAGGTGGGCGATGGCTTCCTGTATAAAGTCGACGCCGCCAACGTGAAGAACGGCAGCGACGCCGAGATCCGCGAATCGCTGCTGCGCGTCATCGAGCCTATCTCCGGCTCGGTCACCATCGACAAGTACCAGGAGATGCGCGACGGCAACCATCATCTGGTTGCATACGAGGTGTGGGCGCATCGCTAGAACTTCGTCCGGGGGCATGCAACTCGGCGGGCAATTCCGGTGTCTCTCTTTAGGACCATATGAAAGCCAGAACGATTGCGATTGTGGGATGGCTCGTCCTCTGCGCTGCCGCAGCTGCTCATGCGCAAAACCTCGAGGCTATCCTCAACTCCATGGACCAGGCGGCGGCCAGCTTCCGCTCCGCCCAAGCCGACTTCACCGCCGACCAGTATCAAAAAGTGGTTGACGATCACGATTTGCAGAGCGGCACGATTTACTTTCGCAAACAGGGCGACGGCATCGAGATGGCCGCCGACTTTACCAAGCCCGACAAGAAGTATGTGGTGTTCTCGGGTGGCATGGTGAGTTATTACCAGCCTGCGATCGATCAGGTGACGCAATACAACGCGGGCAAGAACAAGGCCGACTTCGAGAGCTTCCTGGTGCTGGGATTCGGCGGCCGCGGTCACGATCTCGACAAGTCGTACGACGTAAAGTTTGGTGGTATGGAGAATGTGCAAGGCGTCAACGCCGGGAAGCTGGAGCTGACGCCGAAGTCGCCGCGGGTGAAGAACATGTTCAACCTGATTACGCTGTGGATCGATCCGGCGCGGGGAGTGAGCGTGCAGCAGCGGTTTGATGAGCCTTCGGGCGATTATCGCGTGACCAAGTACGGCAATATTGAAGTCAACAAAAAGCTTAACAACGACGTGTTCAAGCTTAAGACCAACGGCAAGACGAAGTACGTTAAGCCGAATGGATAAGAAAGATCGGCAGCTGGCAACTACTCCCATGTCTCGAAAATCGCGAGACATGGGGCACCCGGCTACTGTCATCCTGAGGAGGACTTCAGTCCGACGAAGGATCTGCGGTTCGTTGACGGGCCTCACCCGCGCGAGTTCATTCCAACGCGGGCAAACGGCAGATCCTTCGCTTCGCTCAGGATGACAATGTTGTTTTTGTCCCTTTATGGCGAGTCCCCAGAGTGAAAGCCCGGCCGAAGCCGGGCTTTGTTGTTTCCCCCGCAAAACTGTTCGCTAGTGTTGCTCTGCCGGTAGCTGCGTCGACGGCGGCGTTATCGCCGGCGTCTGGATGACGCTCTTGCCGCAATAGGGGCAGACGACGTAGTCGTGCTTGATACTGTGGCCGCAGTGCGCGCACGTGGGCGTCACCGCGTAGCCGCACTTGGGGCAGTAGCGAAAGTCGGAGCCGATGTTGGTGCCGCAGTGTGGGCACGGCCGCATCAGTGGCTTGCGCAGCAGGAAGTAAGCGATGAAGCCGATGGCCTTGGGGACGAAAATCACCAGCAGCGTCCATAGAGTCGAGTTCATGCCGCGCCGCTTGGAGTCGGCGTACACGTAGCCGATCATCAAGACAATGATGGCCAGGAACACGCCGCCAACCAGGCTGATCGCCACCAGCGCCGGCATCGGCGGGACATCCTTGATCTCGTGCGCGTAGTGCGGCACCAGCACCAGCAAGCAAATCTGCGCCACCAGGAACAGGATTACCGCGAGCACCTTCGGAAACCCTGGAATGATTTCGAACTCACGACTGAAATGAGATTTCTCGTTCATCGGTCACCTCCCTCGCGTTCACTCGCCAGCGCGGCTAGAAATCTCTCTTCCAGCAACGGGTTGGGGAACGTCATCATCAAGCCGGCAATCAAGACCGCCGGTAATACCAGGAACACCAGAATGCCGGGCTCGACCAGCGCCTGCGACAAGCCGAGGTGGGCGGCGATCCATCCGCCGAACTTCCACCACAGCCAGCCCGAGGTCGCCGACGACAGCACACCCAGCAAAAACGAAATCGCGATCAGCACCTGGCGCGAGCGCTGCTCCTCCAGATACAGGGCGCGAGCATGCACCCGCTGCTGCGTACGCGACACCAGCGAAGGGCTGGCGGTCACCGCGACCGCGCGCAGCAGATGTCCGGTCTGGTCGAAGTCTTCGGCATAGGCCGCACACTCGGAGCAGGTGGCCAGATGCGTGTTCAGCCATTCGAGGTCGCGGACGGCGAGTTCTTCGCTGCCGCGGCGCATGATCAGCTCCAGCGCGCGTTCATGTTCGTGGTTGCTCATCGCGCGCCTCCTTCCAATAAAGGCCGCAACGCCTGGACGCCGCGATACAAGCGGGTCTTCACGGTTGCGACAGGTATGTGAATCAATTTGGCAATCTCCTCAAGCTTCATCTGCTCCTGAAAGCGGAGCACCAGCACCTCGCGAAAGAGCGCGGGCACGTTCTGCAACGCTTCGTCGAAACGCTCCTGCTGCTGCCTTTGCGCCACCTGCTCGAACGGCGATGGGCCGGAGGCGGGCGGCTCAAAGGGCGCGCCGTCCTCGGGATCCTGCATCTCGTCGAGCGAGGCGGGATTGCGCTTGCGCAGATAGTCGATGGCGACGTTGTGCGCGATCGACATCAGCCAGGTCACGAAGCGGTTGCGGCCGTCGTACAGGTGACCCTTCTCCAGCACGCGCACCCAGACCTCCTGGAAGAGGTCTTCGGCGACCGCGTGGTTGCCGGTGAGATGCAGCAGGTAGCGGAGCAGGCGATGCTGATACTGCTCGATCAGCGCGTCCAGCAGATCGGGATCGCGGCGCCGCAGCCCGCGAGCGATTTGGGCCTCTTCGGTCTCCATCGGTACCAGCAAACTGAATGCGGTGGCGATCATACTAATGGGATATACGAGGCAGGGGGAGAAAAAGACTCAGAGGCACATCTGCGACTTCCACTTTCACAGGTGGAGCACGCCTTCAGGCGTGCAGTTTTCGCAGACATGTTGAGAGCTGGCTTTAGCCACTGAGGTCACAGCGGAAGATGGTGCGTTACCTCAGCGGCTAAAGCCTGAGTCTTAGCGGCGGATTGATTGCACGCCTGAAGGCGCGCTCCACCCTCACTGTTCGCGACCTCGCCCATGTCTCGAACAACGCGAGATATGGGCACCCGTCGACAGCCCCAGCGATATTGCCATCGTTCAAAGCAACTCCGGCACTGCGGGCTGCTAACCTGTACAGACCATGATCGAGGTCCATCCGCCGGACGAGAAGATTCACGGGGTGCGCGACTTCCTGCTGCACCTTTTCACCATCACCATCGGCCTGCTTATTGCGCTGGGGCTGGAGGCGGGCGTGGAGCGCCTGCATCATCATCACTTGCAGGAAGAGGCCAACGTCAACTTGCAGCAGGAAATCCACGATAACCAGAAGCAACTGGTGGAATCGCACGCGGCCATCACCGCGGAGAAGACGAACTTGCTCAAGGTGCTGGCATTTCTGGACGCGCACGCCGCCGGCAAGCCTTACGACGTCAGCTCGATCACTCTCGGCTACAGCATGCCGGCCTTGAGTGATGCTAGCTGGAAGACCGCATCGGCTACCGGCGTGCTCAGTTACATGCCGTACGACCGCGTGCAGCAGTACGCCACGGCGTATCACTTGCAAGAGGAGTTCATGCAGCTTCAGAAGGAGACGCTCGGTGAGTATCTGCGGCTGCAATCGTACGTTATCTCCGGTTTCGATCCCGACAAGTTAACGCCGCTGGAGGCCCAGTCCGCCACGGTGGATGTACGTCTGACACTGGCGTATTTGGTGGCAATGGATCAGGTCGGTGACGGCCTGGAGAAAACGTACGAAAGCGCGCTGGCGCACAAATAGGTGACGGGTCAGGTTTGCAATGGCAGTGACGCGATCAAGGGTGGAGCACGCCTTCAGGCGTGCAGTTTGAAATCCGCTGGAAGGTTTCGGCTTCAGCCGCTGAGGCAAATGATGGACTCACCTCAGGCGCTAAAGCGCACGTTCAGCCAGGCCGCAAATTATGCACGCCTGAAGGCGTGCTCCACCCGGCACTTCGCAAATAAGCCAATTGCAGGTTCAGCAGCAGGCGGGAAAATAGCTCTACTTGCGTTTGAGGGCTTCCAGTTCGTCGAGGGTGCGCGGCCAGTCGGAGCCCAGCAGGCGCGACAGGCTGCGGTCGGCTAAAACCTTGCCGCCGGTCTGGCAGTGCACGCAATAGTCCGTCTCGTTGTCGGCGTAGCGGATACGCTGAATCTTCTCGCCGCATCGCGGACACGGCTGACCGAAGCGTCCGTGGACTGCCATGTCCTTGCGAAACGCCGTAACCTTTTCCGGGAAACCATTGCCGGCTTCGGTGCGGAGCTTATCCGTCCATAGCTGCAAGGTCTCGCGAGTCGCGGTGTACAGGCGCTGCCACTCGTCGTCGCTCAGCTTCTGCGTGAGTGTGATGGGCGACAGCTTGGCGGCCCACAGAATTTCGTCCGAGTAGGCGTTGCCGATGCCGCTGAGAAAGCGCGGATCGGTGAGCGCGCGCTTGAGCGTACGGTTCTCAGAGGTGAGGACGCGGCGAAAGCTCTCGAGGTCGGCGGAGAAGACATCGATGCCGCCTGGATCGAGCGCTTCCAAGGCTTCTTCGTTCGCGACCACTTGAAGCGACGCTCGCCTCTTTGCGCCCGCTTCGGTCAGCACCAGCGAGCCGTCGGGAAAATCGAAGGCCGCGAGATTTTGCCTGCCACCGAGTTTCGCTCCCACGGGACGCCAGTGCAGCCGGCCGGCGATCATCAGGTGCAAAACCATCCAGAGGCCGTTGTCGAAACCGAAGGCGATGCGCTTGCCGATGCGACGCATTTCGCGGACCGTGTGTCCCTCGACAGCCGAGAGCGGCGGCTCGACCGAGCGCAGCAGGAACGGACTGGCGATCCGTACGCGCGTCAGCGTCTGGCCGGCGACGCGGCCGCGCAGCGCGCCAAGATAGGCTTGAATGTCGGGCAGCTCCGGCATCGTTACCAGCTTGCCTTGCTCTGGTCAGGGTTGGCAAATGCCGGATTTTGCGCGAAGGGATTACGTCCTACATTGTGGGATTTTCGCCTGCAAGTCCAACGAAATTGTCCTCCCGATACGGGAAAATAACGGCAGGACAAAGGCTTAGCGCGATAGCACTTACGAATTCCTCAGCTCTGTGGAAAACTTTGTGGAAGACGCGCCCCCCGTTCCTGCGCGGCTCGATTTTTCAGCTATTTACACACTTTGCCCACGACTTGTGGCACATTTAATGGCCAATGAAATCAGCGGGATACAAACTGTGTTGGGATCTCGGAGCCCCTATTCGCAAGACTGTAATCCAGCAACTTACCTAGGCAGTTTTGCACAATCGTAGTCCTTTGGTGGGGGCGGTGGGTGTTGCCGGACTAGAGTGAAGCTCCCCCCTCAAAGACCTTCTGCAGGTCATAGGGATAGACACGATAGAGGCCGTAGCTAATGCCACCATCGGAGTACTGGCGGAAGAGCAAGTCGCCGCGGCCGTTGGCGTCGGCATCCACGGCGTCGATGATTTCCATGCGCGGATAGGCGTCGAGATGGTTGCTGTCGCTCACGATGCTGAAGATCTTGATCGGAATTCCGTTGATGTCTTCGCGCGCCACTACGGTGACGTAGTAGTTGAACTCGCTTCCCCGGAGAGACTTGGCGCCGGCGATGGGCAGCGCTGCTGTCAGCACGAAAGTTGGCGAGTTGCTGAAGTCGAGATCGAAGACGCGGAGATCGTAGTTCGTTATCGCGACGTTTTTCGGCAACGCGGGAGTGTGGCGCGTGGAACTGAACTTGCCTAGTTCGTCGAGCGCCAGCGCACGCAGCTGATCGGCCTTGTTGGCGCGTTCTGCCGCGCTGAGCGAGTACATCATGGAGCGCGACTCAGGGGCGTTGGCATCGGAGATTGCCGGGAACGACTGATGGTTCAGCTGCGCCATCGTGGTCTTGATCCTCGATTCACCATCCTGCGTGGCCGTCGTCTGCTGCTGGAGCTCGGCCGTCGTTGCGCTGGCGGACGTTGGCGCCTGTTGCTGCGGCTTGCCACGTCGCAGGACCGGCCGGTTGGGATCGCCTTCATCGGGCGACGACGCGCTGACAGTAGCGTCGGTGGGCGCGGTCGATGACGGAGACGCTTGCGCCGTAGTCGTTCCGCCATCGGAATCGGGCGTCGACGAAGTTGGTTTCTTCAACACGGGACGATCCGATGGCTCCGGCGATGAGGGCGCCGACGGGCTCGACCCCGACGAGGCGGTTTGCGTGGTGCTTCCCGAATTGCCGCTACCGCTTTGCGATGACGAACCGGAGGAGTCTCCCGGACGCTTCAGCACCGGCCGCTCGGAGTTGACGTCGTAGCCTTTTGGCTTGGGCTTGGCCTCTTTCGACTTCTGCTGCGCCATCTTCTCGTCCATGGCGAGGTGCGGCTTCCAGGTTCCGTCGGCGACCCAGCTTCCCTTCACCTCCTCGGGGGTAGTGACGGTGAACAGGCCGGTGGGCTCGCCGTAAGCCGTGGCCTCGTAAACGGTCTCGGGCTCCAGCGCCATGGGTTCGGGATTCGCGCCGTAAAGACTGGCATCGTAGAAGCGATCGTTGATCCAGAGCGCTATCGGCACCAGGCGCGCTTTGCCCCCAGGCATAAACTCCACCACGGCAATAGCGCGCGGGCCGCGTTTCTTCGGCTTGGCGTTGATCTTTGACTCGTTATTCGGGGGCGGCTGTTGATCGCGAGTGTGGTTCTGCAAAACCTGCGCGGTACAAAACGGGACGAACAAACCGGCGGCCAGCAGCGCCGTCATAGCCCGGCGGCAGAAATTGCGGTATAGATAGTTCGTCATGAATATCAACACGAAAGCCCCTGACTTCACACTGCCCGACGAAAAGGGAAACCCGGTTTCGCTCGCTCAGTTTCGCGGGCAGTATGTGGTCCTGTTCTTCTATCCCAAGGCCAACACCCCCGGCTGAACGATTGAGGCGCGCGGGTTCCGCGACGCATACAGCAAGCTGAAGAAGGCCGGCCTGGTGGTTCTCGGCATCTCGCCCGACACATCCAAAGCGCAATTAAAGTTTAAGGAAAACGAGGGCCTGCCGTATACCCTCCTGGCCGACGATAAGAAGGAAGTCGCCAAAAGGTTCGACGTGCTCAAAGAGAAAAACATGTATGGCAAGAAGGTTATAGGCATCGTGCGCACAACCTTCCTGATCTCGCCCGAGGGCAAAATTGCCCACGTGTTCTCGCCCGTCAAGCCGGAAAGCCACGCCGATGAGGTCCTGGCCTATGTGAAGGACGCGGCCAAGAGCAATATGTAAGCGATCCTGAGATCTTAGCTGCCCTTGGGATTGTCGTGCAGCGGCACCGTAACCGATCCAATGCGGCCGGTGCTGTTGTCGCGAATGACATATCTGACCGCGGCAGCCGACGACAGCGGCGGCGAGGGCTCGATGATGGTCCAGCCGTGGTTCAGCGTGTTTTCGGTCTGCTCCGGCGTCAGGTCCAGGCGCGTCACCTTGATATCGGTCACGAGGTCGCCATTGGCTTTCAGTGGTACGACCCCCACGTCATAGCTCAAGGTCTTCTGATCGCCGGTGGGGGTGACCACGCTGGTTGCCGGAACGCGAATCCGCAGCATGGCGGTAGCCGCGTCAGGCTTGGGGTCGGGCAGCCGTTCCACGGAAAACGCAAAGCCAGTGTATGCAATCTTCGCGCTGGCGGCGTCACGCATGATGGTGGCAACCTGTTTCTGCGACGGTCTGGTTCGCGGCGCCAGGTAATAACTGGAGCGCGCATGCACCGAGCCCCTCTCCGACGTCAGCTTCACCTCCAGCTTGTGCCAGCCCGGCTTGCGGTCCGGTTGCGAAATATAAAAACCCAACAGGTAGTAGCTGGTGCTGTCCTGCACCGCCTGATCGATACAGGTCTTCAGCTCCGTCATCGCCGTACATGACTTGCCGCCGGTCTCCGCCGACAGCACCTTGATCCCGTCATCCTGATCCGCCGTGACCGGTACAGTCCGAGGGCCGTAGATGGTGTTCGAGTTGTAGCCCGGCTGGTGCAGCGACTGATGGATTCCCGTGCCCAGGTACGTCTTGTCGTTGTGTAACCCCTTCAGGTCGATGCCATACACCGCAATGTTGGCGGTGTTCAGCGCATCGAAGGCGCGATAGTAATCGTCCAGAAGCTCGGTGTCAGCATTCAGGTTCGAGTTGCCGTGCGCCCCTCCGGCGAAAGGATCGGCCAGCAACGTAGGCATGCCCGCCGTCAGCCAGATGACGGATTTACGCCCGGGAACACCGGCATAAGCCTGCGCAATCTGCACCAGCGCGGTCAGCGTGGTACGGGCGGCAATCTTCTCGGCGAACGCGCCGTAAATCTGGGTCTCGCGAAACGCCGTTTCCAGCGAGACGTAGTCGTTGTTGCCGGTGATGTCGAAGGCCGATTCCTGCAGCTCGTCTTTGGTCACGCTGACCTGCATGCGCTGCAATGCCGCCGCCAGTGAGGCTCGATCGGAGCTGAAAGAGTGGATCTGCATCAGTCCATTCTTGGTGATGGCCACCAGCGCGAAAGGCTGGGTCGGCAGATCCTCCGATAGATATTTCAGGAGCTGCTGGCGGGCCCGTCCCTGCTCCAGAAAAGGCGTGTTGACCAGATCGATGGCGATGATCAGCAACTGTTGTGGCATGCCGCTTTGGGGCACGCTGAAGAAGGTTGGCGGTGCGCCGGGAGTTGCAGGACGAGCGGCCGTTGCCATAGCTGGCGCAGTCGACGCCGTCCACTCTTCGAAGACGCGGATGGGCTGCACGTTCTTGTCGCTGCGCAGGACGAAATCCTCCTGCTTCAATCCCAGCAGGGGCTGGCCATCGCGACCCTTCACTTGCACCGGGACCAGCACCAGTTCGGTGGTCGCCGACAAGGTAGTGCCCGCGCCATTTCCGGATGGGGCCTGCTGCGCGTGAACCAAGCCGGCAGGGGATAGCAGACAGACAAATAGAAAAGCGGACGCAATGCGGCGTGGCATATTCGATCCTTCGTTGAAACTCGTAAGCGATCATTCCCAACGGGGAGCGGCTGCCGGAAGCGATGGCGAGACCAATCTAGGCTGCAGGCTGACCTTCGGCAAGTGGAAATCCTTGGGTGGAGTACACCTTCTGGTGTGCATATGGAATCCGCCGAATGTCTGGGCTTCAGCCGCTGAGGTAATGGCAGGGTTACCTCAGGCGCCTAAGCGCGTTTCGAACCAGCTTGCCATATGCAGGCCTGAAGGCCTGCACCACCGGTCAATCCCATCGCTGCATTTGCTACTTCCAGCTACTTGGGTTACAAATATCGCACTTTCGAATCAGATATTCGGCCCCCGATTCTGTGGAGGTTCTCCCATGCAGTTGCCCAAGTTGCATCGCAGTGTCGCGCTTTGCGCCTTCGCCGCGTCTTTTCTGCTGCCTGCAGTGACCCTCGCTGCTGACAAGCAGTCGCCCAGTTCGCCGCAGGATGTGCTCACCTATCACAACGACACTAATCGCACCGGATGGTTTTCTTCCGAGACGCAGCTAACGACGGCCAACGTCAACTCATCGTCGTTCGGTTTGCAGAAGGTCGTCCTGCTCGATGGCCGTATCGACGCCGAGCCGCTCTTTGTTTCCGGCCAGACGATTCAGGGACAGGGCGTTCACGACGTCATCTATCTGGTGACCGAGACGAACGGCATCTACGCGCTCGACGCCGTCAGCGGCGCCATTCTGTGGCACGCGCAGTTCGGCATTCCGGTGCCTTACACCTACAAGAACGGCGACGACAACGTCTTTCCGATGATGGGCATTCTCAGCACACCGGTTATCGACCGCACCGCCGGAGTGATGTACTTCGTGAACGACACGGTTTCAGGCGGCGAGAATTTCCGCCTGCACGAAGTGTCACTCAGTACCGGCCGCGATGTCGTGCCCCCGGTGACGATCCAATTCTCCGACACACTCTCCGACGGCACGCAGTGGACTTTCCTGTCGCGCTATCAGTTGCAGCGTCCTGCCCTGCTTGAGGCCAACGGCAGCATCTATGTCACCTTCGGCAGTACGGGCGACACGGTGCCCAGCCAGTCGCGCGGCATCATTCTGCGCTACAACGCAAGTACCCTGCTGCGCATGACCGGCGATGTGACCGACCTGCTCAGCACTCCCAGCGCGCCGTTTTATCTTTCGTCGATCTGGCAGTCGGGATTTGGGCCGGCGACCGACAGCAGCGGCGACATCTACTTCTCGACCGGCAACAGCAACCCAAGTATTCCGAGCTACTCGCAGGCATTCAACCGGCCCGACAGCATGGTGCGGTTGTCGTCTGACCTGCTCACGCTGAAGGACAGCTTCACTACCTACGACTACTTCACGCTCGATGGCTTTGACGCCGACGTGGGTTCCGGCGGCATGCTGGTATTGCCCGACCAGCCCGGACCGATTCCGCATCTGGCGATCGCCGGCGGCAAGGATGGTCGCGCCTTCCTGTTGAACCGAGACAACATGGGCGGCTACACGCAGGGCGGTCCGAATAATGTCCTGCAGACTATTAACCAGGGCGGATGCTGGTGCGGTCCGGCGTATTACGTGGGTTCAGATGGGGCGGCGCGGATCGTCACCGGCGGCGGCAATGGGGTGACATCGTGGAAGCTGCAAACCTCGCCGAGCGTGCAGTTGATCCAGGAAAGCACGACTGGCTCCAACCCGGTCAATGGACTGCCGGACAATGGCGGCGTCATGCCGGTGGTCTCGTCGAACGGAACCACGGCGGGAAGCGCGGTGGTCTGGTTTGTGCAGAAGCCTAGCCTGTCGTCCGATCAGAACCCTGGCACGTCGATGACGCTGTATGCTTTCGACGCGTCGAACCTGTCGCACCAACTCTTCTCCATCCTCGGCGGCACGTGGACGCACGCCGAGAACAGCAACGCCAACATCGTACCGACCGTGGCGAAGGGTCGCGTGTACGTGGCCAGCAATATGCAGCTGCGCATCTACGGGCTGCTTGGCCAGCAGGATTTGAGGAAGCCGGTCGACGATCCTATCGTGCCTTCGACGCCCGAGACGATCACTTGTCCCGCGAACATTAGTCCTGCGAGTGCGTTGCCCGGCGGCGGGGTGCACGAACTCTATGGCACCGTTTGCCAGACAAGCGGTCACGAGCTGAAGCTGGCACTGCGCAGCGGCCGCGCGCTGTCCATCGATACCAGCGAGATCCCGTCGCAGCATCGGCCGGTCCTGCTGACGCCCGGACGCTCGTTGCACGTGCGCCTGACCGTGGATAAGTCGGGCGTCGCTCATGCGCAGAAAATCGCGCCGGCCCACATGCTGTCGCCGGACACGCCGGCGGATCGGTAAGCACATTCCTCCCGCGAGTCCTCTGCCCGGGCTCGCGGGAGGAAACCAGTTTGCGGAAACCACGATCGGACATTCGCTTGGCCCCAAGCCATTCGGCTTAGAATGTTCCGATGCTGATCCTAGCTTTGTTCCTTGGAATGCTGCCGCAGGCTGCGCCAACCACTGATCAGACCATAGCGTTGCTGCGCGCCAAAGACCAGGCTCTGCTCGACGCAATTGCTCCCGGCGACAAGAAGGTTTGGGAAGAGGCGATGGCCGCCGACGCCGTCTACGTCGACGAGAGCGGCGCCATCCTGAATCGCGGCGCGTTTCTCGATCAGCTCAATCCCTTGCCAGCCGGCGTGTCTGGCAAACTAAAGATCTCGAACTACCAGGCCCGTGTGATCGGCGACCTGGCAACCGTGATTCATCTCGACGATGAGCTGGAAACTTTTCACGGGCAAAATCTCACCGCGCAATATCTCACCACCGAGACCTGGCATCGCGACGACGATGATTGGAAGCTTTACCTGGTTCACACCTATGCCGTGCTGAAGGATCCACCGGCCATCACGCTGCCGGAGAAAGAGCTGCGGCAGTATGTCGGTGAATACTCAGCCGCGCCGGATTTGGTTTACGAGATTCGCTGGGACAGCCAGCGCCTGGTCGGCGGCCGAAAGGGCAGCTCGATGAAGCCGCTCGACGTTGAAGTGCGTGATGTGTTGTTCGTACCTGACCAGCCGCGCATCCGCAAAATCTTCCAGCGCGATGAAAGGGGCAGGATCAACAGCTTCGTCGACCGGCGCGAGAGTTGGGATTTGGTCTGGAAGAAACAGAAATAGTGCCGCCGGGCTGAAGCCCGGCTTATCTTTGGATGGTCGCACACCCAGCCGTAAACGGCTGGGCTAGCTTTTGTCGCGCTTACGGTGCTCTCGGGCGATGGGGGGCGTTTCGAGGCGATCGTCACTCTCACCGATTGCGCTTCTTCTTCCGTCCGGCCCATAGGTTTTATGATGGACCGAGAGAGTCTCTGCCCATTGCCCTCAACGCCACAATCCGCCGACGTTGCCTTCGTCATCCGCGACTATCGTGCCGCCGACTTCGACCGCCTCTGGCAGATCGATCAACTCTGCTTTCTGCCCGGCATTGCCTATACGCAGATGGAGCTGAGCGGCTTCATCTCCCGCCGGAACGCGATCACGCTGGTCGGCGAGTTTCAGAACACAGGTACTGAAGATCCGATCGCCGGCTTTGTGATTGCGCATCCGATTCGGAGGAAGTACGGCCGCATTCTGACGCTCGACATCCTGCCGGAGGCACGCCGCTCCGGCCTCGCGACAAAACTCATGAACGCCTGTGAGGAGCGTCTGCGGTCGCTGGGCTGCGGCGAGATGTATCTCGAGACCGCAGTGAATAACGAGCCCGCCTTGCGTCTCTACCGCAAGCTGGGCTACGAAGTTCTGCGGACTTTGCCCGAGTATTACTCCAGCCATTCGCTCGACGCCTACCTCATGGGCAAGCGACTCTAACGCGCACGCGTGCTACAATCGGCGCTTTCTACGGCGCTGCCCCGCGCGACTATGGCCCACACTCCGCCCAGAATTCCTCAGGCGCCGCTCCGGGTTGCTGTTGATACCGGTGGCACCTTTACCGACTGCGTCTGGATAGAGCGCGGAAAGCCGCGCATGATCAAGGTTTTCTCTACGCCAGCCGATCCCTCGCAAGCCATCGCCGAGGCGCTCGCACAAATCGGAGCGCCCGCCGGCGTGATTTTGCTGCACGGAACCACCGTGGGCACGAACACACTGCTACAGCGCAAAGGCGCGCGGGTCGCGTTCGTCACTACGGCGGGCTTCGAAGACACCCTCGAAATCGGCCGCCAGAACCGGCCCAAGCTCTACGACTTGACCTTCGAACGCGTCCCGCCGCTGGTCGAGCGTGGTATGCGCTTCGGCATTCCCGAGCGCGTCGAACCCAGCGGCAACATTGCGCAAAAGCCATCGCGCGAGGACCTGCGGATACTGGCACGTGATGTCCACACCAGTGGCGCTGAGTCGATTGCCATCTCGACCCTGTTCTCTTTCGCCAATCCGGAGAACGAGCGAGCTATCGGCCGCGTTCTCGAAGAACTCGGCCTCCCGCTTTCGCTCTCGCACAACATCCTTCCCGAATTCCGGGAGTACGAACGCGCCAGCACGGTTGCCGTGAACGCCTATCTGCAACCGGTGATGCAGAGCTATCTCCAGCAGCTTGAATTGCGGTTGCGGCAAGTCTTTTCCGGCAAGGCTAAGAACGCGCGCGTCTTCGTCATGCAGTCCAGCGGAGGCATTACGTCGCTCGAGGCAGCTTCGCGCCAGCCCGTGCGGACAGTTCTGTCGGGACCGGCCGGCGGAGTTGTCGGCGCGACAACGATGGCGCGGTTGAGCGGCTTCGAGCGCGTGATCACCTTCGACATGGGTGGGACGTCGACGGACGTCGCGCTGGTCGACAGCGAGCCAAGGCCCAGCAACGAAGCCGAAATCGCCGGCCTGCCCGTGCGTGTTCCCATGCTCGACATACACACTGTCGGAGCAGGTGGTGGTTCGCTGACGCGCTTCGATGCCGGAGGCGCACTGCGTGTCGGGCCCGAGTCTGCTGGGGCAGATCCCGGCCCAATCTGCTACGGACGCGGAGTTCAGCCAACAGTGACCGATGCCAATCTGCTGCTCGGCCGCCTGCAGCCGGACAGGTTTCTCGGCGGCTCGTTCACTCTTGATCTGGAACGCACGCGAGCTGTCACTGCGGAGTGGCTGAAGCAGCAGCACTCCCGCATGTCGGTCGAGCAATTCGCCGAGGGCGTGATTCGCGTCGTCAACGCCAACATGGAACGTGCGCTACGCGTAGTTTCGGTCGAGCGTGGATATGACCCCCGGCAGTTTGCCTTAGTCGCTTTCGGAGGAGCCGGTGGACTGCACGCCTGCGAGCTGGCACAGTCACTCGGAATCCCGCGAGTGATCATCCCTGCAATGCCGGGAGCGCTGTCGGCATGCGGCATTCTGACCAGCGACATCATCAAGGACTATTCACAGACCGTGGTGATGGAATTAGGTCCAAATCCCCGCTTGACCAGCCTGAACGGCAAATTCAAAGCTCTTGAAAACCTTGCCCAGCGGGACTTTCAGGAGGATGGCTGGCGTGGCAAGGTCAGACTCGAGCGCAGCGCCGATCTGCGCTATCGCGGCCAGGGATTTGAACTGAATGTTCCGTTTGGTAAGTCGCTGCTCTCAGATTTTCACCAGCAACATCAGTTCCGCTACGGCTATCACCATGCGGACCGCGTCGTTGAATTAGTGACGTTAAGGGTTCGTGCGCGGCTGATCTCTCCCAAGCCCCGTGCCGTCCGCGCGCCAACGTCTCGCGAAACAGTCAAGACAGAAAAGGGTCGCGTCTGGTTCTCCGGAAAATCGATTCCAGCCACAATATACGATCGCGAGCAGATGGCGGCGGGAAAGAAGCTGAAGGGACCGGCGGTAGTTACCGAATATTCCGCAACCACCGTCGTTCCAACCAGCAGCACCTTCTATCTGGACCGGGCCGCGAACCTCATCCTTGAAATGAAAAAAGAAAAGGCGCCCAGGTAGGGCGCCTCGCCGTCACCAACGAAAGAGATTAAGCGACGTCTTCCTTGCGCTCGCGCTCGATTTCCTTCTTCTGCTCGTGCTTGATTTCCATCTCGTCCTTTTTCTGCTCGACAGCGTCCTTCGCGTTGCCCCACGCGTTCTGCACCTTGCCCTTGACTTCCTGGGCGGCGCCCTTCACCTGGGTCTCGGTGTCACCGGCCCACTCGCCGGCCTGACGCTTGGCGCGTCCGGCAACTTCGTCCATCTTTCCTTTAACCTGATCCTTATTCATAGTTCCTCCCTAGGAATGGGTATGTACGTTGCGTATCTTGTATTGAATGAATTCAATCGTCGCTCGCCTCACCTCTCGGGTTCCGGCCGAGCGACGACGACTTAAACTACGGTTCTGCGTCCACTAATGAGCTGGAACACCAGCGCAACTACCGCGAGCACCAGCAGAATGTGGATGAATCCGCCGAAGGTATAGCTGGAGACTACGCCCAGCAGCCACAACACCAGCAGAATTACAAACAAGGTCCAAAGCATCTTGTCACCTCCGTAAATCTCGTGCGCAACCGACTTCCGTGCCCAACACACAGTTGGAAGCACCCCACTGGGACAATGGTTGTGTGTGAGTTGAAGAGATAACTGTGCGTGGAACCAGCATTTTTGGCGGCGCCGAGGCAACCTTCGCCAGGAAGGATCGTAAATTCTGGTATTCTCGGCGCACCTGCTATGAAGGTCGCAATCCAGGGAGAGTTGGGCTCATTCAGTCACGAAGCCGCGGGTAAGATGCTGCCTCGCGCGTCTGTCGTTCCCTGCGCGCGCTCCGCGGAAGTCTTTGACCGCGTCGAGAAGGGCTCGGTTGACGCCGCCGTAATACCCATCGAGAACTCTCTCGCGGGATCGGTAGCCGAACACTTCGACCTGCTACTCGCGCGAGAGCTCTTCATTCATGCCGAGTTCCACCTGCGCATCCGCCACAACCTCATCGCTCCTCCCGGAGTCGCTCTCAAGCAGATACGGCGCGTCTTCTCGCATCCGGTCGCGCTCGATCAATGCCGCAATTTCTTTCGCGCGCATCCGCAGGTCCAAGCCGTGCCGTTCTATGACACCGCCGGCAGTGTGCGCCACATCATTGCGGAGAAAATTGCGGATGCAGCCGGAATTGCAGCGAAGCAAGCTGCGGCGCAATACGGTGGCCGCGTTTTATTGGCGGGAATCGAGGACGATCAGCAGAACTACACGCGCTTCCTGCTGATCAGTAAGTCGCGCAAGATCGGGCGCGGCGCCAACAAGACTTCGCTGGCCTTCTCGCTGAAGAACGTTCCCGGCGCACTATTCAAGGCGCTCAGTGTCTTCGCCCTGCGCGATATCAGCCTCAGCAAAATCGAGTCGCGGCCGATGCGCGGACATCCCTGGGAGTACGTCTTCTTCGTTGACCTGCTGCGGGGCGACGACGAGCCGGCACGGAATGCCCTGCGGCATCTGGCGGAGATTGCGGAGTTCGTGAAGGTTCTGGGTGTCTATCCGGAAGCCAGGAAGTTGCGAACCCACTAAGGAGAACGCTTAGGCCGCTTGATTCGACATCGCTGTGCCAGGCGACTTGCTTCAATTCCCCGACTGGACTACCCCAAAAGCGGCACGCGAATTTGATTGAAAGCATTGTTTTCGCGCCTGCTCTGGGACATACTTCCCCTAGCCTCGGTAAACTTGTCCTCCTTTGCTGGTGAGCCGGGGCTATTCGAGGGTCGTACGATGCCAGGCCAAGCGTCGCCACCTCGAATGGGGTCTGAATCCTCCCCAACAGGGCGGCGATTGCGCTCCCTCCCGCCCCCTCAGGAACTTTCTAATAGGTAGCTTTAGTTGTTTGCGTCGGTGGCGCGTTGCGCCTCGACGCGCGCGCTATACTCGGCGGCGGAAAGGTAAGCTCCGCCCAGCAGCAGCATGCCACTCCAGAACGACCAGAAGATCAGTGTCACCGACACCGAGAACGGTCCGTAAACTTCCTGGAAATTCAGCCACGGCAGCACCAGGATGTAGAGATACTTTGCCGCCTCGGAGACCACGCCCGTGATGATGGCTGCGGGCAGCACCGCACGTGCCGGCACCTTTCCGTTCGGCAGCAGCCAGTAGATCAGGAAATAAATGCAGATGGTGGCGACGATGGCCGACGCCTTCATCAGAACGAATCCTACTCCCTGAAATACGAAGTTCCCGTCACCGGTGAAGCGCTCCAGCCATCGCAGGTTTTGCGCGGTGAGAGCGATCGACAGCATGGCCAGACATCCGCAAGCCAGCGCCAGCCCCAGCGAGACCAGCAGGTTCATCAGGTACGAACGGTTCTTCTTGAAGCCCCAAACGCTGTTGAGCGCGACCTCCAGAGGAAGAAAGATCCCTGTCGAGGTGACCAGCAGCATCGCGAACGACAGGACCTGTCCCCGCCCCCTCACACTCGCCAGGAATTGCAGGTTGCGAATGACGAAGTCCTTGTTGCTGGGCAGATAGTCGCGCAGCAGTTGCAGCACCACGTCATACATCGCCTGCGAATGAAAGACGCGATGCACGACCGTCAGCAGCAGGACGATGAACGGGAAGAACGAGAGGATGGAATTGGCCGCGACCGAGAAAGCGTAGGTATGCACCTCGGTCTGCATCAGGTAGCGCAAGGCCGACCAGCCGTGATGGCGCAGCCGGTGCCACAGGCTGTAGGTTTCGGGCAGGTAGCGGAACATTTCCTGCGCCTGATCCTCGGCCATAAGGCGCTTGGCGGCCGTCCCTGGCCGCAGCGAGGTTGCACGTAAGTCAGCAGTTCCAGAGGAGTTAAGGGGTGTCCCGGTAGCCGTCGAGGAGGAGGTGCGGAAGAGCGGAGCAGCCTTCGAGGCCGGCTCAGTCTCGCTTGCTTCGGGGCTGCCTGTCATCTCTAAGCCATCGTAGCAGAGTACGGCGGGAGCTTCAGTGAGGTGGTAACCAGGTTCTGTTCTGGGAGCATTCGGAAGTCTTTGTGCAAGAAATACTTGCCAAAAAGCAGAGTTCCTTGTAAATATCGTTTGCTCCCCTTCGGATTGGGCGAAGCGGGGCTTTCGGGTCTACCGAAACGCGGATTTGGGTTGATGTTTCTGTCAGCAGTTGTATTTCACGCATTGCACGGGTTCCAGGGCGTTAGGCCGAACGAGCAGTAGTTTGCCGTCCGGGCTGACCTTGTGGAGCCTTTTCCTTTGCAGAAAAGCTGCGAGCTGAGCCGCAACCCTTGTTTCCCGGCAACGTTGAGACGTCTTCCCGGCCAAGCCCCAAGCCGTCAACCCGCGTGCGAGCGCGAGTTGCTTCGAGCCTGGGTCGTGGCAGGGAACGTCCGCGAAGCAGGGGTGATTCCAAGTCGTTGTTCGAAAGGAGCGGGTTGTGAGAGAGAAAGGTACAGTGAAGTGGTTTAACGGAGCCAAGGGCTATGGTTTCATCCAGCGGTCCACTGGCGAGGATGTTTTCGTACATTTTTCGGCTATCCAGGAAAGCGGATACCGGAGCTTGAATGAGGGCGAGACCGTCGAGTTCGACCTCACCAAGGGACCGAAGGGCTTCCAGGCCGCGAACGTCGTGCGCGCTTAGACGTCTCCGCCACGCAGAAGCCCAGTGGTAAGCGCCGCTTTCGCTTTAGGCTTCTGAGGTTCGCACCAGACCACTGAACCCTCCCACCCGGGAGGGTTCTCTCTTTTCGGAATGCCGCCGAGCTTATGCCGACACCGCCAGATGCTCGTGGTACTGCGACAGCTTCTGGATTGCCGCTTCCACAGACTTCTCCGCTGCCTCGGGTCCGAACGCCTGCTTGTCGGCGTCGACCACCGTTAGATTGCTCAGTCCGACAAACTGCAACATGTGGCGCAGATAGGGCACCTGGAAATCGGCTGGCGAGCCTTCGTTGTACGCGCCCCCGCGACTGGCGATCACCAGCACTCGCTTGTCGGCAGGAAGCAGCCCCTTGGGCCCCTTGTCGGTGTAGTTGAAGGTCTTGCCCGCCCGCACGATCTGGTCAATCCACGCTTTCAGTGCAGTGGGGATGCTGAAGTTGTGCATGGGAGCGCCGATCACGATGACGTCGGCCGCCATCAACTCAGCGATGAACTCATCGGACTGCTTCAGCGCCTGGCGCTGTTCCGGGGTGCGCTGCGCTTCGGGTGTGGTCGCGCCCTGAATCCACAGATCGCTGACGCCTGCCGGCATCTCGGCAGCGAGGTCTCGCTCGATCACCCGACCGCCAGGGTTGCGCTGCTTCCACTGCTCGGTGAGGTGACGCGTCAGCCGGCGGGATACGGATTTGCTGCGCGGGCTGGAATTAACGGCTAACAGAGTAGGCATGGTTTTCTCCAACTGAATCGTAAGTTCGTCTGTCACAGGACGACGTTGGCTGACGTTGAAATCGACATCGGCGGGGGATACTTTTTCCGGAATCCCCAACCTGATTTCAGCCAACGCCGGGACCGTTGTTGTAACCCGCAATAAACGTGTTGCAACACACACTTGGATGCGAAGCTGGACGCCGGGATTCATTTCTGGGTGTGAACGGAAGTCGGCGTTTTGGATTCGGCGCTAGGTGGCTGGTCGATAAACCGCCTAGCTGGCTGAGGAATGTCCTTCGGGGGGCTCCGGCTCGCCGGCGCTGTCCAGGATTACGGCGCACAGCCGGCTAAGCTGGCGGCAATCCTCGTCGCTAAGTTCGCCCAGCATCGTGCTAACCTCGGCTTCGACCTGGGGCGCCATCGTGTCCAGCAGCTTCATGCCTTTGGCCGTGATTGCCGTGACCGCCTGCCGCTGATCCTGGCTGCCGCGAGAGCGCTTCACCAACTTGCGCGCCTGCAGCCGATCGACCAGTCGTGTGATGTCCGACGCGCGGTCCAGCATGCGGCAGGCGATTTCGCAGCGCGCGTGGCCTTGCGGATGAACGCCGCGCAGAATACGCAGCACGTTGTACTGCGCTCGCGTGATGCCGTGCTCTTCGCACACCCGGTCCATGATGTCGTTGATGGTGTTGGCAGCAACGATCACACTCAGTAATGCTTCTTGTGCCGGGCTGGAGAAACGGTCCTGCTTGAGCCGGCGGCTGAGCGCTTCCGTCATAGCTACTTTATAGGCCAGAAACTGCGCCTATGTCATCCGGACAGTCGACAATTCAGGAGCAGAAACTCGAGAAAACATGTCGGTTTGCAGGAGAAGAATTTTGGGGAAAATAAAAAGCCTTCCTGTCCCGAACAGGAAGGCTTCTGATGATGCCCTGGGCTGAGTTCCATCCCGAGTCTGGGTACGGCGGGCATCGATCGCGGGCGCGGCGAGGGGGGCTCTCACGCTCGCGAACTTAAACTTTGCTCTGACGCTGCGACGGTTAGCGGGTCACTCACCTGTCTTCCGCCGCAGCGTCTGTCCGTTGCCTTCTCAACTTCTCCGGCACTCCCATACCGGAGACCCTGCCTACTGCTTGTTCGCTTCGCTTCGCACTGTAGACATTGCAATAGACGTGCCAGCTCAAAATAGGTGAGTTTACTTAGACTTTTAGAAATGCGATCCCACGACAGGAAGTAATTTCTACGAAGACAAGGAAAAAGCAGAATAGCCGCTGGTTTCACGCTATTTATTTATCGCGATTGGCAACCATTTCGCGTAGATGGTCTGCGGCCCAGCGCGCGTGTTCCGCTACGTTGGCATCTGCATCTTTGCTGAGCTGCTGCAAAATGGGGATGAATCGCTCGTCTCCGCTATTACCCATTGCAACCGCAACATTGCGGCGCAGACCCCCAAGCTTCGCGCGCTTGATAGGTGAGCTGCGGAACACTTCGCGAAATTCCTCCACTGTCATGCTTGCCAGCCATTCGAGATCGGGATTGACTAGCCCCGGTCGCGGCTGAAAGTCGGACAACTTCGTCGCCGGCGCGTGACGGTTCCAGGGACAAACATCCTGACAGATATCGCAACCGAAAACTTGACGCCCAATGAGTGGGCGAAGCTTCTCTGGAATCGAGTCCTTGAGTTCGATCGTGAGATAAGCGATGCACTTCGTCGCGTCCATCTGATACGGCGCGGGGAAGGCCTGCGTCGGGCAGGCATCGAGACAACGCGTACACGAGCCGCAGTGATCCGTGGCTGGCAGGTCGGGCGTCAACTCAAGCGAGGTGAGAAGCACGCCTAGAAAGAGCCACGAACCGAGCTTCTCATTCAAGATGCAGGTGTTCTTGCCGATCCAGCCAATGCCTGCGTATTTGGCGAAGATACGCTCGATGACTGGGCCAGTATCGACATAGCACCAGGTGCGCGGTGTCTCGGCCTCGTGCTGCTCGCATATCTTCAGGAGCTGAGACTCCAGTGCACGCAACTTTTCGAAGATCACGTCGTGATAGTCGCGACGCGACCACGCGTAGCGCGAGATCCAGCCTTGCGTTGTCTGGCCGGCATGCGTGGAGCGGGGTTCGTCGGCGTTGTAGTTGACAGCGCACAGCACCACGGAGCGGGCCCAGGGAACGGCGTTGGCCAGCGAGGCGCGTTTCAGTTCATCGGCCTCGTTGCGCGCTTCCAGATACTTCATCTCGCCGGCCCGGCCTTCGGCAATCCATTCGGGAAAGAAGCGATGCTCGGGACTGTCGGCGACGCCCGCCACTCCAGCCAGGTCGAAACCGAGCTCCATGGCGGCGCGCTGGAGTTGCTCTTTGAGTTGTGGAATGGCAGCCACGGCAGGAACTCGCTACCAAGTATACGGGTGGACCAGATTTCAGGACCGTGAGGCTTCGGACTTGGCGCTCCACCTTGGCTATCATGACGCCGACCTCCGGGCTCTGACATTCACTACAACTGCTTCGACATGGTGATGAAATGGACAGGTTTGTTCGCGGTCTTGATGACCTCGGCCGACTGCGTTCCGGTCTCCACGAAACCAAACTTGCGATAGATGCCGGGCAGCTCCGTCCGCAGGTTCACGATGCGAATGTCGAGAACAGTGCAGCCCTTGGCCCGTGCATACTCTTCGGCTTCGTCCATCATGCGCTTGCCCAGTCCAGATTTCTGACGCGACGGATCCACAGACAACGTCCCAAGATAGGCGTGCTCGCCGGTGATCTTCAGCCAGACGCAGGCCGCGATCTCCTCGCGTTCACACAACAGCAGAAACTTGCCGTCGCGCATGTTCTGCTCCACCATCTCCGGATTCGTGCGATCGCCATTCTTAAAGAACCGCTCTACGTGGAATGCGCGGTTGATCAGCGAAACGATCCGCGGCAGGTCCGAGGCGATCGCCTCGCGCACGCTAAAGTTCATCAGTTCAGACACGGCCGGTTACCACTCCTTGGAAGTGGGGCCCGACCGCAACACCACGCGATCGCCCAGAAGGTTCGCCAGCGAGCAGACGTCGATCGTAATCAGGTTGCCGAGAATATCGTAGCTTCATGGCAGCCGCTCCTCGTGGTAAAGCTGCGCCGTATGCTTGATGGCGGCGTAGAGGAACATCGCGCCCATGCCGGCAATGGCTACCACTGCTCCAATGTCGAAGACCAGGAAGTTGCGTCCGGCGATGCGCGCCCACGGACCGCGAATGTACAATGCAACGTTCCCGATCGCGAGAATGATGCGAAGTTCCGTCGGCCCAAAGTTAAAAAACGACAGATGAAAGCTGCCGATGGTGTAGGTCGCCAGATAAACCTCGATGGCGAGCAGCAGAAACGCTATCAGCGACGCCATAGCGATCAGCGGTGACATGTAGCCGGAGAGAGCAAGGCCGGTCATCAATATCGTCGAGCCGACGGCGTCGATAATGTGATCCACGTAGAAGCCGTAGCGCGGCCGCTGACGGTTGCGAAATCTTGCAACTGTTCCGTCCAGGCTATCGCCAAACCAGTTGATCGCCAGAAAAACGACGCCCCAGATCAGCCACACTCGGTTGTAACGTGACAGGGCGTAACTCACGCCAACCATAATCTGCCCCGAAAATCCCAGGACCGTCAGTTGATCGGAGCCCACCCACGCCGGCATTCGCGCGGCGAACCAGGCCAGCACGCGCTTCTCGGCCGCCGTGACAAAGCTCGCCTGAACGCGCGCGGCGTTCTTGAAGGAAGATGGGGCCGGTGATTTTGTGTCGCTGGAAGCTGGGGACATGTCTAAAGTATCGCCGTCTCGTGCAGCAGTTCGCCCCTGGCAAACCGGCCGGGGCTGAGCACCTCGACATTATCCACGACGCTGGTGTTGCCGTGCAGGATCAGATCGGAAACCATCTTGCCGGTTGCGGGAGCGTGCATGACGCCGTGTCCACTGAATCCGTTGGCGCAGAAGAAGCCTTTCAGTCCATCGACGGGTCCGATGATGCAGTGATGATCGGGCGACATCTCGTACAGCCCCGCCCAGGCCCGCTTGGGGTTGACCGCAAGATTCTCGAATACGGGCACGCGATCGGCGGCCCGCGTCAGCACTTTCTCGATGAACGCCGGATCGAAGTTGGTGTTGAAGCCCATCTTCTCCTCGGGATCGTTCCACGCCAGCAGAAAGCCGAGGCTCTCGGGCCGGAAGTGGAAGCCATTGCTCATGTCGATGACCATGGGGATCTCATGCGAGACGGCGTCGAACGGTTCCGTCGGGATGAGCATGCGCCGCATCGGCTCAACCGGCAATTCGATTCCCGCTAACGCTGCCACCTGCGCCGCCCATGCGCCCGCCGCGTTGACAACTACCGGTGCGCTCACCGGCCCGCGCGTGGTCTCGACGCCGATGATGCCGGCACCGTCGCGATGAATCGCCGTGACCTCGGTCGAACGCCAGATGGTGGCACCCTTCTCGCACGCGGACGTGGTGAAGCCGACCATCACGCTATAGGGATCGACGAAGCCGTCGGTCGGGCAGAAGCTTCCGCCGAGAATATCGTCAGCACGCAGCTGCGGCACCGTCGTGACGATGTCGTCGCGCGAGATCATTCGCGCCTGCCTCAGGCCAAGCGATTTTTGCAGCTTCTGGTTTGTCTGCAGGTAGTCGAGGTGTGCCTGTTTGGTGGCGACGAACATGTAGCCTTGTCCGCGATAGCCGCCGGGCTGCCCCAGCCGCTCGTCGAACGAGGCGTAAAACGGGATCGAGTACAGCGACATCTGGATGTTCGGCTTGGTGGCGAATTGCGCGCGCACGCCGCCCATGCTCTTGCCGGTGGAACCCTTGCCCTGATGCGACTCGCGCTCAAGGATGAGCACGTTGCGGCAACCCGCCTCGGTCAGGTGCCACGCAATGCTTGCGCCTACAATTCCGCCACCGACAATCACCACTTCTGCCGTCTGCATTTCTCTTGGTCCTCGACCTCCGGAACATTGTATTCTGCGAACGAATCAGCCCGCAGTGATTCAGGCAGGTGCGTGCATGCCCATAAGCTCGGTCGTCCAGATCCTGACCGCATCGATCGCACCGGTGATCGTCATCTCAGGCGTCGGCTTGTTGCTGCTCAGCATCAGCAACCGTTATGGGCGCGCCCTCGATCGCGCGCGGCTCATCATGCGCGAGCTGCAGAGCGGCGCGGCCGGCGGCGCGGAAGTCCGTCACCTGGAGGAGCAGTTGCAGCGCACGCATCAGCGGGCGCGCCTATTACGGCTGTCGATGACGTATGGAGCGCTGAGCATCTTCTTCGTCTCCCTGATGATCTTGTCGCTGTTTGCCGAGCAGGTCTTCCGGCTGCACACCGATTACTTTGCGCTGCCTTTCTTCGCCGCGTGTCTGATTTGCCTGATCGTCGCGATGTACTACTTCATCCGCGATAGCACGGTGTCGATGGCTGCGTTGGAGCTGGAGATGTCGAGCATGGGGGAGGGTACCGCCGGCTGAAGCCGGCTCTTCTTCAGTGGGAACGAGAAAACCCACCGCTTCCGCGATGGGCTGAAGAGGTAGCGCTCCGTCTGGCGACGGAGCCCTTTAACCCTATCGGTTCTCCATCTTCTGCATCATCTGTTGGCGTTCCTGGGTGCGCATCTGTTCCCAGGTCTGATACTGCTGCGGGCTCAAAATCGGCTTCAGCTTGGTGTCGGTAGCATCGGCGATCTGATGCATCTGCATCGCCTTCTGCATGGGCCCCAGTGATGTGTCGCTCTTCAGCGCCTTGAGCTTGGGCGCCTCTTCCATCAGGATTGGCCGAACCTGTTGCTTCTGCGCGGGCGTCAGCTTCAACGCAGCCGACATTTTTTCCAACTTCTGCAGGGCCTCGGCATTTTCGCCGCTGGCCGGGGCACTCATCGCTCCCTGTGCGAATAGTTTGGGCGCGGATGCCGCCATCACAATAGCAAGAGAGAAAACGAGGGCGGCGAGTCGTGAAATATTTTTCTGCAAGATCATTTCTCCTTTAATGCGAGTTCTGGAGCGCGGAACAACGTGCACACAAATAGAGATCCGGCGACCAGATGTCTTTAGGGGTGGTAGAGATATACGTCAGGTGCAAGCGGGGGTCAAGGAGAAACTAAGGCGCGGGCGCGGCTATTTGTTATCGCTCAGCGCTTCCACGATGCGATCGAAATCCTCGAGCGAGGAATATTCGATCAGGATCTTGCCCTTACCTTTGCGGTCATTGATGGTGACCCGCACGCCCAGCGAGCGTTCCAGAAGTTTTTCCGCTTCCTTCACGTTGGGATCGACAACGCGCGCCTTCTCTTCCTTGGCAAGACGCGGCTGCATCAGGTTTGAGACGGCTTCCTCGGTCTGTCGCACCGACATTCCCAACTCCGAGACACGGTGCGCCAGCCGCTCCATCGCCTCCGGCGAATCCAGAGGCATGAGCGCCTTGGCATGGCCGAAGCTCAGCTGGCTCTTCTCGAGCATCGTCTGCACCGGCGCAGGCAGCTTCAGCAGACGCATGAAGTTCGCGACCGACGAGCGTTCCTTGCCGGTACGTTGCGCCATCTGCTCCTGGGTCAAGCCGAACTCGCGGCCCAGGCGCTCGTAGGCGCGCGCCTGTTCCATGGCGTTCAGGTCTTCGCGCTGCAGATTTTCGATGATGGTCATTTCCATCGCCTGCTCGTTGGAGACCTGGCGGACGATGGCGGGAATCGTCTTCAATCCGAGAGTGCGTGAAGCTTCCCAGCGGCGCTCGCCCGCGATGACTTGATATCGCCCGCCGGACACGGGGCGCACAACAATAGGCTGCACTACGCCGACTGATTGGATGGACGAAGCTAACTCGCCGATCGCCACCGAATCGAGCGCCAGCGTGCGCGTCTGGTAGGGATTGTGCTCCAGGCTTTCCAGCGCGATCTGGTGCACCTCATCGGCGTTCGCTTTGGGCGCCGACGGTGCAGCAACAGGCGCGTGCGGGACGTGTCGAGGCGGCAATAGCGTCTCGAGTCCGCGGCCCAAAACTTTTCGCTTGTCCGTGGTCATGGGGGAGTTCTTTGCGGACGACAATTGAAACGAACTGCCATTATAGGCGCAGTCAGGCACTCTACAAGCTGGCATTTTGCTTGTGGAAAACTCGCAAAACTCATAATCCAGCCGGCCACCGACCGCCGAGCTGCCAAGCTGTTGACAGGGCTACGAAATCATCTTCCGCGACGGCTCAATCGACGCAAAGGCGGCCAAGACCGTTCGTTTCTTCGGGAGTAACCGCAATTGCGCTGGCAGAAGGCGTCGTGTTCGTCGGTATTAGGGCCGGCACTATTGACGTATTACGAGGAATCACCGCAGCGCGGCGCGCATTGCGTCGTCGAGATCGTTGTAGAGAAACCTGTATCCGGCTGCTTGCAACTTCTCCGGCACGGCTCGAGCTGAACCAAGGAGCAGTTCATCGCCCATCTCGCCAAGGATTCCCTTCACCACGAACTCCGGCAGCGGAAAGATCGTCGGCCGGTGCAGGGTCTTGCCCAGAGTTTTTACGAACTCCGCATTGCGTACCGGCGATGGCCCGATGACGTTCACCGGGCCGTTCAGCTTTTCGTTCTGAAGCGCAAACTTCATCACGCCGATGACGTCCTCGATCTCGATCCAGCTCCACCACTGGCGTCCGCTTCCGATCTTTCCTCCGACACCGAGTTTGAAGGGCAACAGCATCGGCTTGAGCGCGCCGCCATCCTTGGCCAGCACGACGCCAATGCGCAGGTTCACCACGCGAACGCCGGCCTCCCGCGCCGGATCGGTCGCCGCTTCCCACTGCTTGCAGACGTCGGCCAGGAATCCTGTGCCGGCCGCGCTCTGCTCGGTCAGCGTTTCGTCGCCACGATTGCCGTAGTAGCCGGCGCCGGAAGCGCAGATGAACACCTTCGGCTGACCGGTGCGGCGAAAGCTTTCACTTGCTGCCGTCGCCAGCGTGCGCGTGCCGATCACGCGGCTCTCCAGCACCTCACGCTTGAACTCATCGGTCCAGCGTCCGGCAATGTTCTTGCCTGCCAGGTGCACGACCGCATCGCAGCCTGCCAGCTTCGCCGGATCGAGCGGCTGTCGCGGATCCCATTGCACTTCGCCGACGCCGGGCGTATGGCGCACCAGCGCCAGCGTTTCGTGCTTCGCCTCGTGCAAAGCGCGCGTCAGCGCACTGCCCAACAGTCCCGAAGCTCCGCTGATGATCACTCGCATCACATCACCGACCTCCCGCATCAACAATGTAACGCATTCTATTTCTGCACTCCGAAAGTTGCAGTGATGCGCGTCGTTCGTAAGCCGCGCAGCAGTGTGACTGTTCGCGTATAATCGGTCATGGCGACTTTGCGCCAACAGATCGCGACCAATGTTCTGACGGTCACCCGCTTCCGCGATCTCCTGCGCAAGGTTCGTTCCTACCGTCCCTCCGACGATCTTTCCTCCATCAAGAAGGCTTACGAGATCTCCTCCCAGCACCACAAGGGGCAGGAGCGCGCCTCCGGCGAGCCATACCTGGCGCATCCGCTGCAGGTTGCAACCATTCTTGCCGATATGCAGCTCGATACTACGGCGATCACCGCCGGCCTGCTGCACGATGCGGTTGAGGATACCTCGCTCACCATCGACGAGATCAAGACGGAATTTGGCGAGCAGGTCGCGCACATTGTCGAAGGTGTGACCAAGATCAGCAAGATCGACTTCGCCTCGTCGGAAGAGGCGCAGGCCGAGAATGTGCGCAAGATGGTGCTGGCCATGATGGACGACATTCGCGTCGTGCTCATCAAGCTGGCTGATCGCTTGCACAACATGCGCACGCTCAAGTTTTTGTCGCCGGCGCGCCAGCAGAAAATCGCGCGCGAGACGCTCGACATCTACGCGCCCATCGCGCATCGTCTCGGCATGGGCAAGATTCGCGGCGAGCTCGAGGACCTCGCCTTCCAGTACGTCGATCCCATCTCCTACAACCAGGTCAAGGAAGCCATTGAGTCGCGCCGCAAAGAGGGCGAGGCATTCCTGGCCGAGGTACAGGGCATCATCGAGCAGAAGTTGAAGGAGAACAAGATCCAGGCGCGCGTGGAAGCGCGCATCAAGCGGATCTTCAGCATCTGGCAGAAGCTGCAGCGCCAGCACATTTCCGTCGACCAGATCTACGACATGTTCGCGCTGCGCATCATCACGCAGTCAGAAACCGATTGCTACGCCGTGCTGGGCATTATTCACAACCAGTGGCGGCCGGTGCCGGGACGCATCAAGGACTTCATCGCCATCCCGCGCAACAACTTCTATAAGTCGCTGCACACCACGGTCATCTCCGAGAAGGGGCATGCGTTCGAGGTGCAGATTCGCACCGAAGAGATGCACAAGATGGCCGAGGAAGGCATCGCGGCCCACTGGAAATACAAAGACGGTCCGGTTTCGGCGCGCGATGAGCAGCGGTTGGCGTGGCTGCGGCAGGTGGTCGAGTGGCAGCGCGACATCAAAAACTCCGGCGAATTCCTGGCGACATTGAAAATCGATCTTTACCCGGAAGAGGTTTACACCTTCACGCCCAAGGGCAAGATCGTGGTGCTATCGCGCGACGCCACGCCGGTGGACTTCGCTTACACGGTGCACACCGAGGTCGGCAACACCTGCGTCGGCGCGAAGGTCAACGGGCGCATCGTCGCGCTGCGCTACAAGCTGCGCTCGGGCGACATCGTCGAGATTCTGACCCAACCGGGACATCATCCCAGCCGCGACTGGCTCCAGTTCACCAAGTCCTCGCGCGCTCGGCAGAAGATCAAGCACTGGCTCAACGTTCATCAGCGCGAACGCGCCATTGAAATCGGCCGCAAGCTTATCGAGAAGGAAGCGCGCAAATATCGCATCTCGATGAAGTCGCTGAACGACGCCGAACTGATGAAGGTTTCGAACGAGAACGGCCTGGCGAAGCCCGACGATCTGCTGGCCGCCATCGGTTACGGCAAGTTTTCCGCGCGCAGCATCCTGGCGCGACTGGTGCCGCCGGAAGAGGCGCGGTCGTTCTCGGGACACCAGCCGCCGCCGACGGAAGACGTCGATTCAGGCGGAGGTTTCACCAGCGTCGTTCGTCGCGTGTTTGGCGGCGAAAGCTCGGCCATCAAAGTGAAGGGTCACGACGACCTGATGATCTATCGCGCGCGATGTTGTAATCCCATCAGGGGCGAAGAGATTGTGGGCTACGTCACCCGCGGCAAGGGCGTGGCCGTTCATTCCAAGTCGTGTACCAACGTCGTGAACCTGATGTTTGAGCAGGAGCGGCGCATTGATGTCGAGTGGGGCAAGGATGGCAACGTCACCAAGGGCCAGGAAGGTTATCCCGTCAAACTCGCGGTGGCCTGCGACAACCGTCCCGGCATGCTCAAACAGATTGCCACCGTCATCAGCGACGCCAACACCAACATCCGCAACATCGAAGCCAAGACCGCTGAAGAGAACGCCACAGTGGAGATCGTGGCCGACATCGCCGACCTCAAACACCTCGACCGCATCGTGACCGGCGTGCGCAAAATTCCCGGCGTACGCGACGTGCAAAGACTGCAGAAACTTTAACTACGCATTTAGCACTTGGCATCTGGCAAGTAGCGCCTGCAAGAAGTGGGTGCCGCTGGCGTGATTCTGCGCGGCACCCTTTCGAGTTATGCTGCCCGGATGCCCTGCTTTTTCGACTCGGAAAAAGCCTCGATCATGACTTGGTTGAACTGCGGAATGTCGCTGGGCTGGCGGCTGCTCACCCAGGTGCGGTCGCGCACGACGACTTCGTCCACCCAGTTTGCGCCAGCGTTCTTCAGGTCGTCCTGGATGGTTTTGTAGCTGGTCATGTTGCGGCCCTTGACCAGGCCTGCCGATATCAAGAGCCATGGGCCGTGGCAGATTACTGCGATGGGCTTACCTTCGCTGTCGATGTTCCGTACAAAGTCCTGGGCTTTCTGCTCCATGCGCAACGCATCGGCATTCATCACGCCGCCGGGCAGGAGCACGGCATCGAAATCGTTGGGCCGGGCTTCGTCGAGCGTCATATCGACTTTCACTTTTTTTGTTTTCTTGTCGTGCTGCACCGCCTGAATCTCGCCGGACTTGGGTGAGATTACCACCGTCTGCGCTCCGGCCGCGTCGAGAGCTTTTCGAGTTTCGATGAGTTCTGCTTCTTCGAACAAGTCGGTTGCAAGTATGGCCACACGGGCATTTTGAAGCTGCTTCTCTGCCATTGAATCCTCCAGAAGAATTGCGGAATTGGAGCCGGGATTTGGCTCGCGAACTTCTGATGGGATGCAGGGAATAGGTGAGGGGTGGGTAGGCGGTTTTAGGGATGGCGGCGGAGGCTGGCGTCTTCTACTTTCTCGATCGAGATCAGCGCGACCCACTCATTGTTCCAGTTTCGATATCCCGTCAGCCGGCCACCAAGAATGTCGGCGGCCCGTTGGGGCGGCAGATCCTCGTGGTAATCGAAGAAGCGTTCTTGGATTTGCTTTCCAAACGTCAGGCTTTGCAGCAGGGGATGCGGCGGCTCCCACTTGGTGGAGAAGAGGTAGGCGGTATCGAACTGGTCGGGTGCGTGAGCTGCAGCTTCGATCTCCGGAGCTGAAAAGTTCTCGATACGCACCACGGTGAGCGGCTGTTTCACATAGCCGAGGAACGGCCGCGTGAGTTCATCCGAGGCTGGCCACGCCGTAAGAACTGTTCTCTGCGGATGCTGGGAGAGTTGATCGGCTATCTGCTTGTGCAGAATGACATAGTCGCGGTACAGCAAGGTATCCTCCGGGGCGATGCGATACGGCGGAGGCACAAAAAGCTGTACGACAAACGCCGCCGCCGCGATGCCCACATACCAGGCCCACTGCCGCAGCCGACGACGCATCGTCGAGATACACACCAGAATGACCAGCGGAACTACGGGGAGCATGTAGCGGGCCAGCACCGCTCCTCCCAGCACCGACTCCGCCACAACATTGCCGGCTAACACAACCAGAAACGCCAACTGAACGGGAATCGAAATGCGGGGACGGGTCGAGCCGTCAGCTTCTTGCAACGGAGCGCGGCTCATCGCCGCCGCTGCGCCCAGGACAAGAAGAAAAAGATTGAGGTAGCCAAATACGTGCCACAGCCGGATCAGGAGGGCGAGCGAAATCCGCAGAGGATCGAGTGTCGCTTGCAGGTTGTAGCGCAGGTATTCCGGATTGCCGAGATAGTAGCCGGTGTGTTGATGATGGTAGCCAAACCAGGCCAGCAACGGCAGCACGCAAATCAGAAACGACAGTGCGTGCTTGGCCGAGTCGTATAGAAACCACGATTCGCGCCGGTTCTGGCGCGATCCCTTCAGCACGGGACGGAGCAACTCCCAAACCATGAGCGCCATGGGCGTGACAATGGCGGTCTCCTTCGCCAGAGGCGCAAGCGAGAAGAACACGATGGCCGCGATTGGCTTGCGCTCGACGTACATCGCCAATCCCCAAAAGGTGAACGCAGCCGCCATCATGTCGAGATGGGCCATCGAGCTCTGCGTAAAGAACACGGGATAGAGTGCGGTGCAGAGTACCGTCGCCGTGGCAACCGATTCGGTCGAAACGGTCCGTGCCAGGCGCCACAGGCCGACCAGCGCGAAAGCCGCAACCATCAGCATCGCCTCTCGCGTAGTGGTTGGGGTAAAGGCGCTGAACTTCCACCAGAAAGCAAGCCACAACATCACCAGTGGCGGATGCGCATTGGATAACGTCGTGTGAGGAATGAGCGAGCCGGTCAGCAGCAGGTCGCGTGCGGCAGGCACGAAGTAGCCGGCCTCGTCCCAGAAGTACGGCAGGCGCAGCAAGAAAGCGTGGGTGAGAAACAGGAAGGTGAAAATGAGTGCGTAAGCAAACAGGTAGGTGCGCGCACTCGCCATCCAGTTATTGGGCTTGACCATCAGGTGACCAGCACTTTTTTGTGCGAGTCAAAAGTAATACGCCCCACGCGACAAAGGCTAGTGGATCGGGCCTTGGCCAGAGCCTGCGCGGGGATCCAGCTTGATCTCACCAAAGGTATTTTCGTAGTTGACCAGGTTCTGCTGCAGGATGGTGTGCAGCGCCTTAGCCTGCTGCGGGCTCAGATAGATCCCCTGGAAGTTGCGCACTTCCACACGCGTTTCATCCTGCTGCTGCAAAGTGCCGAATACCAGGAAAAAATCCCACACATTTACCCGCACCTGAACGCTGTTGGCGTAGCTTTCGCGATAGTCAGGCGTGTTGGTCAACTGGATGGCTGGCTGCGTAATGGAGGGCTGTGTCGGATTCGGCATGATGACCTCAAACTTTCAACGTGAAAGGTGAGTGTACCAAATGCGCAGCAGAGGCGTAGACAGGGGCGATGCTACGGCGTTCGTAATCCGGCGGCTCGCACGCGACAACGATGAAGCCTCAAAATAGCCGCCAGAAGCCCGGCTTTGCGAAGACGCTATGATATAAGGAGCCTTCTACCCGGAAGCGCACTCGTCCATGCCACAAGCCGATACCGCGCGCGCAGCCCCGTCCAGCTTTCATCCTGTCCAAGGTCTCGTCTTTCGCGAAATCCTGACGATGGGCCTGGACTCGCTTCGGGCCGACAAACTACGAGCAGCGATGACCGCCCTCAGCATGGCAGTCGGAACCGCGGCACTGATCCTGGTGGTCACGGTGGCGCTGACAGGAAGAGGCTACGTCCTGGCACAGATCGAGAACGTAGGTACCAACGTGATTTGGGCGGAGTACACCGGCATCTCGAGCGGCCCATCCAACGCGGGGTTGGGCGACTATCTGACATTGCGGGACATGGTTGCGGTTGAACAGGGCGTGCCTGGGGTGAAGGCTGCCTCACCTGTAGTCAGCGTTCACCAGACCATGCGCGTGAATTCCGCGAATGTGCAGATCCTGATTCTGGGCGTGGATCCCCAATATGAGCAAGTGCGTCGGCTGGTCATCAGCAGCGGCAGATTCTTCGACCAGGCGGATTCCGAGTCCGCGACGAAAGTTGCGCTGCTGACGGAGAGTCTTGCTCGACGTCAGTTCGGATCGCTGGATCTGGCGCTGGGCCAGGTAGTGCACATCCAGGACATTCCCTTCACTATCATCGGCGTCTTCCGCGAGGGTGTGGACACGATGGGACGGTCAGAGATTGAAGACAACACGATTCTGATTCCTTTCAGCGTTGCGCGCGTGATCAGCGGCAGCGACTCGGTCAACCAGCTGTACTTCTCGATGGCCGACTCCGCTACGATTCCGGAAGCCACCGATCGCATCAAGGCCGTCATCGCCTCGCGGCATCGGCCGGAATCGACTTACGACGTCAGCAACATGACCGGAGTTTTGCAGGCGGCGAAAAACATAGCTGCGGCGTTAACCGCGATTCTGCTGCTGTTTGCGGCGGTGACGCTGGTGGCGGGCGGCGTGGGTATTATGAACATCATGTGGGCGACCGTCCATTCCCGTACCCACGAGATCGGCGTTCGCAAAGCGGTAGGCGCCACACGCAGGGGGATACTCCTGCAATTTCTTTGCGAAGCGCTCTATGTCGCAGTCCTCGGTGGCTTGGCGGGCACCCTCGTCGGCATGGCCATATCGCTTTCGATGCGGCTCTTCATCAACTACCACATAACCGTGTCGGTGACGTCCGCTCTGATCTCCTTCCTGGTCTGCTGCCTGATCGGCGTGATCTTCGGCATTACGCCCGCCCAAAATGCATCCCGACTGGACCCGGTCGAGTGTCTCCGCCACGAGTAATGAATGAACGATTCTGATTCCAGAACTACGCGCCGATCGCTCCGGTATATGTTCGCGGTTGCGTTCGGCATCCGGCTGGCGGTGTCGGCGTTCATGGTGCCGGAATTCCTCGATAATTACCGCGACCATTGGCACTTCGGCTGGGAGATGGGGCGCATCGCTCGTTCGATCTGCGAAGGACACGGATTCTCCTCGCCGTTCTTCGATCCTAGCGGGCCAACGGCGATGTTGCCGCCGGCTTATCCCTATCTGGTCGCGCTGTGCATGAAGCTGTTTGGCGGCTTCACGGTCGGCAGCACCATGGCGATCCTCACCCTGAACAGCCTGTTTGCATCGCTCACGGTCTTCCCGGTGTTTTTCCTGGCCAAGCGTGTGCTCGACGAGCGAACCGCGCGTGTATCCGGTTGGGCATGGGCGTTTTTTCCGTACTCGATTTACCTGGCGAGCGGCCGCATCTATTCCGACTCGCTCACCTGCCTGATTGCCTCCCTGCTCTGGCTACAGACGCTGAGGGTGGAGAAGAGCCGCGTCATCGGCGATTGGCTGCTGTGGGGCTTGCTGTGGGGCGCTGCAGGCCTTGTCAGCCCGGTGCTCCTGGGGCCGCTGCCATTTCTGGCGATTTGGCTGGTAGTCCGGCGCTCGCGGGCGGGGCTTCCATGGCTCGCGCCAGGAATGGCGTCAGCCGTGGTTTTGCTGGCAGTGGTGACACCGTGGACGGTTCGAAACTATCGCGCCTTCGATCGTTTCATCCCGCTACGTGACGGCTTCTGGATGGAGGTACACGTCGGCAACAACGGCGATACATCCGATGTAACGCCTGACTCGGCTCATCCCACCACCAGTCCGATCGAGTATGCGCAGTGGCGAGCGCTGGGCGAGATCGGCTACATGGACGCCAAGAAGACGCAGGCGCTGGATTTCATTCGCCAGCATCCTGGATTCTTTGTCTGGGTGTCGGCAAGGCACGTGGCGAACATGTGGACGGGTTTCTGGTCGCTGGATCCTAAGTTCCTCGCCGACGAGCCGTTTCACATTCCCAACACGTTCTTCGCTACAGCGATGACCCTGCTGCTCATCGGCGGCTTGCGCTACGCGTGGCTAAACGGTAAAGAGCAGGAAGTATTTCCGCTCGTATTGATTCTCGTTACTTTCCCCATGGTGTACTACATCACGCATTCGAGCATGGATTATCGTCACCCGCTCGATCCCATCATCGTGATTATGGATTGCTACTGCGTGCTGGAGTGGCGCAGGCGCCGCAAATCGCGGTCGTCGAGCTAGAAACATCTCATCTCCATTAGCCACCTCTTAGAGCTCTCCAGAGGGGCAAGAGACGAGCCGTTGCGCAAAAAAAAGGCGGCCTCGTACTGAGGCCGCCGCGACGAAGCAGTTTAACTTAGAACGTCAGCTTGCCCTGGAACTGAATAACACGTGCCGAAGGCAGGTTGGCGAAGAACGATCCGTAGGGGCCGGTCGGTGGCAGTACGGTCGTCAAAGTGTTGCCGAAGGTCGAATCGCCCAGGACGTTGTCCGGGAGATCGAAGTTAGGGTGATTGAAGATGTTGTAGAAGTTGGCTCCCACTCCGAACGCCATCCGTTCCGTCAGCTTGAAGTTCTTCATCACCGACAGGTCGGAGTCGAAGAATCCAGGTCCGCGGAATTGGTTGCGCTTCTGGTTGGGGAAGTCTCCGTTCACATCACTGGTGTTGAAGTTGTTGCCGTTCAGACACGCCGTTCCGGTGACGAAGTTCGCCGGACCGCCGCAAGCACCTTGACCGCCGGTCACGACGTTGGCAGGTCCGATCACACCGTAAATCGGTGCGCTGTATCCGAGAATTTCGTTCTCGCCGTTCATAACCGTAAACGGCAGGCCGGTACGGGCGAAGAAGTTCTGCGAGATCATCCAGCCGCCAAAGGCGCCGTTGACGAACTTGTTGCCGAACTTCCACGGGGTCTGCCAGACGTAGCTGGCGCTGAAGTAACTGCGCAGATCGTAGTCGGCGTTGCTGTAGTTGTTACACCGGAAGCAAGCCGGGTTGATCTGATACTGCAAGCTCGGGGCCGTGCCGAAGTTGAACGGCGTGCCGCCGACGCCACCGTTGGACACTTCGTCCATCGCGTGGCTCCAGGTATAGCTGGCCTGAACGCTAAAGCCATAGGTCATACGCTGGCTGAAGCTGGCGGTCAGACCGTTGTAGTTGGAAACCGCACCCGAGTAGTACTCGTTCATACGGCTGAAGATCGCGGAAGACGAACAAGCAGCGTTTCCGCAACCCAGAGGGGGAGTGTTCGGGAACGGCGCGTAGCCGGCCGCGAAGGCGTCCAGAGCGGGGTTAACGTAGGGGATGCGAACGCCGTGGTTGCCCACGTAGCCCAACGACACCTGCGACTTGTCGCCCAGAGCCTGCTCGATACCAAAGCTCCACTGCTGATAATACGGAGTGTGGAAGGTTCCCACCTGGTTGGTATAGGAGGGAGCTCGGAAGCCGGTGGTGCAGGTTCCCGCAGCATTCGGCTGGCACAGACTGTTGTAGGACGCGCCGGAGGCGAATCCCGAGGTGATCGCGGCTGCGGAACCCGCACCCGTGATATAGGGGCTGTTCGGCGTGGTCGTATCGCCCCACGGAATAGCACCTGTAGTGTTCGGATTGGCACCAGGATTGGCCTGAACGATGGTGACCGAGTTCGGCAGGTTCACCATGTAGTTGTCCACTCCGTCGGCAGGAGGAGCATCGTAGAAGATGCCGAAGCCGCCGCGAATCACGGTCCGGTCGCTGCCGCCCGGAGACCAGGCAAAGCCGAAGCGCGGAGCGAAGTCGAGCGTATCCACACCGCGGTACAGCTGATGCCGGTTGGCATCCACGAACGAATTGTACGGAGCGTTGGCATTGATCACGCCCGCGCCCAGCAGGTTGTTGAAAGCTCCGTCCAGCAAGGAGCCGCAGTTGGTCTGGCAAACCGGGTTGGAGTTGCGCTCCGCACGCAGTGCCAGAGTCAGCTTCAGGCTCTTGCTGACGCGCCACTCGTCCTGCGCATACAAGCCGAGACCCCACAACGCAACCGGTTCGGTCTGACGACTCGGGAAGCGCTCTTCTGTTTCAAAGGCATTTCCATTGAAGAACTCGTATTGATCAGCCGCGATGACCAACGGGTTGGTTAGCGTGCTGAAGGTGTAATCGGTCACATCGTACCGGCGGAAGTTCGCTCCGAACTTCAGGGAGTGAGCTCCCTTGGTCCATGAGAAGTCATCCACAAACTGGTACTGGGTGACGTTGCGGCCCTGCGGGAAGTTATCTACCGCTCCGCCTTCAGATGTCAGGTTGAAACCCGAAGGCGAAACTTCGAAGGGGAAGAGCTGCGGATTGTTCTGGGTGAAGATGGCGCGATAGTAGCTGCCGGCATAGATGAACTGGTTGGTAGCGTTGGCACCGAATACGTGCGTCCACTGACCCTGACCGTCATATGCAGGCTGGAAGCTGTCGGCCGAGAAAGCGTTGTTGATGAAGTCGACCGAGGTCGGCTGGGTTCCGTGATCCATGCGGTAGCGCCAGAACAGGTGGTCCTTGTCGGACAGGTTGTAGTCAACACGTCCGCTCAGAATCCACTCGTTTCCGTTCTGATTGCCGTTGGCCTGGTACTGCGAGACGCAGTTGCCAACGATAGGTACCGGAATGGGAACGCCAGTGACGGGGTTGCTCGGCGAACTCGTACAACCACCGTCGCCGGGGCCGAATGCCGTCGCGCCGCCGGCGTAGCCGGGAGCCGACTGCATGATCTGGTAGTACCGCTGGTAGAGCCCCAGTTCAGCGGGATCGTTGGCTGCCACAGCTGCCAGGCTGCCTGCAACGAAGTTAGGACTCCACGAAAACACCGGAGAGCTGGCCGGCAGAATGAAGCGGATGCCTTCGGTGTTGACGAAGAAGAACAGTTTGTCCTTCTTGATCGGTCCACCGATGGAGGCTGCCCACTGATTGTTGTTGGCGAACGGCTTGGCAACTCCCTGCGCACTGTTGAACCAGCCGTTGGCGTTCATCGAGCTGCCGTTCCAGTAGTACACAGCGTTGCCGTGCCACTGGTTGGTGCCCGACTTGGTCACGTAGTTGACCTGCGCGCCTGCCTGCTGTCCGTACTGGCCCGAGTAAGCGTTGCTGACTACCGTCGCTTCCTGCAGGTCGTTGCGGCCCAGCATCAGGTTGGTGGCGCCCGTGTTGTTCAGGTTTAGGTACGGATCCATGTCGTTCTCGCCGTTGACCGAGAACAGGTTCGAGGTCGCCGGCAGTCCGTACACGCTGAAGTTGCCGTAACCGGCAGCCGTGTTCATGATCGCGCCGGGAGCCGTCTGTGCGATATAGGAAAGATCGTTACCGCCGTTGGGCTGATTCGAGATCAGGGCCTGGTTGAAGTTGGTGGACAGATCGGCGTTGTCGGCGTTGACCAGCGGTGCAGTCGTAGTGACTTCCACCGTGGTAGACGATGCGCCCACAGCCATCTTCACATCGGCGATGGAGGCCTGACCGACGTTAACGACGGCCTTAGTCTCCGTCTTGCTGAAGCCGGATGCCGTCACCGTGATGGTGTAGCTTCCCGGACTCAACAGAGAAAATCGATAATTTCCATTGGAACTGCTTGACGTGGAGCGGGTCTGACCGGTGGAATCGCTCTTCAGCATGACCGAAGCACCGGAAACGACCGCACCGCTTGGATCGGTGACTGTACCGGTAAGGTCGCCGGAAACCAGTGATTGCGCCATCAACGACGGCGCCATCACCGCGGCGATCACCAATACTGCCAACAATCCAGTGATCAGTCTTTTTACTGTCATATCTCCCCTCAAGACGTAGCTTCTGTTTTTTCCTATCTCAATCTCACCTGACTCGGGGGCCAGAGAGGGCCTAATTGTCCGACCGGCAGACACTCCGGCCTCGGAGGAGAGTAGGGCAAGGAGTGGGCCAGTCCCCGAAATATCAAAAAGTGGCTGTAAATTATTGATGGGAAAGGAGTAGTAGGAGCGGGACTTCCGCCTTCGAAACAGCCATCTATGTGTTTCTATAGGCAGCGGCTTTGTTTTTTACAATATTACATATAGCAGGAGCGGGAAGTGGATAGAGTCCGGAGGGAAAAGCTGCTCGTACGCGAGAATGCCCCAGTGAGGTCTGGCGACACGGCTTAAATGACAACGGCGGCTCTACAAGAGAGCCGCCGTTGGTTACGTCCGAGGTGAAGGTTAGAACACCACTTTGCCCTGGAACTGGATGATACGTCCCGAAGGCAGACCCGCGAAGAACGATCCATAAGGACCGGTCGGCGGAGCAGTGGTCTCGAAGGTTGAACCGAAGTTGCCGGCACCATACGTATCGACTGGCTGAGCAAAGTTCGGGTGATTGAACACGTTGTAAAGA